>DASZZB010000202.1:0-3512 GCA_035545115.1 Solirubrobacterales bacterium | reverse complement strand
CAGGTCGCCGGTTGACCCCGCGTCAATCGACGCGCCCCCGGCGCCGGCGGGAGGCGAAGGCCCCGAGCGCCCGTGACGCGGTCGCCGACCTGCTGGCGGAGCGGCTCGGGCTGCGCGGCTTCACCGGCCTGGTCGAGGAGGAAGCGGCGCGCGCCGCCGAGGAGGCCGGGGCGCGCGACCTGCCGCGGCGCGACCTCACCGCGCTGGCCACCTTCACCGTCGACCCGGCCACTGCGCGTGACTTCGACGACGCGGTCTCGGCGCAGCGCGAGGGCGACGGCTGGCGGGTCTGGGTCCACATCGCCGACGTCGCCGCCCACGTGCGGCCGGGCTCGCCGCTCGACCTGGAGGCGCTGCGGCGCGCCAACAGCACCTACGTGCCGGGGGCGGTAGAGCCGATGCTGCCGCACGCGCTGTCGAGCGGCGCGTGCAGCCTCTCGCCGGGGGTCGAGCGGTTGGCGGTCACCGTGGAGATCGAGCTCGATGGCGAGGCGCACCCGATCCGCACCCGCTTCTACCGCAGCCGCATCCGCTCCGACGCACGGCTCGACTACGATCAGCTCGACCGCGTCTTCGACGGGCGCGAGGAGCCGCCCGCGGCGGCCGCCGAACCGCTCGCCGCCGCGCGCGACGTCGCCGCCGGCCTCGGCGAGCACCGCGGCGCCACCAGCCTCGATGTCGAATCGGCCGAGCCGGAGTTCGAGTTCGATGCCGACGGCAACGTGGTCGCCGCCCACCGGGTGCCGCAGACCGAGGCGCACCGGTTGATCGAGCGGCTGATGATCCTCACCAACGAGCGGGTCGCCGAGTTCCTGGTCGAGCGTCGGGTCCCCGCCGTCTACCGCGTGCACGCGCAGCCCGATCCGCCGGCGGTCGAACGGCTGCTCACCCAGCTGGCCGCCCTCGACGTGCCGACCCCGCCGCTCGGCCAGGGGCTCTCGCCGCGCTCGGCGGGGGAGATGGCGGCGGAGGCGAGCAGGCTGGCGCGCCGCGAGGCCGCGCGGCGCGGGCACGGGCGCGACGCGTATACCTCGCTTGTGCTCAGGTCGCTGAAACAGGCCGCCTACAGCGAGCGGAACACCGGCCACGCCGGGCTCGGCTCGGACGCCTACACCCACTTCACCTCGCCGATCCGGCGCTATCCCGACCTGCTCGTGCACAGGGCGCTGCTGGCGGCGCTGGGGGAGGGGGAGGAGGCGCCGACCCTGAGCGAGGCGCGCGAAGTCGCCGCCCACAGCTCCGCCCAGGAGCGCGAGTCGGCGAAGATCGAGCGCGATGCCGACGACGTCTGCGCCGCATACCTGCTGGAACGGGAGCTCGGGGAGCGCGGCCTCGACGCCGAATTCGACGGCGAGGTGTCGGGCGTGATCCGGGCGGGCGCGTTCGTCGCCTTCGCCGGCGAGCTTGGCGATGTCTACGAGGGCATGCTGCCGGCGCGGACGCTGCCCGGCGGGCGTTACGAGCTGGACCCGGCCGAGGTCTCGCTGGTCGGTCACGGGGCGGGGGCGACGGCGCTGCGGCTCGGCGCCCCGGTGCGGGTGCGGGTGACCGGCGTCGACGGCGGGCGCGGGCGGGTCGACCTGGAGCTGACCGGGGGCGGCGGCAAGGGCTGATGGCGAAGAAGGGGAAGAAGCGGGGACCGGCATCGGGCGACGTCGTCACCAACCGGCGCGCGCGCCACAAATTCGAGTTCGTCGAGACGATGGAGGCGGGGATCGTGCTGACCGGCTCCGAGGTGAAGGCGCTGCGCGGCGGCCAGGCGCAGATGACCGACGCCTACGCGGTGGTCGACGAGGGCGAGGTCTGGCTGCGCAAGCTCCACATCCCGCCCTACGAATACGCGGCGGTCGACGCCCATCAGCCGGAGCGACCGCGCAAGCTCCTGCTGCATCGTGACGAGATCGAGCGGTTGGTCGGCAAAACGGCCGAGAAAGGCCTCACCCTGGTGCCGGTGCGGATCTACTTCAAAGGCCCGCGGGCGAAGGTGGAGCTGGCCCTGGCCCGGGGCAAGGAGGGCCGTGACCGGCGCCGCGAGATCGCCGACCGCGACGTGCGGCGCGAAGTCGAGCGGGAGTTCAAGGGACGGATGCGGTGAGCTGAGGTGAAAGCCGAGGCCCAGCCGGGTGGCCGGCCTTTGACGATCGGCGATCCTTTGTAAGGATGGATCGATGCTCGCGGCGAACGTCAGCGACTACGTGTCGGATCACACCGGCTGGTTCATCGCTGCCGTGGCCGCCGCGATCCTCCTGCTACTTCTGCTGGCGGTCTTGTCCCAGCGCCGCGCCAAGGAAGCCGAACAGGGCGAGAAGGCCGGGGGCGCGGACTCCCCACCCGTCCCGCCGGGCGTGCCTCCCGTCGCCCAGGCGGCGCCGCCGGCCCCGCAGGGGGTGCCGCCCGCGAACGAGACGCGCAAGGAACGCCGTGCGCGCCTGCGCGGAGAGCAGCGCGAAGCGCGCGAGCGGAAGCGCCAGGAGCGACGTGAGGCGGTCGAAAGACGTAGGCAGGAGCGCGCTGCCAAGCGCGCCGATCGAAAGGGCCAGAAGTCGCCTGCCGCGGTGACCCCGCCGGTCGCGGCCACCACGCCGCCACCCACGCCGACCGTCCCACCCGCGCCGACCGCCCCGCCCGCGCCGGCCGCCCCGACGCCGGTGCCGCCGCCGGTCCAGGACCCCTCGGCGGTCACCCCCGCCGATGCCGTCACCGCCGAACAGCGTGTCCACGAGAAAGTCGCCGAGGTGCGTTTCGAGGAGCAGCGGCTCCGGGCCGAGGCGGAACGGCGGATGCAGGAGGCCGAGCGGCTCCGCGACCAGCCTGTCGACGCGCCACCGAACCCGCCCGCCCCGACGCCGCCCGCGCCCGCGCCGGCCCCGCCCGCCGACCTCAGCTTTGCCGAAGAGCGCCTGCAGGCGGGCCGCGAGGAGCTCGACCACTCGATGCGGGAGGTCGAGCGTCGCCTGCGCGAAGTCGACGAGCGGACCAGGGCGGCCGAAGAGCGTGCCGCCGCGGCGAAGCGCCTGGAAGGTGCCCGCGCCGAGGAGGAAGCGCAGCGGCGACGCCTCGAGGAGATGCAGCAGGCGGTCGCGGAGGCCGAGCAGCGTGCCCGCGTCGCCGAGCAACAGGCCCGCGAAGCCGAGGAAACCGTGGTCCGCTCACTCGACCCCGCCCGTACCCCTCCGCCCGCCCCCGTCCCGACGCCGCCCCCGACTCCCGCCCCTGCCCCGGTCCCGGCGCCGACCTCGACTCCGCCCGTGTCGACTCCCGCCGTGCCCGCTCCGACGCCGGAGCCCCCGAGCCCGACTCCCGCTCCGGCCCCATCGGTCGGGGCGCTCAACCTGAACGCGGTCACCTTCGAGGAGCTGCGCGCACAGGACCTCTCGGTGACCCAGGCGACCCGCCTGCTCGCCCACCGCGAGCGCCTCGGAGGCTTCCGCTCGGTCGACGATCTCGATCAGGTCGCCGGCTTCCCGCCAGAGCTCCTCGCCACCCTGAAGTCGCGCGCGACCGTCTAAGCC
>DASZZB010000201.1:0-6801 GCA_035545115.1 Solirubrobacterales bacterium | reverse complement strand
TCCGCCGTCAGGTAGAGGCAGAGCCACCCGGCGGCGGCCACCGGGGCCGTTTCACCACTGCCGAGGCCGGGGCACTGGGCCGGGTAGGGGCCGCCCTTCGGCACCACCGACACCGCCGGGGTGTTCAGCAGCGCCTGCTGGAAGGTGACCGAGCCGCGGGCGATCGGCGGTTCGCCGGTCGTCGGCGTCGCCTCGGTTGCGGTCTCGTACCCGCCGATGTCGAAGACGCCCCGCAGCGTCTGCCCGCTCTTCAGCGGATTGACGTTGTTGAGCACTTCACCGCTCAATTTCGCCGCCGTCACCGAGCCGTTCGCAAGCTTGGCGGTGGTCACCGCGCCTTCCGCCAAGTTCGCCGTCGCGACGCCCTTTTCGGCGATTTTCTGCGCGGTCACGGCCTTGTTGTTCAGCTTGTTGGTGGTGACGACGTTGTTCTTGATCTTCGACGCGTTCACCGCCTGGGCGGCGATCTTGCTGGTGCTGATCACGCCGGCGCCGAGGTTGCCCGGCAGCACCGCGTTGGGGCCGAGCTTGCCCGCGACGACGGCCTTGGGCGCGATCTTGCCCGCCCGCACCGCGTTGTGTCGGATCGCCTTCGCGGTCACCGCGCCCCTCTTCAGCTGCCGTGGGCCGACGCTGTTCTTCGGCAGACCGGCCGCCACCGCGGCGCCGCCGAGGGCGATGAACAAGGCCAACGACGCGATCACGTTCGCGTAGGTCGGCCGGGGACGAAATCGCTTCATCCTGATTCCTCCTTCTCGGGTTTCACCCGTCATTCGGGACGCTTGGTTTCGATCCCTTCGATCCATCGGGCATAATCCCCCCAACATGGATCCGGTCGATTTGATTTGGAAGAACGGCGAGTTCGTACCCTGGGACGACGCCAAGGTGCATGTGCTTTCGCACGGATTGCACTACGGGACCGGCGTCTTCGAGGGGATCCGCGCCTACGAGACCGAGCGCGGCCCGGCGATCTTCCGCTCCAAGGAGCATTACGACCGGCTCGCCAAATCGGCCGCGCTCTACTACCTGCAGCTGCCCTACTCGACCGAGGAGCTGCGCCAGGCGACCCACGAGCTGATGTGCCGCAACGGGCAGACCTCCTGCTACATCCGCCCGCTCGCCTTCCGCGGCTACGGCGAGATGGGGCTCTACGCGAGCTCCGCCCCGGTCGACGTGATCATCGCCACCTGGCCCTGGGGCGCCTATCTCGGCGACGAGAGCGCCGGCAAGGGCATCCGCGCCAAGGTCTCGAGCTGGCGGCGGATCAGCCCGGCGGGCGCGATCCCGCACGCCAAGGCCTCGGGCTCCTACCTCAACTCGATCCTCGCCAAGACCGAGTCGGCCAACGCCGGGTACGACGAGGCGATCCTGCTCGACGAGCGCGGCTTCGTCTGCGAGGGCTCGGGCGAGAACATCTTCGTGGTCCGCGACGGCGAGATCCTGACGCCGCCGCACGTCGCCTCGATCCTCGACGGGATCAACCGCAAGTCGGTGATCCAGATCGCCCGTGACCTCGGCTACACGGTGGTCGAGCGCGACATCGCCCGCGCCGAGCTCTACCTCGCCGAAGAGGTCTTCATGACCGGCACCGCGGCGGAGATGGTGCCGGTCTGCGAGATCGACGACCACGACATCGGTGGCCCCGGCGAGATCACCCGCCACGTCCAGGCGAAATTCATGGATGTCCTGCACGGGCGCGCCGAGGAGTACCTCGAGTGGCTCGACTTCGTCGACGTGCCGTCTCCGGCGGAACCTGCCGACGAGCGCGACGGCGCCGCGATCGGCGCCGAGGAGATCGAGTCCACCGACGAGACGATCGGGCGAATTACCCCTGCCGCCTAGCGGCAGGCGCGGCTCCGCCGTGCGCCCGGGCTCGCTCCGAGCCCACCGATCTTCTCTCCGAACTCGAAAGGCAGTATCCAGATGGAACAGGTGAAGCTCTACGACACCACCCTGCGGGACGGGATGCAGGGTGAGGGGATGTCGCTCTCGGCGGCCGAGAAGGTGCGCGTGGTCGAGGCGCTCGACCGGCTCGGCGTGCAGATGATCGAGGCGGGCTTCCCCAGCTCGAACCCGAAGGAAGAGGAGCTCTTCGCGGCGCTCGCCGACCTGCCGCTGGAGCAGGCCGTCGTCTGCGGCTTCGGGATGACCCGGCGGCGCGGCGTCGAAGCGGCCGAGGACCCGGCGCTCCTCACCCTGGTCGACTCCTTCGCCCCGGTCGTCACCCTGGTCGGCAAGACCTGGGGGCTCCACCTGGAGAAGGTGACCAAGGTCTCGCGCGAGGAGAACCTGGCGATGATCGCCGAGTCGGTCGCCTTCTGCCGGGAGCGCGGCAAGCGGGTCGTCTACGACGCCGAGCACTTCTTCGACTCCTACCGCGAGGACCCTGGCTACGCGCTCTCCTGCCTGGAGGCGGCGATCGACGCCGGTGCCGAGAACGTCACCCTCTGCGACACCAACGGGGCCAGCCTCCCCGACCAGGTCGCCGCCGCGACCGAGGGCGCCGTGGCGCGCTTCGGCGGCCGCGCCGAACTCGGCATCCACGCCCACGACGACGCGGGCTGCGGGGTCGCCAACAGCCTCGCCGCGGTGAACGCCGGGGCGCGGCTGGTGCAGGGGACGGTGAACGGCTACGGCGAGCGCTGTGGCAACGCCAACCTGACCACGATCCTGCCCGCGCTGCAGCTGAAGATGGGCTTCGACGTGGTCCCCGCCGAGAAGCTCGAGACGCTGGCCGAGACGGTCCACTTCGTCGACGAGCTCTGCAACCTGACGCCGGATCCCGACGCCCCCTACGTCGGCCGCAACGCCTTCGCCCACAAGGGCGGCATCCACGTCGCCGGGGTCGAGGCCGAGGCCCGCTCCTACGAGCACGTCGACCCGGCCGCGGTCGGCAACGAGCGGGCGATCCTGCCCTCGGAGCTCTCCGGCAAGGCGACGATCCGCGACCAGGCGCGGGCGGCGGGACTCGAGATCGACGACGCGGCGGCGTCACGGGCGATCGAGGTGCTGAAGGAGCGCGAGCACCGCGGCTACCACTACGAGGCGGCCCCGGCCTCCTTCGAGCTGCTGCTGCGGGGCGAGGCGGGCGCCTACCGGTCGCTCTTCGAGCTGGAGAGCTACCGGGTCGTGACCCAGCGGCGGGCCGGGGGAGAGGTCGAAACCGAGGCGACGGTGAAGCTCAACATCGACGGTGAGCGCCACGTCGAGATCGCCGAGGGCAACGGCCCGGTCAGCGCCCTCGACAAGGCGCTCCGCCAGGCGATCACCGCCCGCCACCCGCACCTGGCCGACATCGAGCTGACCAACTACAAGGTGCGGATCCTCGACCAGGACCGCGGCACCGACGCGGTCACCCGGGTCCTGCTCGACTCGACCGACGGCGACCGCGAGTGGGGGACCACCGGCGTCTCCGGCAACGTGATCGAGGCCTCCTGGCAGGCGCTGGTCGACTCGCTGGAGTACGCGTTTCAGTGACGCGGAGCGAGCAAGCATCCATATCTGGTGACTCTGCGCAGCGAGCGAAGCGGAACATTTATGGCGAGTAGCCCCGAAAACCTCATCCCTCTGGCGAGTCCCGACCTCGGAACCCGCGAGGAGGAGCTGGTGCTCGAGGTGCTGCGCTCGGGTCGGCTCTCGCTGGGGCCGACGGGGGAGCGCTTCGAGCGGGCCTTCGCCGACTTCCTCGGGGTCGAGGACGCGGTCGCGGTCTCGAGCGGTACCGCGGCGCTCCACCTCGGGGTGCGCCGGCTCGGCTGGGGACCGGGCGACGAGGTCCTCACCAGCCCGTTCACCTTCGTCGCCTCCGCCAACTGCCTGCTCTACGAGGGGGCGCGGCCGGTCTTCGTCGACGTCGACCCGGTGACGCTGGACATCGACCCGGAGGCCGCCTCCGCGGCGGTCGGCGAGCGCACCGCGGGCCTCCTGCCGATCGACATCTTCGGCTGGCCCGCCGCCTGGCCGGAGCTCGAGGCGCTGGCGGCGCGCCACGACCTCGGCATCCTCGAGGACGCCTGCGAGGCGCTCGGCGCGGTCGACTCCGAGGGCCGCATGGCCGGCACCCGCGGCCACTTCGCCACCTTCGCCTTCTACGCCAACAAGCAGTTGACCACGGGGGAGGGCGGCATGATCGTCCCCACCGACGCCGATGCCGCGGCGCGCCTGCGCAGCGAGCGCAACCAGGGCCGCGCCGTCGACATGGGCTGGCTCGACCACGACCGGCTCGGCTTCAACTACCGGCTCTCCGACCTGCAGGCGGCGATCGGGGTCGCCCAGGTGGAGAAGCTGCCGGGCCTCCTGGAGCGCCGCGCCGCGGTCGCCGCCGCCTACGCCGAGCGGCTCGCCGACGTGCCCGGGGTGGAGGCGCCGCGCGCGGCCCGCGGTCGCGAGGTGCGCGGCTGGTTCGTCTACGTGGTGCGGCTCGCCGACGAGGTCGACCGCGACGCGGTGATCCGGGCGCTGCGCGAGAAGGGGATCGACTCGAAGGCCTACCTGCCGAGCGTCCACCTCCTCCCGCACCTGCGCGAGCTCGGCTACCGCGAGGGCCAGTTCCCGGTCGCCGAGGCCGCCTCGGCCCACTCGCTGGCGCTGCCGTTCTTCCCGCGGCTGACCGAGGCGCAGGTCGAGCGCGTCTGCGCCGAGCTGGCGGCCGCCGTCGACGCCTCGCGGCGGGGACCCGGATAACAACCCCGGATAACAACCCCGGATAACAACCCCGGATAACCAACCCCGGATAACCAACATAATCCAGCGCTCATGGCCCGTTTCCGCAAAGACCCCGATCCACGCTTCTGGCGGATGAACCGCTCGCTCGCCTTCGACCGCCGGCTGGCCCCCTACGACATCCTGCAGTCGCAGGCGCACGCCCGCGGCCTGGTCCGGGTCGGCGTCCTCAGCGCCGCCGAGACGGAGGAGATCGCCGCCGGGCTCGACCGGGTGGGGGCCCGGATCGAGGCGCCGGGCTTCGAGTTCGAGGAGTCCGACGAGGACATCCACATGGCGATCGAGCGGCTGCTCGGCGAGGAGATCGGCGCGCTGGCGGGCAAGCTCCACACCGGCCGCTCGCGCAACGACCAGGTCGCCACCGACGTCGCGATGGCGGTCGGCGCCGCCTCGCGCCGCGCGATGCGGCTCTGCGCGGCGGCGATGGAGCGGCTGCTCGGTCTCGCCGAGACCCACCGCGACTGGACGATGCCCGGCTACACCCACCTGCAGCGCGCCCAGCCGGTCTACCTCGGCCACCACCTGCTCGCCTACTTCTGGATGCTCTCCCGCGACGCCCGTCGCTTCGGCTTCGCCGCCGAGTCGGCGAGCGTGATGCCGCTCGGCTCGGCCGCCCTGGCGGGCGCCAACTGGCCGATCGACCGCGAGATCGTCGCCGCCGAGCTCGGCTTCGCCGCGATCACGCC
This sequence comes from Solirubrobacterales bacterium, assembly GCA_035545115.1. Taxonomy (GTDB): domain Bacteria; phylum Actinomycetota; class Thermoleophilia; order Solirubrobacterales; family 70-9; genus VAYN01. The sequence goes on along the minus strand of DASZZB010000201.1, from coordinate 1,393 downwards.
GAACTCGCTCGACGGCGTCTCCAACCGCGACTTCGTGATCGATTATCTGAGCGCCGCGGCGACCTGCGCGATGCACCTCTCGCGGCTCGGCTCGGAGCTGGTGATCTGGTCGAGCACCGAGTTCGGCTTCTGCGAGCTCGACGAGGCCTTCTCCTCGGGCTCCTCGATCATGCCGCAGAAGAAGAACCCCGACGCGGCCGAGCTGCTGCGGGCGAAGGGCCCGCGCGTCGCCGCCGCCCACCAGACGCTGCTCGGCGTGATGCACGCGCTGCCGCTCACCTACGGCAAGGACATGCAGGAGGACAAGGAGCCGCTCTGGGACGCGGTCGACACGATCGAGGCGAGCCTCGAGGCGGCGGCCGGGATCCTCGAGGAGATCGTCTTCGACCGCGAGCGGCTGGAGGAGGCCTCGGGCGACGAGATGCTCGCCGCGACCGAGGTCGCCGACCTGCTGGTCCGCCAGGGCGTGCCGTTCCGTGAGGCGCACGGGATCGTCGGCGAGCTGGTCCGCGACGCGATCGCCGCCGACGTGCCGCTCTCCGGCCTCGACCGCGAGCAGATCGCCGCCCGCTCGGAGGCGCTCGGCGACGAGTATTACGAGGTGCTGCAGCGCGCCGGCTGGCTGGAGCGCAAGCAGATCGCCGGCGGCACCGGCTCCGAGGCGCTAGTCGCCCAGATCGAGGGGGCGCGGGAAGCGCTGGCGACGCTCCGCGACGCGGCGGGATCGGCCTGAAGCGTCTCGGCATCGATTTCTTCGACCGCAGCGTCCACGACGTGGCGCGCGAGCTGGTCGGCTGCCGGCTCTTCTTCGCCGGGGCCGGCGGCACGATCGTCGAGACCGAGAGCTATGAGCGCGACGATCCCGCCTGCCACGCCTACGTCGGCCTGACCGAGCGGACCAGCGTCCTCTTCGGCCCCCCCGGCCGCGCCTACGTCTATCTCTCCTACGGCATCCACAGCCTGCTCAACTTCGTCTGCGAACCGGAAGGTGAGGCGGCGGCGGTGCTGGTCCGGGCGCTCGAGCCGACCAAGGGCCTCGCGACGATCCGCGAGCGCCGGCCCGCGGCGCGGAGCGATCTCGACCTCTGCTCCGGCCCCGGCAAGCTGACCGAGGCGCTCGGGATCACCCTGGCCGAGAACGCCGACCGGCTCGACCGCGACCCGTTCCTCCTGCTGCCACCGGAGGGCGAGCCGCCCGCCGTGGTGACCAGCACCCGCGTCGGGATCACCAAAGCCGTCGAGCGTCCCTGGCGCTTCAGCGCCGCCGGCAGCCCGTACGTCTCGCGGCCCCGGCCCGACGGCACCCTCGCCTAGCCAGACGATCGACCCCGCAAGCGGACTCCCCGGCGAACTCGACCGGTGCGGCCGGGGGATGCGGCGTGCCCGGGCGGGG
>DASZZB010000200.1:0-18591 GCA_035545115.1 Solirubrobacterales bacterium | reverse complement strand
GAGTCGCGCCGCGGCCGGGGCCTCGACGATCGCCACCGAACTGCGGCGCGCCGCCGGGCGCGGCGAAGTGGCGACGGACGCGATCGCGCGCCTGCGCAACGGCACGAAGAAGCTCAGCCATGGGCAGCAGCGAGCGTCGGTCGCGGGACTGACCCTGACGCTCGGCCTGCGCTCGCTGGTCCCCCGGATCCGCGGCGGCGAGCTCGCCCGCGCCCGCAAGCTCGCCCGTCAACTGGAAACGGCGGCGGCGGCCGATCCGTCCCTGCGCCGCGCGGCAAACGCCGCCCGCGTCCTCGCCCGGACGATCGCCGGCAACCGCGACGAAGTGCGCCGCCTGCGCGAAACCGCGCAGACCCTGAACGGCGGCCTGAACCGACTGGTCCCGGGGGGGAAGCGGCTCGAATCGGGCGTCGGGCGCCTCGCCGAATCGGCGGGCGGGCTGAGCGAAGGGCTCGATCGGCTCGGCGGCGGCGCCGAACGCCTCTCGCGCGGCCTGCTCGAACTCGAGCACGGGGCCGGGACGCTGCAGAGCGGCCTGGCCGAGGGCTCGCGCCGCACGCTCCCTCTCGAGGCGAAGCTGCACGGCGCCGGGGTGCGCACCACGGCCGCGGTCGAGCCGCTCGTCCTCGGCGCCGAAGCCGTCCACCGCGCCTCACCCCATCTCTTCCAGTCCGGCTACTTCGTCCTCTCGGCGCTCGACGGCGCGCCGCCCGAGAAGCGCTCCCAGGCGAGCGAGGCGGTCAGCCTCGGCACCGGTGGACAGGCGGCGCGGATGCTGGTCGTCAGCGATCACGGCTTCAACACGGCCGGCTCGCGGGCGGTGGGGGAGAGGCTGGGGGAAGACGCCGACGTGCTGGCGGCCGCCGGCGGTCTGCAGACCGGCGTCGCGGGCGGCGCCGCGACCGTCAACGCTTACGGCCAGGCGACCGAAGCGAGGCTGCCGCTGGTGATCGGCGCCTTCATCCTGTTCAGCCTCCTCGCCCTGATCGTCGTCCTGCGGGCGCCGCTGCTGGCGGTCCTGACCGTCTGCCTCAACCTCGGCTCGGTGGCCGCGGCGGTCGGCGTGATGTCGCTCGTCGCCAAGATCCCGGCCGGCTATCCGCTCGGCGGTCACCCCTACATCGACACGGTCGGGGCGGGCGCGATCTTCGGGGTGACCTTCGGCCTCTCTGTCGACTACGCGGTGTTCCTGCTCGCCCGGATGCGCGAACGCTACGAGCGCGACGGCGACAACCGCGCGGCGATCGCCTTCGGGCTCGAGAAGACGGCGGGCGTGGTCACCGGGGCGGCGGCGATCATGGCCGCCGTCTTCATCTCCTTCGCGGCCGCCCCGGTCGCCACGGTGAGCCAGATGGGGGTGGGGCTGACGGTCGCGATCCTGCTCGACGCCACCGTGGTGCGGATCGTGCTCCTGCCCTCGCTGATGCTGTTGATCGGGGACCGGATCTGGGCGGTGCCGCCGGGCCTCGAGCGGATCTTGCCCCGCCGCCGCCTGCTCACCGCCGACCCGAGCGGTCGTGGTGCTTGATGTCAAATTCCGGAAAAGAAGGAGATTCGATGAGAAAAACGGCGAAGGAACCACGGCCAGCTGTTCCTTATCCCCAGCATTCCGGCATAAGGAACAGCTGGCTGGGAGTGGGCGGCTTGGGCTGGCGGCTGGCGATGCTGCTGACCTTCGTCGTCCTGCTCGGCTCCGTCGCCGTGGCGGCCGCTGCCGAAGCGCCGAGCCGTGCCGAATACGTCGCCCGGTTGGAGGGGATCTGCAAGCCGCGGGCGGCAGCGACCCAGGTCGCGATGCGGGGCGCGAAAGGTGACCTCAAGGCCGAACGCCTCGCCATCGCGGCGGGCAAGTTCGCCAAGGCGGCGAGGATCTTCGGCGGCACGGTCGCCAAGATCTCCGCCGTGCCGCGGCCGACCGCCGACGTCGCCAAGCTCGGCACCTGGTTCACCTACCTGAACCGACAGGAGAGCTATCTGAAGCAGATCACCGCGCAGCTGCGGGCCGGGCGGGCGATCCCCGCACAGCGGTTGACGGCGCGCTTCATCCACAACGGAAACCTCGCCAACAACTCGGTGATCGCGTTCGGGTTCAACTACTGCAGCTTCAAATTCTCCCGGTATGGCTGACCCGCGTCGGCGCGCGAGCCGCGAGCCGGCGAACGGTCGGTGGAACAGCCCTGATGCCAGGCCGCCGATACGCTCTCGCCGATGTCCACGACCGAGCCTGCTGCCGACCCTGCCACATCAGGCCCGGGTCGGATCGGCCGCGTGCACGTGCATCTCGAGCTGCTGGCGACCATCCTGCTGGCGATCGCCGCGGTCGCGACGGCCTGGAGCTCCTACCAATCCTCGCGATGGAGCGGGGTGCAGGCGGTCGACTTCAGCCGGTCCAATGCAGCGCGGGTGGAATCGACCCGTGCCTCCGATCAAGCCGGCCAGGAGACCCAGGTCGACGTCCTGACCTTCACCCAGTGGGTGAACGCCTACGCCGCCCACGACGTCCGGCTCTCCAACTTCTACATCCGTCGCTTCCGCCCGGAATTCAAGCCGGCGGTCCGGGCCTGGATCGCGACCCGGCCACTCGAGAACGCCAAGGCGCCGCCGACGCCGTTCGCGATGCCGCAGTACAAGCTTGCGAGCGAAGCCAAATCGCAGAGGCTGCTCGCCGAAGCCGAAACGGCGACCGCCGAAGCCCGCCGGTCCAACCAGCGCTCCGACAACTACGTGCTCGCGGTGGTGCTCTTCGCCGCCGCGCTCTTCTTCGCAGGCATCAGCACCAAGCTCACGACGCCCCGGCAGCGGGTCGCGCTCCTCCTGCTCGGCTATGTCCTCTTCCTCGGCACGGCGATCTGGCTGGCGACCTTCCCGGTCACGGTCTCGGTCTGAGCCGGCTCATCGCGGGCGGCGGGCGATGTCGAGCACGACGACGTGCCATTCGCATGCGGCCCGCTCCGGTGCCGCCGCGATGCCCTCCCGCAGCAGCCTCGCGAAGCCGGCCTCGACCTCCGCATCGTGGGAGCGGCCGCCGAGCGCCGCCCAGAGCGAATCCTCGAACGCGGCCCGGAAGAAGGAGGCGACGCTCTCGACGTAGCGGTCCAGGTCCCCGTCGGCGCGGTAGGCGGCGAGGTAGGGATCGGGCAGGGAGCGAGCGGCATGGCGACGCAGCTCCAGCCCGCCCTCGAACCCGCCGGACTCGAACGGCGCCAGGAATTCCGCCGGGGAGCGGTTCCAGGTGGGGATCGTCATCCGCGCGTGGTCGGCGGCGTCCAGGGCTCCCGTCTCGACCAGCGCCCGCAGCGCCTCGTTCGCGATCTCCATCAATCCCTCGGCGCCACTCGAGCCGTCCTCGGTCGCCGCGCCGCCGACCACGATCAGCCGGCCGCCGGGCCGCAGCTCCTGCGAGCGGCAGGAGAGGAAGGCGTCCCAGTCCTCGGCCGAGCGCGCCCGCAGTGCCTCGCGCGCCCTGCCGTGGGCGAAGCTGCAGTAGATGTGGTCGGGGATCGGCATCGGCACCCGGCTCAGCCAGTGCACCGCGATCGACGACCAGCCCAGGGAGAGGAAGTCAGGCGGGAACAGGGGTTCATAGAACGTCCTCGCCTCGGCGGTGGCGAACACTTCGGGGTCACCCAGGTAGGACTCTGGCGAACCGGTGACGAGGTCGAAGAGGGCGGTGAAGTCGTTGCCGGGGATGTCGGTGTGGACCACCAGCGCGGCGCCGGGTCCCCGCCGGGCGGCCAGCGCCCGCCGCATCGGCGCGAGCGAGTTGCCGCCACCGGCGGCGCCCAGGTCGGCGATCACGAAGGGCAGCGGCGGCGCGGGCGGGTCGACCTCGGCCGCCGCCTGCTCGAGCCATTCGAGGCCGAGCTCGCCATATGCCTCCTGGGCCTGGGAGTGGGCGGTGTAGAAGCCGTGCCCCTCCATCCGCCCCGTCCCTGCCTCTCCCCGCTCCATCAGGGACGAGGTTAGCCGGTCCCCTACCTTCACCTGGCCGCGGTCAACCTGTCCGACAGCTCCGGCCGCCGCCCTGTAAGGCCGCGAGTCGGTTCTGGTCCGCTGACCCAGGTTTTGGATTTTTGGTCTGTTAACGTTCCTAATTCGTGGACGACTCGCGGGGGCTCATCCAGCTTGAGGAGGTCGTCTTGCGGGCATGTTCCGCCGAGGCCGAATGGCCCGCCCGGATCGCCGCCGGGGTCTACGCCGGGGTCGACTTCGCGATCGCCCACCCGGAGATCGCCGACGGCTTCGCGTCGGAGCTCGAGGGCGAGGCCGAAAGAATCGCTCGCTATGAGGCTATAATACGTCGATTTACAGGCTTTTTACAGGCTCAGGCCCCGGTGGGCAAAAGGCTCCCGGGGTCTACCGACGCGGCCTTGGTGGGCGGTGTCGTCGGCCTCGTCGGGGACTACCTGCGCCTCGGCCGCGCCGACCGCCTCGAGGAGCTGCGGCCGGACCTCGTGCTGCTCGTCCTGCTGCCCTATCTCGGATTCGCCGAGGCGAAGAGCTGGGCAAATCGGGTAGGCCTGGTGGATTGACTAAGTGGCGCGCGTGTGTTCTTATTAGGGGGCCGTCGATCTCCCTGCTCGGCGGCAGGTCTGATCTCCACCGATCAGGCCGCCCCGGCCGCCCAACTCCCTGACTGGGTCAGGCCTCAGGCGCGGATGTCACGGTCCGGGCGGGCAACCCAATTCCCCCGCCCGGACCGTCAGCGCCGCCGTGAGACGGCGGTGAGGATGCGGGCGGGGACGCCCAGCGCCGCGAAGAGACGCCGGCGGGTGGGATCCCAGCGGGGCGCGGCGGCGCCCGGCTGGGCGAGGTAGAAACCGGCGACGCCGGCGAGGATCGCTTCGTGGCGTCCGCGTCGCGGCAGCGGGGCGATCGCCGATCTCGCCCGCTCGGCGAGCGTTCCGAGGCGCTCGGCGAGGAGGCGATCGTCGCCGCAGTAGGAGATGTAGCTGTGCTCGCCGCTCCGGACGTCCTCGTCCAGGTCGACGAGGTCGTCGAGCAGGACCGTCAGCGCGCCGATCGCGGGGAAGTAGGCGGCATTGACCGCCGCCGCGGTGGCGGCGGAGGCCCGCTCGTCGGCGGCCAGGGCCAGGAGCGCGTGGGCGGCGACCGAGGAGCTCGCGCCCGCGGCCACCTCCCACCAGCGGTAGCCGGCCTCGGCGTCCAGTCCTTCCGCCCATCTCCTGAGCGCGTCCGGCGCGCCGCCCGCCGCGGCATGGGTGTAGGCCTGTCCTTCGCCGCAGCGGGTGACGGCGGCGAGCAGCGGCGACCGACACTCGGCGACCCGCGGCAACGGCGCGACGAGCCGGGCGCACTCGGCGATCAGCTCCTCCAGATAGCCGCCGTCCTCGCCTCTGGGATGGGCCGCGTAGGGGTCGTCCGGCCGTGCCCCGGTGACCGCGCCGGCCAGGGCACGGTGGAGTCGCAGGCCGTCCTCGAGCGCGTCCGCGGCACCGGTGTCCTCGCTCAAGGTGTCGAGGTAGTCGACGGCGATCTGCAGGCAGGCGCCGGCCCGCACCACCGCGGCGCGCCGGTGCCGCGGCGCCAGGGTCGCGAAGACGCCGGTGGCCTCTACGTTCGCCGACTTCTCGCGCAGCGCGGCGAGCGCCTGCCCGCGCAGTACCGGATCCGGGATCCGCGCCGCGCGCGCCAGCCAGAGCTCCCGCTCGCGGCCGATGCGGGGGAGGACGGCGCCCCGGTAGACGCCCAGCGCCCCGAACGCCCCGGCGAGCGCCCGTCCTCCTCCCGCCATCGTCCGGCTCTGCTCAGGGGGCGGTGTGGTTGACCTTCTGCGGCTCGATCTTCACGATCACCCGTTCTTCGCCCGGCTGGCGGAAGGGGTAGGAGTCGGCGTCGAGGTAGCGCTTGGCGAGCGCGTCGATGTCCTCGTCGGCGCCGTCGTGGGTCAGCTCGACGACCTTGCCCTGGATGATCAGGTTCTCGTAGGGGTTCTGCTGGTCGGCGATCGAGATCGCGACGCTCGGGTTGGCCTGCAGGTTCTTCGTCTTCACCCGGCCCTCGGCGGTGTTGAAGGTGACGAGGTCGCCGTCCAGCCCGATCCAGACGGCGGAGACCTGGGGCGAGCCGTCCGGGTTGATCGTCGCCACGTGGGCGAAGTCCTTGCCTTCGAAGAGGTGCTTTGCCTGGTCGGGGATCGCAGCCATGGGTCCTCCTTGTTCGTCGGATGTCGTCTCGGTCACTACCTTCTACTACCTCGTATGGCCGAGGAGCTTGAGATCCGGTTGTTCGCCACCCCCGACGAGCTGGAGGAGTGGTTCGGGGCCAACGGCAGGTCCTCGCCGGGCCTCTGGCTGAAGATCGCCAAGAAAGGCGCGCCGGAGCCGACCGTCACCTACGCCGAGGCGCTCGAGCTGGCGCTCTGCTTCGGCTGGATCGACAGCCAGAAGCGCGGGCTCGACGAGACCCACTTCCTGCAGCGCTTCACGCCGCGCCGTCCCCGCGGCCGCTGGTCGAAGATCAATCGTGAGAAGGCCGAAGCGCTGGAGGCCAGGGGAGCGCTGCGCCCGGGCGGCGCCGCCGAGGTCGCCGCGGCGAAGGCCGACGGCCGCTGGGAGGCCGCCTACGCCGGCCAGCGTGCCGCCGAGGTGCCCGACGACCTGCGCCGGGAGCTGGACGCCAACCCTGCCGCCGCCGCCTTCTTCGCCGAGCTCGACAGCGCCAACTGCTACGCGATCACCTACCGCCTCGCCGAGGCGAAGAAACCCGAGACCCGCGAGCGCCGCCTGCGCAAATTCATCGCCATGCTCGAGCGCGGCGAGAAGATCCACGAGTAGCCCACGCCGCGGCGTTCGCAGAAATAGCCGCATAGCGACGAGAAGTGCGAACGCGGCGCGGGCTAATCTCGGTCTATGGACACGCAGCGCCTGAACGAGCTTCTCGCCGCCGCCGGCGAGCCTGCCTACCGCTCTTCCCAGGTCTGGGAGTGGGTGGCGCGGGGGGCGGGCGGCTTCGGCGAGATGACCAACCTGCCCGCGGCGCTGCGCGAGCGGCTCGCGGCCGAGGTGCCGCTCTCGACCCTCACGGTCCGCGCCGAGGCGCGCTCCGACGACGGCACCGTCAAGACCCTCTTCGACACCGCCGACGGCCGGCCGATCGAGGCGGTGCTGATGCGCTACCGCGACGGCCGGCGCTCGGTCTGCCTCTCCTCGCAGTCCGGCTGTCCGCTCACCTGCAGCTTCTGCGCGACCGGCAAGATGAAGTTCGGGCGCAACCTCTCGGCCGACGAGATCCTCGACCAGGCGCTCCACTTCCGCCGCGTCGAACCGATCGACCACGTCGTCTTCATGGGGATGGGAGAGCCGACGATGAACGTCGACAACGTGCTCGCCGCCTGCGAGCGACTTCCCGACCTCGGCGTCACCCACCGCCGCACGGCGATCTCGACGGTCGGCTGGGTGCCAGGGATCGACCGCCTCGCCGAGTTTGAGATGCCGATCTCGCTCGCCCTCTCCCTGCACGCGCCGAACGACGGGCTGCGCTCGCAGCTGATGCCGGTCAACGACCGCTTCCCGCTGGCCGACGTGCTCGCCGCCTGCGAGCGCTACCGGGTGCGCCGCCGGCGCAAGGTCTTCGTCGAGTACGTGATGCTCGACGGCGTCAACGACCTCCCCGAGCATGCCCGCGAGCTGGCCGCCCTGCTCGACCCGCGTGGCTACAAGGTCAACCTGATCCCCTACAACCCGACCGGCGCCTACGACGGCTCCTCGCCGGAGCGGATCGAGCGCTTCCGCGCGATCCTCGCCGAGCACCGCGTCCCCGCCACCGTCCGCCTCACCCGCGGCCGTGACATCGACGCCGCCTGCGGTCAGTTGGCGGCGAAGGCGGCATGACGGCCAGCTGTTCCTTATGGCCGGCATTCCGGAGTAAGGAACAGCTGCAGGGGACTGGCCGGCCGGCCAGTTAGTATCCGCGCGATGGCCACGGTCGACTCCACGGCGCCGATCGCCGCGCGTCCGCCGCGGATGTCGGGCAACCCCTTCCGCCGTGTGTTCGACGACCTGGCGGTCGAGGTGTGCGCCCTCGGCAAGTACCCGCCCGGCCCGCACGACTTCGACTGGGCGCGGACCCGGCAGGTCGCCCGCGACCCGCTGCCCCTCCTGCTCGGCGCCTACGAAGAGTACGGCCCGATCTTCTCGATGCGGTTCCTGCACATCCGCTCGATCTGGATGCTCGGCCCGGAGGCGAACCACTACGTCACCGTCGGCCGGCCGGAGAACTTCCACTGGCGCGAGTCGAGCTTCGGCGACCTGATCCCGCTGCTCGGCGACGGCCTGCTGACGATCGACGACGACTACCACGACCGCGCCCGGGCGATCATGCTGCCCGCCTTCCACCGCGAGCAGGTCGAGGCGGCGACCGCGGCGATGCGGGCCGAGGCGGGTGCGGCGATCGCCGCGCTGCGTCCCGACACCGTGGTCGACGTCTACGCCTGGATGCGGCGGCTGGCGATGCGGATCGCGATGCGGGCGCTGCTCGGCCTCGACCCCGACGACGGCGGCAAGGGTGCCGTCGCCGCCGAGAACTTCGAGCGCGCGCTCAGCTTCTTCGGCATCGACTTCGCCCTGCGCCTGGTGCGCGGCCCGGGCTCGCCCTGGCGCCGCCTGATGGCGGCGCGCGCCGTCCTCGACCGGATCGTCTACGAGGAGATCGAGCGCCGCCGCGCCGCCCCCGACAGCGGCCGTCACGACATCCTCAGCCTGCTGGTCGGAGCGCGCGGCGAGCGCGGCGAGCGCTTCACCGACACCGAGATCCGCGACCAGGCGATGACCCTGATGTTCGCCGGCCACGACACCTCGACCTCGACCGTCGCCTTCGCCCTCCACGAGCTGGCGCACCACCCCGACGTGCTGGCCCGCCTCTGCGAGGAGCAGGACCGGGTGCTGGCGGGCGCGCCGCCGACGATCGACCAACTGGAGGGCGAGATGCCCTACCTCGACATGGTCGTCGACGAGGTCCTGCGCCTCTATCCGCCCGCCTGGATCGGCCCGCGCCGCGCCGTCCGTGACTTCGAGTGGGGCGGCTACCACGTCCCCCGCGGCGCCTACGTCAACTACTGCTCCTGGGCCAGCCACCGCCTCCCGGAGGTCTTCCCCGAGCCCGAGGCGTTCGTCCCCGAGCGCTTCACCCGCGAGCGCAAAGCCGCCCTGCCACGCGGCGCCTACGTCCCCTTCGGCGGCGGCAAGCGGGTCTGCATCGGCAAACGGTTCGGACTGATCGAGGTGAAGATGGTGACGACGATGCTGCTGCAGCGGTTGCGCGCCGACGCCCTCCCCGGCCGCACGATGACCGTCCGCCAGATGCCGACGCTCTCGCCGCGCGGCGGTCTGAAGATGCGCCTCGGGGAGCGCGCCTAGACTCCCGGGCTTGCGCGCGCTGGTCATCTCCGACACCCACTTCGGCGCCTGGACCGGCCGTGACCTGCTGCGCGAGGACTTCTTCCTCGAGCGGCTGGCGCCGGCCCTCGAGGGGGTGGACGAGGTTATCCTGCTCGGCGACCTCTTCGACTTCCTCTTCGGCGCGGTCGGCGATGCCGTCGACGCCTCGGCGGGCCTGCTCGCGCTGATCGCGGAGCAGCTGCCGGGCAGGCGCTTCGTCTTCCTCGCCGGCAACCACGACCACCACCTCGTCCACCGCGACGAGGAGAGCCGCGTGGTCGAGGCGGCCCTGGCCCGCGGCGAGGCGCCGCGCTCCGACGGCGTGCCGCCGCCCGAGCCGCCCGGTCCCGCCTTCTTCCAGGGCTTCCTGGAGGGTCGGCTGCCCGGCGTCGAGGTCGAGATCGCCTACCCGACCTACACCTGCGCCGGCGTCCTCTGCACCCACGGCCACTACCTGGACCCGCACGCGCGGATGAGCGGCTCGCGCGGCTCGCGCCTCCTGACCCGGGCGCTGTGGGCGATCGCCGCGGGCGGCCCGGAGGAGCCGCGGACGGCCGCCGACTACGAGTCCGTGACCACGCTGCTCACCGAGTGGCTCTACATCGCCGCGCAGATGCCGCACGGCACCCGCGCCCAGCAGAACGTCTTCGGCGCCGCGCAGCGGGTGGGGCGGATCGCCGCCGCCGCGGAGGCGCCGTTGCGCGGCGCCCGTCGCCTCACCGCCCTCCTTCGCGATCGCACCGAGGGCGAGACCGCCGGGCTCCCCAGCGCCACGCACTTCGATGCCGTCGTCGCCGACGAGGCCGCCCGCCAGGCCCGCGAGCAGCCGCTGCCCGGCCCGCCGCCCGCCCGCCCGCTCTATCCCGAGCCGACCGTGCTCTCGCGCAGCAGCCCGACCGAGCACGCGCTCGAGGCCTTCTCCCAGGTCGTCGCCAACCTTGGCTGGGGCCAGGAGGCCGAGCAGATCGTCTTCGCCCACACCCACCAGCCGCTCGACGACGTGCGCGCCTCGCGCGGCGCCACTCGTTACTGGAACAGCGGCTGTTGGATCTACGAGCCCGATCTCTCCTCGCGCCAGGCCTACGCGCGCTACTGCCGCTACGCCTGGCCGGGGACGGCGATCGTCATCGACGACTCCGAGCCGCAGCCGCGGCTGCTCGAGCTGCTCGCCGATCTCAACCCGCTGGCCGGCGGTCCCGGCCTGCCGAAGGCGCCCGCGTGATCGCGCCGGACACCGTCGCCGCCGGGATCCGCATCGTCCGCGCCGAAGAGGCCTGGGAGCCGGTCCTCCTCGGCGGCATGATCCCGATCCTCGGCGCGCTGGCGATCTTCTGGCTGATCTGGCACGCCGTCCGCGACAACCCGGAAAACGATCCTCCCGGCGGGGAGCGTGAAGAGGAGGGCGGGCCCGAGGACCCGCCCTCCGACGGCCCTACTTGATGAACAGCATCTCCTCGTACTTCGGCAGCGGCCAGAGGTCGTCGGCGACGAGCTTCTCCAGCTTGTCGCCGACCTCGCGCACCCTGTCCATCGCCGCCAGCTGACTGTCGCGCGCGTACTCGGCGAGCTCGAGCCCCTCGAGATCGCCCGGCACCGCGTTGGCCTCCTTCAACTCGCCGAGCGTGCCGACCAGATCGTCGACCAGCTCGCGGATCTCGCCCTCGAGGCTGGACACCCCGGCCGCGGAGATCAGCGAGAGCTGTCGCAGCCCGGCGGGCAGGATCATCGTCTGGCCGATCGAGAACGTCTCCTCTGCCTCGATGTTCGCCCGCAGCGCGTACTGCTCGACCCAGACGTCGTAGCGTGACTCGAGCTCTCGCTTACTGAGGACGCCGTACTCCTCGAACGCCTTGACGGTGGCGTCGGAGAGCACTTCCGGCAGCGCGTCCGGGGTGGTCTTCAGATTCTTCAGGCCGCGCTGCGCGGCCTCCTGGTGCCACTCCTCGGAGTAGTTGTCGCCGCCGAAGCAGACGACCTTGTTCGCCAGGTAGGAGTCTTTGACGATCTCCATGACCGCCTCGGGCATCTCCTGGCCGGCGTCGAGCTTCGCCTTCAGCTTGCCCGCCAGCTCGTCGATCGCCTCGGCGGCGATCGTGTTCAGCACCGTGTTCGGGAAGGCGAGCGACATGCTCGACCCGAGCGCCCGGAACTCGAATTTGTTGCCGGTGAAGGCGAACGGCGAGGTCCGGTTGCGGTCGCCGCCGTCGAGCGGCAGCGGCGGCAGCACCGAGGAGCCGAGGTCGAGGAAGGAGGCCGGCGTGTTGGGGTCGCCCTTCCCGGTCGCGATCGCCTCGAACACCTTTTCGAGTTCGGCGCCGAGGAAGATCGAGATGATCGCCGGCGGCGCCTCGTTCGCCCCGAGCCGGTGATCCTGGCCGATGTTGGCGACCGACGCCCGCAGCAGCCCCTGGTGCTTGTTGACCCCCTGGATCACCGCCGTGCAGAAGAAGAGGAAGTGGATGTTGTCCTCCGGCGTGTCCCCGGGGTTCAGCAGGTTGGTGCCGCCGTCGGTGCCCATCGACCAGTTGTTGTGCTTGCCCGAGCCGTTGACGCCGGCGAACGGCTTCTCGTGCAGCAGGCAGACCAGGCCGTAGCGGCGGGCGACGGTTTCCAGCGTCTGCATCAGCAGCTGCTGGTGGTCGGAGCCGACGTTGGAGCTCTCGAAGATCGGCGCGATCTCGTACTGGGCCGGCGCGACCTCGTTGTGGCGGGTCTTCACCGGGATGCCGAGCTTCCGCATCTCCAGTTCCGACTCCATCATGAAGGCGAGCACCCGCTCCGGGATCGAGCCGAAGTAGTGGTCGTCGAGCTCGTGGCCCTTCGGCGGCTTGGCGCCGAACAGGGTGCGGCCGGTGGCGATCAGGTCGGGCCGCTCGAAGAAGTACTGCTCGTCGATCAGGAAGTACTCCTGCTCGGGGCCGACCGTGGTGAAGACCCGCTCGGTGTCCTCGTCGCCGAGCAGCCGCAGCGCCTTCACCGCGGTCCGGGAGAGCGCGTCCATCGAGCGCAGCAGCGGGATCTTCGCGTCGAGAGCCTCGCCGGTCCAGCTGGCGAAGGCGGTCGGGATCGCCAGCAGCGTCCCGTTCGGGTTCTCGAGGATGAAGGCCGGGCTGGTCGGGTCCCAGGCGGTGTAGCCGCGCGCCTCGAAGGTGGCGCGGATGCCGCCGGTCGGGAACGAGGAGGCGTCCGGCTCGCCCTGGATCAGGTCCTTGCCGGAGAAACCGGCGATCAGCTTGCCGTCGCCGGCGGGCTCGAAGAACGAGTCGTGCTTCTCCGCGGTCGAGCCGGTCAGCGGCTGGAACATGTGGGTGTAGTGGGTGGCGCCCTTCTCCAGCGCCCACTCCATCATCGCCGCGGCGACCGCGTCGGCAAGGCTCGGGTCGAGCGCCTCGCCGCCCTCGAGCGTCGCCTGCAGCTTCCGGAAGGCGTCGTCGGGCAGGCGTTCCTTCTGCACCTCGACGTCGAAGACGTTGGCGCCGAAGGCGGCGTTCTCGGGAAGGGTCAGATCGAGCGCGCCCAGCGACTCGCCGTTGGAGCTCCACTGGGCTGCGGTCACGTTCTGCTGGCGGATTCGGCTCATCGCTTGGCTTGTCCCTCACTTGGCGGCGCGTCCGGTGCCCGGCCGCGATCGATTTCTTTCAAGACGTCCTGGACAGAGCCGAAAAGCCTAATGCCGCAGCCCTGACAAGAGGTTTATACGCCCGTACAGTCTTTGCCCGGCGCCTGTGTCCCATATGTAGGCGGCCTCACGTGGGTAGGCGGCCTCTCGTGGAGTTCGCAGTTATGGCTGCATAGCGACGAGAACCGCGAACGCCGGGGCGGGGTCAGGGACGGCGGCGGAGGATCGTCAGGTCACCGACCGCCTCGAAGCCGAGCTTGGCGTAGAGGAGCTGCGGCCAGTCGGCGGCGTCGGCGGTGAGGAAGATCGGGGCGTCACCGGCGGCCCGGGCGGCGGCGACGCCGGCGAGCGCGATCGCCTTCGCGTAGCCCCGTTCGCGGGCGGATGCGCGGGTGCCGACGTCCTCGACCTGGGCGATCCGGCCGTCGCACAGGAGGCGGCAGGCGGCGAGCGGCTCATCGTCGGCGGGGGCGACGAACCAGCGGTCCCCGCCCGCCTCCCCGTAGCGGCGATCGAGCTCGAGGAGCTGATCGACGACGGCTTGCGGCTCGGCGACCCCGCTCGGCACCGCCGCTTCGGCGAGCAGCGCCCGTCGCAGCCCCTCGATCTCCTCCAGTCCCATCTCCCGCACACCCACCCCCCGGTGGCGTTCGCACTTCTGGCCGCTATCCGGAGCGAACTGCGAACGCCGCGGGGGGGACCTGGGCTTGCCGCCATGCCAGACCATGTAGCGGGTGCGTTCGACCTCCCAGCCGGGCCACCGCGCGGGGTCGGCTTCCAGTTCCTCGGCGAGCCGCCGACCGTCGGCTTGGTCGAGCGCGCAGACGGTCCGGTGCGCGAAGCCGGCGCCGCCGAGCGCCTCCTCGGCGATCTCGATCACCTGCTTGATCCCGAGCCCCGTCTGCTCGATCCCGGCCCAGCTCGCGTCCCAGATCAGCGGCGTCGAGGGGGTCAGGAAGAGCCGGCCCCAGCTTTCCCGCCGCACCTCGTCGCAGACCTGCTCGTCGAGCGCCAGCTCGAAGGCGAGCAGCTCGTCACGGTCTGATGTCGCCGCGCCCTCCATCCCGGATAGCCTCCCAGGCCGCGCGGCCGCCGGCCGCCCAGCCAAAGCCGCCAGAATCAGAAAACCAGGAGGGGTCGAGTCGAATGTTCGTAAGTAAAGCCGCCGTCGTCGGCGGGGGAACGATGGGCGGGGAGATCGCCCAGGCGGTCGCCGCCGCCGACATCCCGGTCGTCGTCAAGGACATCGACCAGAAGTTCGTCGACGCGGCGCTGGAGAAGGCGCGTGCGGTGACCCAGGGACAGCTCGCCGGCCAGGTGAAGAAGGAGCGCATCAGCCAGGAGCAGGCCGACGCCCGCCTCGCCGAGGTGATGGGCAACATCACCGGCACCACCAGCTACGCCGAGTTCGCCGACGTCGACTTCGTGATCGAGGCGGTCCCGGAGAAGATGGAGATCAAGCAGGCCGTCTTCCGCGAGATCGACGCGGCGACGCCGGGCCACGCGATCCTCTCCTCCAACACCTCCTCGCTGTCGATCACGGAGATGGGCGAGGCGACGCTGCGCGCCGACAAGGTCGTCGGCTTCCACTTCTTCTACCCGGCCTCGATCATGCCGCTGGTCGAGGTGATCGTCGGCGAGGACACCTCGCAGGAGACCGCCACCGCCGCCTACAACTTCGCCCAGGCGATCAAGAAGCAGCCGATCGTCTGCGGCGAGGTCCCCGGCTTCGTCGTCAACCGGATCCTGATGGCGACGATGGGCGAGATCTGGCGCGCACAGGAGGAGAAAGGCCTCAGCCTGAAGGCGATCGACAGCGCCATCGCCGAGGCCAAACTCGCCCCGATGGGCCCGTTCTTCCTGCAGGACCTGCTCGGTCTGGACACCGTCTTCCACGTCGCCGAGCACCTCAACCACTCCTACGGCGAGTCCTTCTACGTCCACGAGGGCCTCCGCGGCCTGGTCGGCGAAGGCAAGCTGGGGATGAAGAGCGGTGGCGAGGGCTTCTTCAAGGACGGCGAGCAGAACATCCCCGGCGACGCCGAGCCCGACGCTCAGGAGCTGATCGACATGTTCTCGGCGCGCGCCCTGATCGAGGCCTGCCTGTTGGTCGAGGAGGGCATCTCCTCGGTCCGCGACATCGACCTCGGGATGATGACCGGGGCGGGGCTCGACCCGCGCAAAGGCCTCCTGCCGCCGTTCTGGAAAGCCGACGTCGAAGGCCTCGGCAAGATGCTCGAGAAGATCGAGGCACTGGAGGAGAAGTACGGCGAGCGCTTCAGCGCGCCGATCACCCTGAGGCGGCTCGTCGCCCAGGGCCGACTCGGGATCGCCACCGGCCAGGGCTTCTACGCCTACCCACAGCCCGACGAGGGCGACCAGCCGGAGAAGGTGAAGCTGGAGACCCGCGGCCCGGTCGCGATCGCCTGGCTCGCCAACGCGCCGATGAACGCCGTCCACCCGCAGGTGATCACCGACCTGAAGACGATCTGGGAGAAGGTCAAGGCCGACGCGGAGATCCACGCGATGGTGATCGCCTCCTCGGTGCCGATCGTCTTCTCGGCGGGCGCCGACATCAAAGCGTTCACGACGATGGACCCGGCGGGCGGCAAGGAGCTGCTCGACACCGCCCACGCCCTGTTCCGCGAGTTCGAAACCGAGCCGGTCGCGACGATCGCCGCGGTCAACGCGATCGCCTACGGCGGCGGTTGCGAGATGGCGATGGCCTGCGACTTCCGGATCGCCGCCGAGGCGGCGGTCTTCGGCCAGCCGGAGATCAAGCTGGGGATCATCCCCGGCTTCGGCGGCACCCAGCGGCTGCCGCGCCTGGTCGGCGAGAACAAGGCGCTCGAGATGAATCTGGTCGGCGACGCGATCCTCTCCGAGGAGGCCCTGGAAATCGGCCTCGTCAACCGCGTCGTGCCCGACCACGAGCTGTTCGAGACGGCGCTGATGTGGGCCGGCAAGCTGGCCGGCCAGGCGCCGATCGCGCTCGGTCAGATCAAGCAGGCCTCCCACAAGGGCGAAATCGACGCCGGCATCGAGGCCGAGAAGGGCGGCTTCACCACCGCCTTCGCCAGCGAGGACGCCAAAGAGGGCGTCGCCGCCTTCCTCGGCAAACGCACCCCGAAGTGGAGCGGTAGGTAGCCCCGCGGTTGACGGGCCGAAAAGTCCTCTATATCAGGACTTTTCGGCCCGTCAACACCGCGGTCAGAACTTGACGCTCTGCTCCTCGCAGTTGGCGACGATCGTCTCCGGCCGCGGGCCGGTGAATCCGGACGCGTGGACGCAGATGTCGACCGCCTCCTGACCGCAGGCGTGCAGCGTTTCGGCGCCGACGATCCCGGCGACGGTCGGGTCGATGCAGCCTTCGGCCGGGGCAGGGTTGCTGTTGCCGGTACCGGCGACGGCGACCATCGCGATGATCGTCACCAGGGTCACCGAGACGATCGCCACGGCGACCTTGATCTCGCGCGGGCTCAGTTTGTAGAGCGGCGTGGTCTGGCGCTCGTAATGTCCTTCGAGTGGCACGGGCGCACCTTACGTGCCTGATCACGACCGGACCATCGCCACCGGGGAGAAGATCGCCCGCCGATCTTTAGACACCCGTACGTAGTGGGGCTGCTTCCTTGGCGGAAGGGTTACGCCAAGTCCAGATGGGCGTGCCCGAGGCGCGCTTTAACGAAAGGGAGCATCGAACTGATGGAATGGTTGAGCGAAGGCGCCAATTCATGGCAGCTCACCGCGGCGACCCTGGTCGGCCTGATGAGTATCCCGGGCCTGGTCGTCCTCTACGGCGGCGTGATGCAGAAACGCTGGTCTGTGAACTCGATGATGATGGCGTTCGTCGCCTTCGCGATCGTGCTGATCCTCTGGGTCCTGGTCGGATTCAAGATGGCGTTCGGCGAGCCGATCCACATCTTCGGGGCGACGAGCGGCTTCTTCGGGAACATGCTGGGGAAGCCAGGGTCGATCCTCGACAGCCACAGCCTGCTCGAACAGGCCCATGTCGGCGAGCTCCCGGACGAAGAATTCCTCTTCCCGATGTCGACGTTGGCCTACTTCCAGATCGTGTTCGCGGCGATCACGCCGATCCTCATGCTCGGCTCGGTCCTCGGCCGCTTCAACTTCAAGGCCTGGATCCCGTTCGTCGCCCTCTGGACCCTCTGCATCTACACGATCAACGCCTTCATGATCTGGGGTGGTGGCTTCTTCGCCCAGCAGGGCGCCGTCGACTACTCCGGCGGTTACGTGATCCACCTCGCCGCCGGCGTCTCCGGCTTCATCGCGGCGGCGGTGATCGGACCGCGGCTTCAGCGTGATCGAGAGGTCGACGCACCGAACAACCTGGCGATGGTGGCGGTCGGCGCCGGCCTCCTCTGGATGGGCTGGAACGGCTTCAACGGCGGCGACTGGTACAGCGCCGGCGCAGTCGCCTCCGCCTCGGTGCTCAACACCAACCTCTGCACCGCGGTCGCCTTCATCGTCTGGGTCGGCCTCGACTACGCCACCGGCCGCAAGCCGAGCCTGATCGGCAGCGTCAACGGGATGATCGTCGGCCTCGTCGCGATCACCCCGGCCGCCGGTTTCGTCAACGGCTGGGCGGCGATCATCATCGGCGTCATCGCCTCGGCGATCGTCTACTTCGCGCTCAACTACCTGAGCCGCACGGCGCCGTTCCGCAACGTCGACGACACCCTCGGGGTCGTCTACACGCACGGCTTCGCCGGGGTCGCGGGCGGCCTGCTCACCGGCATCTTCGCCAACAAGCTGATGGCGGGCGGACACGAAGGCCTGATCTCGGGCGGCGGACTGCACCTGCTCTGGGTGCAGGCCTACACCGCGGCCTGGGTGATCGCCTTCTCCGCGCTCGGCACGTTCATCCTGCTGAAGCTGGTCGGCCTGTTCGTGCCGCTGCGGATGAGCGAGGCGGACATGGAGACCGGCGACATCGCCGTCCACGGGCACGAGGTGTACCCGTCGGACGTGCCCTCGCTCGGCTACCCCGACGGCGTGCCCTCTGGTGCCGCTCCCGGGCCGGCGGCCCCGGTGGCCGGCCCGGCCTGACGCCCCCGACGTGCCACCGGTTGCGCCGGCGCGCGACCGGTGGCACAGTCGCCGCACTCGAATCAGGACGCTCAGGAGACCCCAGATGGCGCTGAAAATCATCGTTTCCTACGACGACACCGACAACGACCGCGACGCGCTTGCCCTCGGCCGGCTCCTCGCCCGCTCCGGCGCCGAGCTCTCGCTCGCCTACGTCCGCCACTCCTTCGGCGAATCGCTCGACCAGCAGGCGGCCGAACAGCTGCTCGCCCGCGGCGCCGGGTCGGTCGGCACGCCCGACATGCCGAAGTACGTCGTGGTCAACTCCGCGACCAGCGTCGGCCTCGCCGAAGTGGCGGCCTCCGAGCAGGCCGACGTAATCGTGTTCGGTTCCGAATATCGGACCGCGAACGGCCTCGTCAAGCCCGGCATCTCGGCCCACAAACTGCTGCTCGGCGGCAGCTCGGCGATCGCCGTCGCGCCCGCCGGGTTGTGGTCGGAGTCCGACCTCACGGTGGCCACGGTCGG
>DASZZB010000199.1:0-13235 GCA_035545115.1 Solirubrobacterales bacterium | reverse complement strand
CCGGCGGGCAGATGGGCTGTGCGCCCGCGGAGACGAGGGCGAGCTGCCCGAGGACCCAGGACAACTCGTCCTGGCCGTCGATGCCGCCGATCCGCCGCGGGCGAAGCTGCGCTTGGAGCGGATCGATGCCGATCCGCCCTTCTGGGAGCGGATGCTGTCCGGCGAGCGGCGGTTGGGCCGTACTTGGGCACGGCGCTTCCCACCGACCGAGCCGGTCACCCTCGCGTACGACGCCACCCACCGGGCACTGATCGCCTCCCTACTGGCGAGCAAGGAGTGGCGCGGGCTGTTCGCTTCCGGCGCCGAACTCCCGCCCGGGCTCGGTATCGGGTACGACGAGCGCGTCGTCGAGTACCCGTGGCTCTTCAGCCGCGGGCTGCGCGGCCGCGTCCTCGACGCGGGCTCGGTGCTGAACCACCGGCATGTCGTCGAAGCGATCCTCGAGGAGGTCGACGAGCTGACGATCACGACCCTGGCGCCGGAGCCGGTCGCTTTCATCTCGATGGCCGTCTCCTACCTCTTCGCCGACCTGCGCGAGCTGCCACTGCGCGACGACTGGTTCGACGAGGTCGTTTGCCTCTCGACCCTCGAGCATGTCGGCATGGACACCGCCGTTTACGGCGTCGACACGGGCCGCGCCGCCGACCCCGGCGAGGAGGCGGCGCGGGCTCTGCGCGAGCTCCTTCGCGTGACCAAGCCGGGCGGCCGGATCCACCTCAGCGTCCCCTTCGGTCGCTCCGAAGACCTCGGCTGGCTGCGCCAGCTCGACCGCGACGAGGTAGGCGAGCTGTTCGACCGCGCGGGCGCCGACCGTCGCGAGGAAACGATCTTTCTCTTCTCTTCCGAGGGGTGGCGTAGTGCAACCGCCGCCGAGGCCGCCGAGGCCACCTACAACTCCTCTCCCGGTCGCGCCCCCGACCTTGCCGTCGCCGCCCGCGCGGTCCTGTGCGCGACGATCTTCGCCTGAACTTACGCCCGCGCGGCCGCGGGCCGGCGCTTACGCGGGCGGAACTTGAGGCTCTTCGCCCAAAGAAAGGCGGAGGCGGCTCGAGGGATCTCGTTTTTGAGGTACGGATTGCCGAAGCGGTTGCTCGTCGTCAGGCCGGCCCAGCGATGGAGGAGCTGGGCCTTCTCCCACTCCTCGACCTCGGAGGAGCGACTCGACGACTCGAAGTGGATCATCACCAGATCGGGGTCGTAGACGACGCGGCGACCGCGCTCGATCTGCTTGAGGCAATAATCGACATCGTTGTAGTTGACCGGGAAGGTGGTGCTGAGGCCGCCGACCTCCTCGAAGGCATCGCGACGGGTCATCAGGCAGGCTCCCGTCACCGCGAGCAGGTCACGCGCTATCCGCACCGCGTTGGCATAGCCGGGCACGTCACGTGGGTAGCCGTAATAGGGATGGCCCGGCAGGCCGCCCTCGAAGCCGACTCCCGCATGCTGGATACGCCCGTCTTCGAGGAGGAGGAGGCCGCCGACCGCCCCGACCTCCTCGAGCGAGGAGTACATGACCATCCGCTCTATCCAGTCGGGGGTAAAGACCTCGATGTCGTCGTTCAGCAACAGCAGGTGCTCCCCGCGGCAGTGGACGGCGCCGACGTTGATCTTCTCCGCGAAGCTGAACGGCCGGTCATACGGAACCACCCGTAGGCGGTCCCCCGCCGCCGCCTCGATCTCGGCGATCGTCGCGGCCGGCGTGCCCTTGTCGGCAACGACGACGATCTCGTAGTTCCGGTAGGTCGAGTCGGCGACGATGCTGCGCACGCAGTGACCGATCAGGGTCACCTGCTGGTAGCGGATCTCGCGCCGTTGGCCGTTGGTCGGGACGACGATGCTGACCAGCGGTTCCGCACGCAGTGCCGGGTTCAGGTGGTAGACGCCCGGGTCGCCGGGATCCTGCGCGACCGTCGCCTGCACGCCGGTCCGCTCGCAGTGCGCGGCGATCGCTCGCGTCCCCGCTTCGAATGCCCAGGGCTTCGCCGCCTCGCCGCCACCCTCTTCCACGGCCGCTGCGGTCGAGCCCTCGATTCCTCGCCAGTGGTAGAGGATCCGCGGCACGTGCAGGACGGCCCGCGCCCGCTCGGTCACCTTCAGCACCAGGTCCCAGTCCTGGGCGCCCTCGCAGTCGGGATCGAAGCCACCCACCTCCTCCACCAACGAGCGTCGCAGCACGCTCAGGTGGCAGGTGTACATCTGCGTCCGCATCCGCTCCGGCGACCAGTCCGGCTTCAGGAACGGCCCTGCGTGGTGCCCGTTCGCGGTCATCTTGTCTTCGTCGGTGTAGACGTAGTCGGCCTCAGGGGCGCCGAGCAGCGCCTCGTGGACCAGCGCCAGGGCGTCGGGATGCAGTCGGTCGTCGTGGTCGAGCAGGGCGATGAACTCTCCGGTCGCCATCGCCAGCGCCGTGTTCGAGGCAGCGACGATGCCACCGTTCTCGGCTCGGTGCTCGACCCGCACCCGTGGGTCCATCGCCGCGCACTCATCGAGCAGCTCGCGCACCCGCGCCGAAGGCGAGCGGTCGTCGACCAGGCAAAGCTCCCAGTCGCCGTAGGTCTGCGCGAGGACCGACTCGATCGCCAGCCAGAGGACGTCGGTCGGCGTCTCGTAGACCGGCGTGATGATCGAGAAGCGGGGCGCCGCCAAAGCTCTAACGGCCGCCGCTCGCCCAGAGCACCCGCAGGATGGCGCTGGCGATCCAGGCGAGGCCCGGGATCGGGATCTTCGCCACCAGACGCGACATCCGCTCGGAGTGATCCTCGATGATCTGCAACCGTCCCTTGACGGCGCCGAGTTCGGCGTCGCGGGCGATCAGCAGGTCGCGCAGCCGCAGGATCTCCTCGTCGCGCTCGGCGATCTCCGCTTCGAGTTCGACCTGCGAGCGCGTGACCGTTTCCAGGGAGTTGATCGGATCTGGCATCCGGACCCAGTCTAGTAAGGGGTCCACGGTCCGTCGCTGCGCATCGAATAACCTGCGCGATCTTGAAGGGTGACGCATGTCTACGGCGGTAGGGGAGCGGCTCGGGGCCGCTGGTTCGTCGACCAGGACCTTCCTCGGCACCGGCAGCAGGCCGTTCTGGATCACCACCATCCTCATCACCCTGTTCTCCTGGCCGCTCGCGATGGGAGTGGTGGGTTCCAGTCTCGACTTCAGCTGGATCTCCGGCCTCTATATGGCGACCGATGAGGGCAGGCATTTCGGCACCGAAATCGTCTACACCTTCGGGCCGCTCGGCTTCCTCGCCTGGCCCTCGATGTGGATCGGCTCGCTCGCGGTGCTCTCCTTCCTGTATTGGGTCGTGACCTACGGCGGCCTCATCGCCGTGCTGACCTGGTCGCTCAGCCGGACGGTCGGGCTGGTCGCCGCGGCCTTCATCGTCCTTGCCGTCTCGCTCAGCTTCGGTTTCTTGGAGCAGTTACCGGTGGTACTGGCGGTCGGTCTCTGCTTCATCGCCCTGCGCGAGGATCGGCCTGCGCAAGGGATGAACGTGCTTGCCTACGGCGGCGGTCTCCTCTGCGCAGTCGAGCCCTTGGTCAAACTGTCGTTCGGGCCGGTGGTCCTGATCCTTCTCCTCGCGATGGTCGGCGCCCGTGCCGATCGCCGCCAGTGGGCGGGCTTTCTCGGCACCGCGATCGTCAGCTTCCTCGTCCTCTGGTTCGCCACCGGCCAAGGGCTCGGCAATCTCTGGGACTACGCCGACAATGGCGCCCAGATCATCAAAGGCTATGGCGAAGCGATGGGGTACGACGCAGCCGAAACCTGGGAAGCCGTCCTCATCGTCCTCGGCGCCCTCGCGCTCACCGCGTTCATCCACCGCGCCCGCTTTCGCGACACCCGGGCCAAATGGTTCGCGACCGCGATCACCGCCGTCGTCGCCTACACGGTCTTCAAGTACGGCACCACCCAGTTCGCCAAGTCCGGACCGCCGGTGACGGCGATGTCAACGCTGCTTGCAATATTCCTTTTCGCCCCATGGCCGCGACGGTTGGCCCCGGGCTTCGTCGCTGCGACCGTGGTCTTCTGCGTCCTCATCTTCCACGCCGCTGGTACCTCCGCCGGCGTCGATGTGATCGGGCGGGCCGAAACGTTCAAGGAATCGGTCGAATTTGCGATCCGACCCGGCCTCCGCCACCAGAAGATCACCGAAGAACGCGAAAGCTTGCGGACGACCTTGGCGGTGCCAGAACCGGTGTTGAAGGCTTTGGCCGGGAAGACGGTCGCCATCGAACCCTGGGAAATCACCGTCGCGTGGGCCTACGAACTCGACTGGAAGCCGATGCCTGTCTTCCAGAATTATCAGGACTACACGCAGCAGCTCGATCAGCTCAATGCCGAAACTGCCGAAGACGCCGAAAACGGGCCGCAGACCCTGCTGCGCCAGATGCCCGGCGGCACCGCCGTCACCGGCGGCCGACCCAATTTCTTTGAACGCCAGCCGGCCTGGGATCCCCCGGAACAGAGCTACGCCGACTTCTGCAACTTCGTCCCGACCCTGACCGAAGGATCATGGCAAGTCCTCTCACGGATCCCCGATCGTTGCGGCGAACCGAAGCTTGCCATGAGCGTCACCGTCGATCCTGGGCAGAGCTTCCAGATCCCCCAGGCGGGAAATCACGAAATCGTGACCATGCGGGTGCACGGGATGAAGCTCGAAGGGCTGGAAAAGCTCCTCACGCTCTTCTGGCGGCCGAGCGAACGTCACGCCATCGCCGACGGGGGCGAGTTCACCTACCGGCTCCCCCCGGACACGACCGAAGATCCGATGATCGTCTCGGCCGATCGCAGGCTTGGCCACGGGCCCGAACTCCCCGAACTCCCGCCACTCCACAGCATGTTCCTGGAAGGCGCCAGCGGCCCGTTCAAGGTCGATTTCTACCGTGTCAAGTTGAAGAAGACGGGCTAGAGCGCCTCGGCGATCCGGGGCGCCTCGCGGTTGAAGTACCAGGCGCCAAAACCGATCACGCCGAAGAAGATCACCGCCGCGGGGAGGAGGCCGAGCCAGCCTCCGGCGGCCTGAACGGCGGTCGGTGCGGCGGCTTCATGCAGCACCCAGACCCGCACCTGCTCGAAGATCACGGAGAGCGGATTCCACATCAGCAGGTGCTCTTTGGTTTCTTCGCCGAATGCGTTGACCGGGTAGAGGATCGGGGTCAAGTAGAGCAGCACCTGGGCGACGACGACCCAGATGATCGCCGTATCGCGAAAGCGTACGTAGAGAGCGGAGAGCCCCATCGACACTCCCGCGGCGCCAACGAAGAGGAAGGCGAGCGCGACAGGGAAGAGCAGCCAGCTCCACGCCGGGGTGACGCCGAAGGCGAGGAGGAATACCAGCACGATGATCAGGTTCAGTAGCAGGTTGAATATCGCCGTCACCGAGGTGGCCAGCGGGATCACCGCACGCGGGAACTGGGTCTTCCGGACCACCCCCTCCTGGGAGACGACCGAAGTGACCGCGTTACTGGTCGCTTCGCTGAAGAACGTGTAGAGGACGATCCCCATCAGCAGATACACGGCGTAGTGCTCGACTTCGTTGTGGCCGACCCGAAAGACCTGGGTGAAAACCAGCAGCAGCACGCCGAACAGCAGGAGCGGGCGGATCAACGACCAGAGGTACCCGAGTACGGTGCCGAAGTACACCCGCTTGAATTCGGTGACCGAGATCAGAATCAGCAGATCCCAGAAGCGCCGTCGGCCGCCGCCGACCGCGGACGGGCCGGTGACCTCATGGAGTTCGTGGCGGTCGATATCGATGCTCACGAGTCCTCCTCGGGCGCGACATCGATGGTGAAGTCGGGTGCGATCACGCCGCGAGTGTCCGTGGTGCCGAAGACGACGAAAGTCTGTGCTTTGTGCACGTAGAGGCCGATCCCGGAGGGGCTGTGGATGCCGCAGTGGAGGAAATAACGCCCCGCGGCGAGCCGGTTTTCGATCTTCACGGAGGCGGTCAGCCGCTTGCGCGGGGTGAGGTCGTCACCCGCTTCGGAGGTCAGCAAGGTGCCGAATTCGAAGACGCCGAGGTCGTCCGGGTTGGCGAGGACGTAGCGCAGGTGGACCGCCGTTGCCTCGCGTTCGAGTTCGAAGGCGATCCGGAAGCGGATCGGCTGGCGCTCCTCCAGGGTGAAGATCTCCTCGTCGGCCTCATCGACGAGCTTGCACCCGAGCAGCTTGGCGCCGTCGGACTCGCCGCCGCCCGCCCCGGCCTCGCCGACCCCCCCTTCGAAGTTCAGCTTCAGGTACTCGTTGCCGGTCAGCGCCGGGGTACCGAGGAACTGGATCTCGCCGTCGGCCAGCAGCATCGCTCGGTGGCAGTACTGCTCGACCGCATTCATGTCGTGGGTGACGAGGACGATCGTCTTGCCTTCGGCTTTCATCTGATGGAAGGCGTCGGCGCACTTCTGCTGGAAGGCGGCGTCACCGACGGCGAGCACCTCGTCGATCAGGAGAACGTCGGCGTCGGCCTGCAGCATCACCGAGAAAGCCAGCCGCACCAGCATCCCGGAGGAGTAGTTCTTGATCTTCAGGTCGGCGAAGTCATGCAGCTCGGCGAAATCGATCACCGCGTCCTGGCGCTCGCGCACCTCTTTCGGGGTGAGGCCCATCATCACCCCGTTGAGGACGACGTTTTCGCGTGCCGTGAGCTCCTGGTTGAAGCCGACGCCGAGCTCGATGAAGGGCGCCAGTCGTCCCGCTATCTGGATCCGCCCCGAGTCGGCCCGGTAGATGCTGGCGAGCAGCTTCAGCAGCGTGCTCTTGCCCGAGCCGTTGCGCCCGACGATGCCGAAGAACTCGCCCTGGCGGATCTCGAAGGAGACCCCGTCGAGCGCGTGGAGCTCGCGGTACTCGCGTGCCGCGAACGGGTGTACCGCGCGCTCTTTCAGGGAGTCGACCCGCTGGGTCGGGATGCGGAACGACTTGTGCAGGTCTTCGACCCGGATCGCCAGCGGGGCCTCCGGCCCTGGGGCGGCCGGTGCGGCAGGTTGGATCGTCAGTTCCTCGTCGACGGACATGTTGGCTCGGGGGCTGCTCGGGAGATCCCCGTGCGCCACCCCACACGCTAGCGCGGAGTTCAGGCGGTTCGGCATGCTCGGAGGTATGTCAGGCTGCGCCCGTGAGCGGCGAGCCGAAGGTGGCGGTGGTGGTCCCGACCTGGAATTCAGCGGCGCTGCTGCCGCTGCTGCTCGACTCGATCGCAGCCCAGAACGGGCCGATCGAGCCGATCGCCGTCGACAACGGATCTACCGACGGGACGCTGGAGCTGTTGCGGGAGCGCCGCATCACCCACGTAACCCTCGGCCGGAACACTGGTTTCGCTGCGGCCGTGAACCTGGGGGCGCTGCGCACCGCGGCGCCCTTCGTGATGCCGCTGAACGCCGATACCGAGCTCGAGCCCGGGTGTGTCGCGGCACTGGTGGCGGCGCTGGCAGGCGACCCTGGGCTCGGCGGCGTGCAGCCGCGTATCCTCCAGGTCGAGGGCGAACGCCGCGACGTCGCCGCGGCCCGCCTCTACAGCGCCGGTATGGCGCTGACGCGCGACGGGCGTGCGGTGGAGACCGGGGCGGGGGAGGCGCAGTCGCCGGCCTGGCTGCGCCCACGCGAGATCTTCGGGGTCTGCGGCGCCGCCTGCCTGTTGCGGCGAGAGCTCTTCACAGAGCTCGGCGGCTACGACGAGAGCTACTTCTCCTTTTATGAGGACGTCGACCTGAACGTCCGCGCGCAGATCGCCGGCCGGCGATTCGCCTATGTGCCGGAGGCGGTGGTCTGGCACCGCGGCAACGCCTCCTGGCTGGCCGAGGCGCCGCGGCCCGACGCATGGAACGCTCGCCTCGTCGCCCGCAACCGGATCGTCACCCAGGCCAGGTTCATGCCCACGAGGGCGCTGCCGCGCATCGCTGCGGTCGAGGTCGGGGCGCTGATCCGCGCCACCCGCCAAGGACGCCTCCTCGCCACCCTGCGCGGCAAGCTCGAAGGTCTGGCGCGGCTGCCGCGCGCTTTGGGCGAGCGCCGCCACCTCGCCGCCGCCGGTGACCTTAGTCGCCCTCGCGCCTGGCTCGGCCGCAAGGCCTAGCCGCGCCGCCGTCGCCGCAACGCCAGCGCCTCGCGCCCGGAGATCGGCAGGAGCGGCGCGGCGCCGACTTCGCGGGGAGGGAGGCCGGCGCCGGCGCGGAAGCCGCGCAGGCGGCCGATGATCCCCTGCGCGGTGCGGTCGCGGAGGAGTTGACCCGCCAGGATCGCGCCCTCGCAGGCGAGCGCCCGCAGGGCCAGCGGGGGCTCGTGCATGACGCCGTAGCGGCGCAGCATGTAGGCACGGCTCCAGCCGGTGCGCGCGTACTTGGCGCCGCTGGCGGCGCCGAGGCCCGGCGAGTAGGCGTGCAGGGCGCGCGCCGCGGGAGCGAGTCGGCAGCGGCCGCCGCGGGCGGCGATCCGCAGGGCCAGGTCGAGGTCCTCGTAGTAGAGGAAGATCCGCTCGTCGAAGCCGGCGACCGCCTCCCAGGCCTGATGGCGGTAGAGGCCCGCGCCGCCGGTCGGCCCGAGCGGATCGGGCGCTCCGTCCAGCGCGGCGAGTGATTCTCCGTGCAGGTGGTCGAAGCCCATCAAGGTGTGGTCCGCCACCACCCCCGCGCTGTCGATCAGCCCCGGCTCGCGTTCCTGGAGTAGCACCGCGGCGACCATGTCGACGTCCTCGTCGAGGCCCGCCAGGAGCGCCTCGCAGAAGCCCGGCTCGCACTCGACGTCGCTGTTCAGCAGCACGATCGCCTCGGCCGGATGCGCCGCCACCGCCCGGTTCAGCGCCGTCCCGAAGCCGAGATTTTCGCCCAGCTCCATCACCGTCACCTCGGGGAAATCGGCCCGCGCCGCCGCCGCCGAGCCGTCGGTGGATCCGTTGTCGACCACCACCACGTCGAGCCGCTCGGTCTGCCCGCGCAGGCTCTGCAGCGTCCGCGGCAGCCACCGCTCGCCGTTGAAGTTGGGGATGTAGACGGCCGCTCTCACAGGACCTTCCGTCGATAAGTAGGGTTGCAGCGTCGCATGGAGCCTCTCAAGGGACTGATTCTCTCCGGTGGAGCCGGCACCCGCCTGCGCCCGATCACGCACACCTCCGCCAAGCAACTGGTGCCGGTCGCCAACAAGCCGGTCCTCTTCTACGGCATCGAGGCGCTGGTCGACGCCGGGGTCACCGAGATCGGCATCATCATCGCGCCGGAGACCGGCGAGGAGATCCGCGCGGCGGCGGGCGACGGCTCGCAGTTCGGCGCCTCGATCACCTACATCGTCCAGGACGAGCCGGCGGGGCTCGCCCACGCGGTGCTGACCGCGGAGGAGTTCATCGGCGGCTCGCCCTTCGTCATGTACCTCGGCGACAACCTGCTGAGCCACGGCCTGCGGGGCCTCGTCGCGGCCTTCGAGTCCGGCTCCCCCGACGCGCTGATCCTGCTCACCCCGGTCGACGACCCGCAGTCCTACGGGGTGGCGGAGCTCGACGGCGAGGGCGGCATCGTCCGCCTGATCGAGAAGCCGAAAGACCCGCCCTCCAACCTGGCGCTGGTCGGCGTCTACCTCTTCAGCCCGCTGATCCTCGACGCCGCCCGCCGGCTCGAGCCCTCCTGGCGCGGCGAGCTCGAGATAACCGAGGCGATCCAGACGCTGATCGACGACGGTCGTCGGGTCCAGTCCGAGGTGGTGCGCGGCTGGTGGAAGGACACCGGTCAGCTTGCCGACATGCTCGAGGCCAACCGGCTGGTGCTGGAGGAGATCGAGGAGTCCGCCGAGGGCGAGGTCGACGAGCACTCGCGGGTCGAAGGGCGCGTCGTGATCGCCCCCGGCGCGAAGATCGTCCGCTCGATCGTCCGCGGCCCCGCGGTGATCGGCGCCGGGGCGACGGTCGAAGACGCCTTCATCGGTCCCTACACCTCGATCGGCGACGAGGTCGCGGTGCGCCGCTGCGAGGTCGAGCACTCGATCGTCCTCGCCAACTCGACGGTCGAGGACCTCGGTACCCGGATGGAGGCCAGCCTGCTCGGCCGCAACGTGAAGCTGACCCGCAGCGAGGGCCTGCCGAAGACCCTCCGCCTCCTGGTCGGCGACAACTCGGTGATCGAAATCCAGTGAGGGCGCGGCGATGAAGGTCCTGGTCGCTGGCGCGGGCGGGATGCTGGGCCACGACTTCGTGGTGGCCGCGACAAACGCCGGGCACGACGTGGTCGGCTGCGACCGCGTCCGCATGGACGTCGCCGACGCCGACGCGGTCCGCCGCCGGCTCGACCGCGAGCGTCCCGACATGGTCGTCAACTGCGCCGCCTGGACCGACGTCGACGGCGCCGAGGAGGCCGAGGACCAGGCCTTCGCGGTCAACGGCACCGGCGCCGGCAACGTCGCCGCCGCCGCCCGCGAGGTCGGCGCCGCGGTCCTCTACGTCTCCACCGACTATGTCTTCGACGGCGAGAAGGGAGCGCCCTACGTCGAGTCCGACCAACCCGCGCCGCTCTCCGCCTACGCGCGCACCAAGCTGGCCGGCGAGGAGGCGACCGCGGCGGCCAATCCGCGCCACTTCGTCGTCCGCTCCTCCGGCCTCTTCGGCATCGCCGGCAAGAACTTCGTCGCCACCATGCTGCGGCTCGGCGAGAGCATGAGCGAGGTCACGGTCGTCCGCGACCAGGTCACCGCCCCCACCTATACCTGGCACCTCGCCTACGGTCTCGTCCGGCTCATCGACGGGATCGAGTACGGCATCCACCACATGGCCGCCGCCGGCTCCTGCTCCTGGTACGAGTTCGCGGGCGAGATCTTCGAGCAGGCGAAGGTCGACTGCAAACCGCTCTCGATCACCACCGAGATGTTCGGGCAGAAGGCCCACCGGCCGCCCTACTCGGTCATGCAGAGCCAGCGCGAGCACGCGATCCGGCTGCCCTCCTGGCACGATGGGCTGGCCGGGTACCTCGCCCAGCGCGAGGCCGAGACGAACTAGCGACGAGGGAGGAATCCATCCATGAAGCTCCTGGTCACCGGCGCCGCCGGATTCATCGGCTCGACCTATGTCCGCATCGCGGGGGAAGAGCACGACATCGTGGTCCTCGACAAACTGACCTACGCCGGGCGGCGCGAGAACCTGCCCGCCGGGACGGAGCTGATCGAGGGCGCGATCGAGGACCCGGCGATCGTCCGCGAGGCGATGCAGGGGGTCGATGCGGTCGTCAACTTCGCCGCCGAGTCCCACGTCGACCGCTCGATCGACGACCAGGACGCCTTCGCCCGCACCCACGTGATCGGCACCGGCACGCTGCTCGACGCCGCCCGCGAGCTCGGCGTCCAGCGCTACGTCCAGGTCTCCACCGACGAGGTCTACGGGTCGATCGACTCGGGCTCCTTCACCGAGACCTCGCCGCTCGACCCCTCCTCGCCCTACTCGGCGACCAAGGCGGCCGGGGACCTGCTGGTCGGCGCCCACGTCCACACCTACGGGCTCGACGCCTCGATCGTCCGCGGCTCCAACAACTACGGCCCGCGCCAGTACCCCGAGAAGCTGATCCCGCTGATGGTGCTGAACGCGCTGCACGGCGACTCGCTGCCGGTCTACGGCGACGGCCGCCAGGTCCGCAACTGGCTCTACGTCGAGGACTTCTGCCGCGGCATCCACGCGGTGCTGGCGCGCGGCGAGGCGGGCGAGGCCTACAACGTCGGTGGGCCCGACGAGTGCGAGAACATCGAGGTGGTGAAGCGGGTGATCGCGCTGGTCGACGGCGACGAGTCGCTGATCGAGTACGTGCAGGACCGTCCCGGACACGACCGCCGCTACTCGCTGTCGAGCGAGAAGCTGAAGCGGGAGCTCGGCTGGGAGGCGCAGGTCCACTTCGACGAGGGGATCGAGCGCACCGTCGCCTGGTACCGCGACAACGAGGACTGGTGGGGACCGATCCGCTCCGGCGAGTACCGCGAGTACTACGAACGCCAGTACGGCAAGGCGCTCGGCTGATGGCGGAGCGCCTCGAGACGAAGCTCGACGGCGTCGCGCTGATCGAGCCGCAGGTCCACGGCGACGCGCGCGGCTTCATGGTCGAGACCTACGCCCGCGGGGAATGGGCGGGGCTCGGGGTCGACGTCGACTTCGTCCAGCACAACCACTCGCGCTCCTCGCGGGGCACGCTGCGCGGCATCCACTTCCAGACCGCGCCCGGGCAGGCGAAGCTGGTCCGCTGCGCCCGCGGGGCGATCGTCGATGTCGCCGTCGACCTGCGCCGCGAATCGCCCACCTACGGCCAGTGGGAGGCGCACGTGCTCGACGACGAGAGGCACCGCCAGCTCTTCGTCCCGGTCGGCTTCGGCCACGGCTTCGCGGTGCTGAGCGAGGTCGCCGACGTCTGCTACCAGGTCTCCTCGCTGTACGACCCGGCGACGGAGGCGGGGATCGCCTGGGACGACCCCGACATCGGCGTCGACTGGCAGGTCGCCGACCCGCTGCTATCCGAGCGCGACAAGACCGCGCCGCGGCTCACCGAGATCGCCGAGACGCTGCCCTGGTGAGGCTCCTCGCTTGACGTAGGCTCCTGCCGCGGGTGACCTCGCGGCGCGACATGAGGATCACGCTGGCGGCGATGACGCTGTCCAGCTCGATGATCCTGGTCGACCAGACCGCGGTGCCGCTCGCCGCCCCGCACGCGATCATCGGCCTGCACGCCGAGATCAGCCAGTCGCAGTGGCTGATGACCGCCAACATCCTGCCGCTGGCGGCGCTGATGGTCTTCGGCGGCCGGCTCGGCGACCTCTTCGGGATGCGCCGCGTCTTCCTCGTCGGCGCGGTGATCTTCGGCCTCGCGACGACCGCGATGGGCGCCTCCCAGGACATCGTCTGGGCGATCGCGGCGCGGGCGCTGCAGGGGGCGGGAGCGGCGCTGATGATGCCGACCGCGCTGGCGATCGTCAGCGCCGTCTATCCCGACGAGGAGAAGGGGTCGGCGCTCGGCATCCTGGCGGGTGCCTCGGCCTTCTTCGCCGCCCTCGGGCCGGTCCTGGGCGGAGTGCTGACCTCGATCGACTGGCGCCTCGTCTTCCTCGTCAACGTGCCGCTGGCGGCGCTCGCGATCTTCCTCACGCTGCGGGCGACGCCGGACCTGGAGCCCGACCCGGAGGCCTCGCGCGAACTCGACCTGCCCGGCGTCGTCACCTTCGCGGTCGCCGTCGGCCTGCTGATCTACGGCCTCAGCGAAGGGCCGGAGTCGGGCTGGGGCCAGGCCGGGACGCT
>DASZZB010000198.1:0-1900 GCA_035545115.1 Solirubrobacterales bacterium | reverse complement strand
CTTCGACCTTGCCGCCCGCGCCCGCGCCGACGCCGAGCTCGCCGCCGAGGCGAGGAAATAGAGGCACGGCGTCCCCGTCAGTAGGTTTTGTCCATGAGCATCGACGCAGGCAACACCGCGACCGGCCTCCCTCGACCCCGTTCGGCGACCGTCTTCGACGGCCCCGACCGCGCCCACGCGCGTGCCTACATGAAGGGGATCGGATTCGACGACGACGCGCTCAGCCGGCCGACGATCGGCATCGCCAACACCTGGACCGAGGCGATGCCCTGCAACTTCCACCTGCGCGCCCTCGCCGAGCACATCAAAGACGGCGTCCGCGCCGCCGGGGGCACGCCGATGGAGTTCAACACGGTCGCCGTCTCCGACGGGGTGACGATGGGCACCCAGGGGATGAAGGCCTCGCTGGTCAGCCGCGAGGTGATCGCCGACTCGATCGAGCTGATGGCGCGCGGCTACCAGTTCGACGCGATCGTCGTCCTCTGCGCCTGCGACAAGACGATCCCCGGCGGCGCGATGGCGATGGCCCGCCTCGACGTGCCCTCGGTCCTCCTCTACGGCGGCTCGATCGCCCCCGGCCACTGGCACGGCCGCGACGTCACCATCCTCGACATCTTCGAGGCGATCGGCGCCCACAACGCGGGCGAGATGACCGACGAGGAACTGAACGAGCTGGAGGGCGTCGCCAGCCCCGGCGCCGGCGCCTGCGGCGGCCAGTTCACCGCCAACACGATGGCCTGCGCCTTCGAGGCGCTGGGGATCAGCGCCGGCGGCTCGGCGATGGTCCCGGCCGAAGGCGACGACAAGCCGACCGTCGCCGAGAAGGTCGGCGAGCTGGTGATCGGCGTCCTCGCCGAGGACATCAGGCCGAGCAAGGTGATCACCAAGGCGTCGCTCGAAAACGCGATCGCCTGCGTCTGCGCCTCGGGTGGCTCGACCAACGGCGTCCTGCACCTGATCGCGCTCGGCCATGAGCTCGGCATCGAGGTGACGGTCGACGACTTCGAGCGGATCTCCCGCGCCACGCCGCTCTACGCCAGCCTCAAACCCGGCGGTCGCTTCGTCGCCACCGACCTCTACGCGGCGGGCGGCGTGCCGGTGATCCTGAAACGGCTCGACGACGCCGGCCTCCTGCACCGCGACGAGATCACGGTCACCGGCCAGACGATCGGCGCGGTCGCCGCGGCAGCGACCGAGGCGCCCGGACAGGAGGTCGTCCTGCCGGTCGACGCGCCGCTGAAGCCGGAAGGGGGCCTCGCGATCCTGCGCGGCAACCTCGCGCCGGAAGGCGCCGTGGTCAAGGTGGCGGGCACCGAGCGCCGCCGTCAGAGCGGCCCGGCCCGGGTCTTCGAGTCCGAAGAGGAATGCTTCCGCGCGGTCAAGGACCAGCAGATCGACCCCGGCGACATCGTCGTGATCCGCAACGAGGGCCCGGTCGGCGGCCCGGGTATGCGCGAGATGCTGCAGGTCACCGCGGCGATCGTCGGCGAGGGGCTGGGCGAGTCGGTCGCGATGGTCACCGACGGCCGTTTCTCGGGCGCCACCCGCGGCCTGATGATCGGCCATGTCGCCCCCGAGGCGGCCAAGGGCGGCCCGATCGCGGCGATCCGGGAGGGCGACCAGGTCACCGTCGACATCGACGAGCGCAAGCTCGAGGTCGACCTCTCCGACGACGTGATCGCCGAGCGCGTCGCCGCCTACGAGACGCCGCCACCACCGCCCGGCTTCGAGCGCGGTGTGATGGCGAAGTACGCGGCGACGGTCAGCTCCGCCGCCCGCGGCGCGGTCACGAGCTAGATAGCTCGATCCCGCGATGGGCGACGCTGCGTTCGGGGAGACCGCGAGTGCGGGGTGCGCAGGCGCCTGTGCTCGGCGGGGGGCCGAGGGCGGAGCGGACGTC
>DASZZB010000197.1:0-2730 GCA_035545115.1 Solirubrobacterales bacterium | reverse complement strand
GACTACGTGCCGTGGCTGACCGACCGCAAGTGGGCGCACATCCGCCTCGAGGGCAAAGCCTTCGGCGACGTGCCGCTGACCGCCGAGCTGAAGCTCGAGGTCTGGGACTCGCCGAACTCGGCCGGCGTCGTGATCGACGCGGTGCGGCTGATCAAGCTGGCGCTGAACAACGGCATCTCGGGACAGCTCGACGGTCCGTCCAGCTACCTGATGAAGAGCCCGCACACGCAGCGTCCCGATGACGAAGCGCGGGAACTGACCGAGGAATTCATCGAGGTCAACGCGCGGGGAGCGCGGGCATCGGTGGCGGCCGACGTCGAATAAGCCGTAGCCGCGAGGCCTGTGGGACACCCTCTCTCACGAACAGCGGGGAGGTTCGTTCGGGTGTCCCACAGGCCTCGCTTCGTATTCTTGGGCGAGTCGTGCCCGATGCCCAGTCATTGACGATCGCGCAGGTCTCGCCTCACAGGCGGACCGCTCGCAAGCCGGTCAACGAGTTCGTCGCGCAGCTGAGCGAGGAGCTGAAGCGGCGCGGGCACACCGTTGTCCGGATCGGCAGTGGGGAGCCGGTGAAGCGGCCGCTGACGGCGCGGCCGTTCGACATCGTCCACGTGCATGAGCCGTTCGCGCCGAGCGTCTCGGCGGCGGCGCTGCGGCACTCGCTGTCGCTCAACGTCGCCACCTTCCACGCGCCGCAGGAGCGGGTGCTCTCGACCCAGGTGGCGCGGCCGCTGGTCGAGATCTTCTTCGGCCGCATAGACGCGCGCACCGTCACAAGCGAGGCGACCGGGCGGCTGCTCGATCGCTACTTCCCCGCCACCTACGAGCTGGTCGAGCCGGCGGGCGAGGGGCGCGACTGGGCAGCGGTGGCGGATTCCCTCGAAGCGGTCTACCGGCGCGTGCTGGCGCGGCGTCACGACCCGACCGGGGACCGGAAGCTGCGCGCGAAGCTGGTGCGGCGGCCGCTGATCGAGGTCGACCTGCACATGCACACCGACCACTCCGGCGACTGCGCGACGCCGGTCGAGGTCCTGCTGCAGACGGCGCGCGACCGCGGCCTCGGGGCGATCGCGATCACCGACCACAACGAGGTCTCGGGGGCGCTCGAGGCGGCCGCGATCGCAGAGTCGATGGACGACCTCAAGGTGATCGTCGCCGAGGAGGTGAAGACCGCCGAGCAGGGCGAGGTGATCGGCCTCTTCCTGAAGGAGAAGATCCCCAGGGGGCTGACGATGGCGGAGACGATCGCCGCGATCCGCGGGCAGGGCGGGCTGGTCTACGTGCCGCATCCCTTCGACCGCTTCCACTCGGTGCCCGACTACGAGCACCTGCTCGACATCGTCGAGGAAATCGACCTGCTCGAGGTCTTCAATCCGCGGGTCGCGCTGACCGCCTTCAACGAGGAGGCGGTGCGGTTCGCGGGCAAGTACCGGATCGTCCCGGCGGCCGGGTCGGACTCGCACGTCGCCCAGGGACTGGGGAGCGTGCGCCAGCGGATCCACGACTTCGACGGGCCCGCCGAGTTCCTCGAGGCGATGCGGGACGCCGACATCACCCGCAAGCACAAGAACCTGGTCTACGTGCAGACGCTGAAGTTCCTGCAGACGACGGGGCGGCCGAAGGCGCCGAAACGGCGCGTCGCCGACGCGAAGCCGGCGCGCGGGGGGCGCCCGCGGCGGCCCGCCGGCGGCCGGCGGTCGGCGAGCAAGTCCTGATGCACTCGCCTCGTCGCGAAGGAGGCGCGCCGACCTCGTCAAAGAGGGATGGGCAGATGCACTCGACCGACGACGAGATCCGCGAGAAGTACCTCGAGAGGGCGATCCGCGAGCTCAACCAGATGAGCCGCGAAATCCTCGAGTGCCCCTACTGCCCGCGCGGGAAGCTGATGCCGGTGCTCGGCTCCGGTCATCCGCAGGCCGACATCCTCATGCTCAAGCACGCGCCGCTCTCCGCGGAGATCGAGGAGGGGGTCGCCTTCTACGGCCGCGCCGGCAACGCGCTGATGAAATCGTTCAAACGGCTGGGGATCGACCCGCTGGCCGTCTACGGGACGCTCTGCGTGAAGTGCCCGGTGGCGGAGCCCGACCTGGCGCCGCAGGAGTGCGTGGCGCGGCTGGTCGAGGAGATCGCGATCGTGCAACCGAAGATCGTCGTCGTGATGGGCGAGCCGAGCCTGCGCGTCCTCAACGGCCTGCAGGTGCCGCTCTCGCGCCCGATCGAGAAGCGCGAAGGCGAGATCCAGGCCTTCACCCCTACGATCGACGCCCTCTACGTCCCCGACATCGACGAAAGCCTCGACGAAGAGGGTGCCAAGCAGCGCTTCTGGCGCGCCTTCCGCATGCTCGGGCAGTGGTACGAAGACCTGCCGCCGTACTGACGCGCACGCGCTTCGGCGTTCGCAGAAATAGCCGCATAGCGACGAGAACTGCGAACTCCACGGGACGGCGCGCTCGGGCGTTCGCAGAAATGACCGCATAGCGGCCAGAACTGCGAACGCCGTCAGGGGGTCGGGGCGGCGGCTTCGGCGACGGCGCTCATCGCGTCGACGGTGGCGCTGGCGAGACCGCGGACGACGACGACGTCGAGGGCGGTGTAGGCGGCGAGGGCGGACTGGACGGCGTCGGCATCCGCGCCGGCGACGCCGACCGTGCCCTCCGGCTCGGCGAGGCGGTTGAAGTGGTCGCGGTAGCCCTTGTGCAGGTCGCGGTAGAAGGACTCCTCCTTGGCGAG
>DASZZB010000196.1:0-2529 GCA_035545115.1 Solirubrobacterales bacterium | reverse complement strand
GAGCAGGGCGACCGCCATGTAACGGGTGACGCCCGCCGTGTGGATCGTGCGGCGGGCGACATCGTTGTGGGCGAGCCAGGCGGCCTGCGCCAGCATCCCGGCCCCGGCGAGGCGCACCCCGAGCCCCCGGTCCGGGAGCGTCGCCACCACGCCGCAGACGAAGAGGGCGATCGCGACCAGCAGGGCGGCCCGCGCGAGCCGCGTCGGCCGGCGCATCCGCGACAGCTCGAGCCGCTCGCCGACGATCGTCAGGACCAGGAACGCGACCAGGAAGGGCACGGCCCGGACGACCTGCCCGTCGATCAGCCAGACGATCGCCCCCGCCGCCCAGGCGGCGGCGCCGAGGCCCATGACCGCGTTGTGCGCGGTCGGGTCGATGCGGTGGACGGCGACGAACACGGCGCAGAGGACGACGCCGCCGCATGCCATCAGGACCTGGCCGACCGTGGTCGGCAACCCGACCAGGAGCCAGGTCGAGCCCGCCGCCGCGCCGATCGGGGCGAGGTAGGGCCAGGGGGCCCGGCGGCGCAGCGCCACCGCTCGCTCGAGGCCGATCTGGGTGCCGAGGAAGCCGAGGACCAGCAGCGGGCCGTGCAGCGCGGCCAGCCCCGGACGCAGCGGCGGCAGGTCGATCCCCAGCCGCAGCAGCCCCGCCCAGAGGCCCGCGAGCAGGGCGACGAGGGCGGCGGCGAGGAGCGGCGCGCGCCGCAGCAGGCGCGACCGGCCGGAGGGGCGGCGGCCGGTGCCGGCGGGCGCGCTCAGTCCTTCCAGCCGAGCGCCGTGCGCGCGCTCTCGCTCATGTCCTCGGGCGACCATGGTGGCTCCAGCTCGCACTCGACGAGGATGTGGCGCAGGCCCGGCGCCTGGGCCAGGCAGGCGTGGATCTCGTCCTCGATGTAGGTGGAAAGCGGGCAGGCGGGGGTGGTGACCGTGAACCGGATGCGGGCCACGCCGTCCTTGACCGTCGCCTCACGCAGCAGGCCGAGCTCGACGATGTCGATCCCGAGCTCGGGATCGATCACGCCGTGCAGCAGGTCGCGGATCAGATCCGGGGATGGATCCGCGGCCAGCGCGGCGATCCCGGGAACGCCCGCCGCCATCTACCCCGCCGCCTCTCCCGGCTTGCCGATCCGCACGCGCCAGACCGCCGGGCCCTGCTCGAGGTAGTCCCAGGTGAACTGCTCGGGACGCTCGGCGGCGAACTGGTATTCGAGCGGCTTGGGGTCGTGGTCGTTGACGAGGACGAAGCCCTCGCCGTCCCCCAGCGCCTCGTAGGTCTCGAAGATCAGCGCGTGGCGGCGGGCGGGTTCCTCGCTGCGCACGTCGAGCTCCTGGTCATCGGTCGGCATGGACTCCTCCATTTCTCTTTGTCTCTGGGATGTTTATACACTCTACGTGGGTAAACAACCGACACGCTCCCTCGACAGGTTGCTATTTTCCCAACCACCGTGTAGAAATAAGATCTGAGCGACGGAGGACCAATGGCGAGCAGAACCCTCCCGCAGGAGGCAGTCGCAGGCGGAGAAAGCGGCCGGGACGTCGGCTTCGGCGTCACGAGCGAGGAACTCCTGTGGCGGTGGGTCAGGGGCCTGACCGGCGTGTTGGTGGGCGCCGCCCTCGGCTTCGCCCTCGTCGTCGTCCTCCGCACCGTCTCCGGTCTCTCCGCCTTCCAGAGCGAACAGACCGGCTATCCGCAGGTGGTCGTGCCGGTGATCACCGGCGCCGTCGGCTTCCTGGTCGGCTTCGGCGCGTTGACCTACTGGATCCGCTGGGCACTCGGGATGCCGACGGCGCGCGAGGACCACAGCCAGCACGGCGCCGCGACCTGGCGGGACTACCTCAGCTTCAACACCGACCACAAGGTGATCGGCATCCAGTACATGGTCACCACCTTCATCTTCTTCTTCATCGGTGGGCTGATGGCGATGCTGATCCGCGCCGAGCTCGCCCAGCCGGGCACCCAGATCGTCGGCGCCGGCACCTTCAACAGCCTCTTCTCCACCCACGCGGCGATCATGATCTTCCTCTTCGTGATCCCGGTCTTCGCCGGGATCGCCAACTACGTCCTGCCGCTGATGCTGGGGGCGCCCGACATGGCGTTCCCGCGCCTCAACGCGCTGAGCTTCTGGCTCCTGCCGATGGCCGGGATCATCTTCGTCGCGAGCTTCCTGATGCCGGGCGGCGCCTTCGACGCGGGCTGGACCGGCTACGCGCCGCTTTCCACCGGCGCGCCCCTGGGACAGTCCTTCTTCAACGTCGGCCTCCAGTTCGCCGGCTTCTCCTCGATCCTCGCGGCGCTCAACTTCCTGGTCACGATCGTGACCATGCGGGCGCCGGGGATGAGCTTCTGGCGGATGCCGCTGCTGGCGTGGGCGAACTTCGCCACCTCGCTGCTGGTGGTCGCGGCCACGCCGTTCCTCGCCGGCGTCCAGATCATGGTGCTGTTCGACCGCCTCATGCACACCAACTTCTTCCAGTTCGGGGCGGGCGGCGACGTGGTCAGCTACCAGCACGTCTTCTGGTTCTACT
>DASZZB010000195.1:0-14108 GCA_035545115.1 Solirubrobacterales bacterium | reverse complement strand
ACGGCGGTCGCATCGTCGGCATCGACCGGCGCCGCAATCTGGTCCGCTACCGCGCCCGCCCCGCCTTCGCCGGCAAGGACCGCTTCGTCGTCGCGCGCCGCAGCCGCGGCGTGCGCTGGCGCACTGTCGTGTCGGTCACCGTGCATGGGGCGCCGCAACCGAAAGCGCCGCGGCCGTCCCCGCCCACCTGCAAAGGGGAAGCCGAGCGGACGAACTACGAGACGCCCGTCCGCCTGTCTGTGACCTGCCGCGGCACCGAAGTCGCGCCGCTGACGATCACCGGCGGTCCCTCCCACGGCGCGCTCCAGAACATCCAGCGCAGCGGCAACGGCAACTCCCGGACCCTGGCTGCCACCTACATCCCGGACGACCTCTTCGTCGGCAACGACGCCCTGCGGGTCGAGGGCCACAACGCCGGCGGTCACGCCGAGGGCACGGCGGGCGTCGAAGTGCGTCCGTGGCGGATGCGGGCGCTCGGCGACTCGGCGACGGCCGGCTTCGGCTTCCTCGGCGACGGCACCGAAATCACCTCGGCAGTGCTCCTCTCCTGCAGCCCGCCGGAAACGTTCAACAACGATCGCTGCTCGTCGAATTCCCCCGAAGGCCCCGGCTACGAAGGTCCGATCAAGTGGAGCGCCGACTTCGGGCTCGCCAACGACGTCTCCTGGGCGGCGCAGTTCGCCAACCGGTGGCAGGGCGGCGGCCACATCACCGCCCCCGTGATGTTCCAGAACCACGCCGTCACCGGCTCGACGCCGGCCGAATGGCTGCCCGGCGGAGTGCTGCACGAACAGCTGGCGGCGACCGTCGCCGAAGACCCCGACCTGGTCGCCTTCACGCTCGGGGTCAACCCGCTGCTCAACCGCATCCTCGTCCAGGGTGAAGGGGAAGCCTGCATCAAAGGCTCGACCGACGTCGCGGCGCTGGTCGCCTGCATCGAACCGATCTTCCAGGCGGTGGCGCTGCGCCCGCGCCTCGAAGCGATCTACGCGGCGCTGCTCACCGCCCCCGACGCCAAGGTGGTCACCTTCCAGTACCACGACGCCTATCCGGCGATCTCGCTGATCCACGAATTCCAGCCCTGGCAGGTGGAAGCGCTGATCAACCACCTCAACGCCGAGATCGCCGCCGCCGTGAGCGCCACGCGGACCTCCCTGCCGGCGCAGGGGAGCCGGCTGACGCTGATCGAAGCCCAGGTCGATCCCGCCGCCCCGGATCCACTGAAGGTGGCGCGGTTCAACGTCGGCGTGCCGGCGGATCCCAACCAGACCTGGACGGGGAGCTTCACGTGTGGCGGGGCGTTCACCGTCGACGGGCCGAGTCACCAGTCGACGACGACCCAGGAAGCGCTGCCGGCCGTCTTCGAAAACAAGTTCTGCCCCGGCGAACCGTGGACGATCAGCGCCGACACCGGCATCCACCCGAACCGGGCCGGCTACGCGCAGTTCGCCCAGGCGATGATCGATGTCGCCGCCGCCCGCGATCTCGTGCCTCAGCTGCCGTAGGCGGTGGGCCTTACCAATTATTTAGTGGGTATCGCCTACCTAATTGTCGTATTCGATGTGCTTCGCGGTTGTCGCCGGGTCCACCGGTGTGATTAGGGTGGGCGGCGATGGAGGCTGCACGATCACCTGTCTCGGGCCCCGCCAAGCGGGTCGGCGTCGGCGACGTCGTCGGCGAGACCTTCTCGATCTACGGGCAGAACATCGGCGCGCTGCTCGGCAGCGCGATCGTCGTCTTCGTGATCGTCGGCCTCGTCTCGGGCATCCTGCAGCACGCCGGCGGTCTGATCCTGGCCCTGCTCGGGGTGGCGGTGACCCTCGCCGGCCAGGCGCTCTACACCGGCTTCGTCGTCGAGCTGGTCAAGGACATGCGCGACGGGAGCCGCGATCAGGGGGTCGGCGATCTCTTCTCGGCGGCGGCGCCGTTCATCCCGCCGCTGA
Source organism: Solirubrobacterales bacterium (assembly GCA_035545115.1). Classification (GTDB taxonomy): domain Bacteria; phylum Actinomycetota; class Thermoleophilia; order Solirubrobacterales; family 70-9; genus VAYN01. The sequence goes on along the minus strand of DASZZB010000195.1, from coordinate 12,165 downwards.
TCGGCTTCGGCATCCTCTACGGCATCGGGGTCACGATCGGCCTGATCCTGATCATCGTCCCGGGGCTGATCCTGCTCACCTTCTGGTCGGTCGGCGCGCCGGCGATCGTGGTCGAGGGAATCGGCCCGATCGACGCCTTCGGGCGCAGCTGGCGCCTCGTGCGCGGCAATGCGTGGCCGGTCTTCGGCGTCCTCGTGGTCATCTTCATCATCGTCGTCGTGATCCAGGCGGTGCTCGCGGCGATCGCCAACCCGATCGGCAACGGCGAAGTGTCCACCTGGATCGCGGCGATCATCTCCGGCACGATCACCGCGCCGATCTACGCGCTCGCCGTCACGGTTCTCTACTACGAACTGGCCGACGAGACCGTCGCCCCGGCGGCCGCCGCCGTGCCGCCCGCGACGCCGTAACCGTCGGCGCCGCCGCTCGCAGCGCCACTTGATCGGCGCGCCGCGTCACCTCTTGACCGTCCGCGCGAGGATCGCGTCGATCGTCCGGTAGCCGGTGCAGTTGGTCCGCGAGGTAGACAGCCTGCCTTGGAAGCGGCCGTCGAAGATGCTGCCGGCCAGGGTCACCGTCCACGGTTCCGGTCCCTTGCTTTTCGTCACCCCGAACACGGTGCCGTCGGGGGCGATCCGCGCGTTCCTCAGGTAGGCGTTGACCTCGATCGTCACGTTCTGCGCCCTGGTCGGGCCCTTGCAGACCGTTTCCGCTTCCGTCTTCAGGTTGCGCAGGACGGTCCCGCCCTTGGCCACGCTGAACCTGATCGGGGATTCTTCGCGTTCCTTGCTGCCGGCGGCGACATAGGCGCCGTCTTCGTCAGGCCCGGTCACCCGCTTCTTGGGCGGCTTGCGGATCACCTTCTTCGCCGTTTCGAAATAGAGCGGCGGGCCGCCGCCGAGCACCGCCGGGCGGAACAGGTGATGGCCCGGCTCCTTGACCTTCACGAAGAACGCGTTTTCGCCCGCCTTGCTGCCCGGCGCTTCGGCGACCGTGTTCCAGAGACTGCCTTCCCACATCTGCAGGAACACCGTCGACCCTCCCAGTTCGGCTTCGTAGTCGAATTCGATCTTGGTCAGGTAGCCGGCGAAGATCTGTTCGCGGAAGCTGAGTTCGGGTTCTTCGACATGCGGCACGACGACGAAGGAGTTGACCGGCCCGACTTCGGTGCCGCCGGTGCAGGTGCACGATTCGCGGTAGGCCTGCCAGTAGATCCGGCCTTCGTAGAGGGCCGCGGGGTAGGGCTTCGACGGCAGTTCGAATTCCGAGGTACAGGACCCGTTGATCGGTTTGATCGCCTTCGATTCGCCTTCGCCCGCTTCGCCGAAGGGATAGGTGCCGAGCTGGCCGTCCGCCACCACGCCGGCGTAGGTGGAGAAATGGACGCCGTACTCTTCGGCCCCGCCGAGGACGGCAGGTATGACTTCCTTTTCGACTTCGCCTTCTTCGTTTTCTTCTTCCCTCACTTCCTCTTTTTCGTAGGTGAAGGCGGGACAGGAGAAGGTGACCTTCAGCGCTTCGCCGCTCGCGTCCACCGAGGAGCCGTCGGGCGGGCTCTGCGTTTCGATCGGTGGGCTGATCGCAGGGGTCGCGCCCGCCGAGCCGACCTTCAGCCCCAGGGGGACGAGCAGGAGGGCGACGAGCAGCAGGGTGACGGGACGGCGAGAGAGCCTTGCAAGGGTTTTCATTTCCAAAACATAAGGGCGGCCGCCCGGATCCGCCGGGCGGAGGCCCGCGCCGTCAGCTCGGGCCGAGCGGCTCGGCGTAGCGCGCCACGGTGAAGGAGATGAGCATCGGCACGTGCAGCGCGTAGACGACCAGCGACAGGGTGAGCACGACCAACGGCCCACCGGAGAGGCCGTTGCGGACGAACGCGTACTCGATCAGCCCGGCGGTGATCGCGTAGGCGAGGAGCGCCCAGCGGCCGACCTGGAAGAAGCGACCCCAGGCGAAGCCCTGCACGCGGGTCAGGGAGACGAGGTTCCCGGCGAGCAGCAGGGCCGAGAGGACGAGCAGGATCACCGCCGGAGTCAGCGGAACCTGTTCGGGCAGGTGGGCGGCGAGGTAGATCCCGCCGGCGACGATCAGGGCGAGCGAGGCCATCCCGACCTGGGTGACCGGCGGCATCGGGCGCCCCTCCATCAGCCGCTCGCGATCTTGGTCATGATCACCAGGGTCGCGACCTGCAGGGCGCCGAGGATGCCGGCCGTGTAGATGAAGCGTTTCATCAGGCCCTCGATGATCGCCGGGTTCGGCCGCGGCTTCTTCAGCTCGAAGAGGACGGCGATGTTGGCGGGCTCCAGCAGCCCCAGCGCGATCACCGCCATGCAGCCGACGACGATGTAGCTGGCGACGATCCAGCCGTGGTTGTAGTAGCCGCTGTCGACCGTGCCGAGCAGGTGGCCGAGCTGCCAGCCGGCGGCCAGCGTCGCGGTGACCACGGTCGGCATGATCAGGACCATCTTCGGCATCAGCCTCGTGGTCATCTCGATCCGCGCCGGCACCGAGAGCCGACCGAGGATCGGGCCGAGGACGAAGCCGAGGAAGAGGTCGATGATCGTCCAGGCGGCGCCGAAGGCGATGTGGAAGAACTCGAGCGGCCACAGTTCGTTGACGGCGATCGCGACGACGAGGCCGGCGAAGACGACCGCCACCCCGATCAGGCCGAGGCGGGGGACGATCTCGAAGTCCGGGATCGTCGGCGCCGCCGCTGCCGGCACGGCGGCTGCGGGTGGTTCGGCCGTGGTCGCCATCAAGCCGACCCTATGGCCGGAGGACCCCGCAGGCAAATCAGATAAACTGATTTCATGAAGCAGTTGAGCGCGACCGATGCGTCCCGCCGGTTCTCGGAGGTACTGGACGAGGTGGAGCACGGCGGCGAGTCCTATGTCGTCGTTCGCCGCGGTCGCCCCATAGCGACGATCGGGCCCATGGTCGGCGGGACGGGAAAAGCGCTCAAAGAGGTACTTCGCGCCGATCGTCCTGACGAAGCCTGGGCCGGAGAGCTACGGGAGCTTCGCGAGGGCATCGAGCCCGCGGCGGACCCGTGGCGCGACTGATCCTCGACACGACGGTCCTGGTCGACGCCGAGCGCGGAGGAGATTCGCTCGCCGAGGCGATCGACGATGATGACGACGTCGCCATCGCCGCGATCACCGTCGCCGAGCTGAAGGTCGGCGTCCAGATGGCGAGGGGACGCAGGCGGGAGAAGCGCGAGCGCTTCCTCGCTGCCGTCCTCGACGTTGTCTCGGTCGAGCCATACGACCTCGACGCGGCCGATGCTCATGCTGTTCTGTTGGCGCACGTTCGGCGGGCGGGAACCCCACGCGGCGCCCATGACCTCATCATCGCCGCGACGGCCCGGGCCAGGGGACGGCAGGTCGTGAGCTCCGACCAGAGGGGCTTTGCCGGACTGCCGGGCGTCTCGCTCGCGAGAGCTCTTGGCTAGTCGCCCACCGGGCACGGCGCGATCCTGCGGGACGCGCGTCAGCCGCTGTTGGTGCGGTAGAACAGGCAGCGGTAGCCGAGCGAGGTGCCCGAGGGCTTCGCTTCCGTTTTCCTGTTCGGTTCGTCGTCATTGCTGGTGAGAACTTGCTCGACGCCGCCGGTGAGTTCCGCCACGTCGCTCGACCAGGTCTGGTCCGTGGCCTGGACGCCTTCCTGCAGGACATAGGCGACCAGTTCGCTGAGCGACGGCAGGCGGCCACCGGCTTCGCCGCAGATCTTCGACGCTTCGAACCAGTTCGCCGGGGAGCGCGACGTTTTTTCCCAGCACATCCCGCCGAAGAGTTCGGTTGCGGTCGGACAGGTGTCGGTCAGCTGCGCGGCGGTCCGGCCGCCGACGGTGCCGGCATCCCCGGCGGTGTCGGCGTGATTCGCATTGGTCGCGACGTCGGCGCTGGTGGCGTGGCCGGCATCCGTCGCATTGTCCGCGGTGCCCGCGGAGTTCGCCCGGTCCGCGGTGTTGGCGCTCTGCGCGCTGGTCGCCGTCGTCGCGTTCGTCGCGGTGGCGGCCGTCTGCGCCGAGGGCACCGTCCCCAGGGTCGTGAGCTTGATCACGCTCGAGTTGATCGAGCCCTTCTTGATCTGCCTGCTGGTGATCGTCTTGTTCTTCAGCCGGTTGCCGGCGATCGAGTGCTTGACGATCCTGCTGCCGTTGATCTTGCTCGCCGCGTAGGCGCCGCCGCCGAGGGCGACGAAGAGCGCCAGACAGGCGACGACGTTGGCGAAGGACAGGTGGCGGGTGAAGCGGTGGAAGAGGCTCATCTGTCTTTGGGTCGACATTCTCGGGACCACACCCAGATGCCCGAAGCAGGCGATGCCGAAACGCGTTGCGATCGTATCGCTGCGGCCATCCGTCCTCCCGCGCCGGTTAGAGTCGGGCGACGTTCCGGACGATGACAGTCACTACCCTTGGTGAGATATCGAATGACGATGGCGTATCCGAGGCCTCGGCGACCGCTCTGCTCGTTGCTCTTGGCCCTGACGCTCGCCCTGCCGGTGGTCGGACTGGTCGCGGCCCCGGCGAGCGCCAAGGTCACGCCGAAATTTCACCGCGGTGGCCTGCCGTCGATCGGTGAGATCACCCTTCGGAAGATGGCGCGGGGGAAGGCCCAGGTCACTGTCCCGGTCACCTACACGAAGGCGCTTTCGGGTCCCCCGAGCGGACTCGAGAGCTCCGTCGTGACCCTGCACCTGGCGGCCCGGACGAAGCGTGGGCGGCCGGTCGGGACCGAGTTCGAACGGAAGCATCAGCATCGACTCGACGGCAGCGGCACGATCGTCGACCGATTCGTACTCGACCGGGCCACGTCGGGGTGGCTGTTCGCGAGGAGCGCAAAGCTCCGCGGCAGACTGATCCGGGTCGACGTCAGCCACCTGGTCAAGTCGCGCCGCGGAACGCCGCCTCTGTACGAGAAGGACGCGTCGCAGACGATGGCCTCCAGCCATCGCGCCCATCCCCAGGGAGCCTCCGGAATCCTCACCCTGTCGAACCAGACCAGCGAACCGATCAACACCGTCGCGACGCCGATCGTCTGCATGTACACCGACGGCGAAGAAGGTTCGAATCTGGAGTGGTTCACCCAGGAAGGCCTCGCTCCCGGCGGCTCGATCGAAGCCGAAATCGAAGCCGACGGCAGCATCTTCGACGAAGCCGAATACCAAGGGCCGACGGGTCCTTCGGCGGGCGCCTACTTCAGCACGATCGGATTCGAAATCGACGCGATCGCCACCGAGTTCGACGTCGAGCTGACCCCGTTCGTGGCCTTGGTCGAGCTCGGCACCCACTGCGATGCGACCGCCAGCATCTTCTCGCTCGTCGTCGGCTCCACCGGCAGGCAGGCGTCCAGCTCCGAGGCCTTCGTGCCGACCAACGAAACCTGCCGGATCGGCTGCCCGGATCATCACTTCATCAGCGCCTTCGAAGCGCTCGGCTATCAGAGCCCCTATGAAGACGGCACCGTGATCTGGAACAGTCGCAGCACCGAATTGCTCGAGTCGTTCGCCGGCGCCTGGGCCGGTCGTGGCGACGGACGGATAGTTCAGGACGACGGCCTCCATTTCACCTACGGCGAAGCCGGCGACGAAGAATGGAACGCGACCGTCGGGGCCGGTTCCTCGTCGGCCGGCTTCTCCGGCTGAACTGCGGCCTCGCCGCGGCCGCCCTGCTCGTGGCCGCGCCCGTCGCGAAACCGGCGGGCGTGGCCCTGCGGACGCCGATCGCGATCGGGATCGTGGATTCGGGGATCGGCAGCGTCGACCCGACCGGCCATGGCAGCGCCGTCGCCGCGGTGCTCAACGCAGCGCTCGGTCGGGGAAGCTGGGCTCGGGTGCGCTCCTATCCCGATCTGAACCGCGCCGGCTTCGCCCAGCCACGACTGATGGCGGCGGCGATCCGCGCCGCCGCCGCCGCCGGCGCTCGTCTCGTGAACATCAGCCAGACGATCAAAGGGAGGGCGCCGCGGGTGCGGCGGGCGATCGCCGCCGCCCCTGACGTCCTCTTCGTCGTCGCCGCGGGCAACGAAGGCCTCGACCTCGATGCGCCTGGCCTGGAGCGCGACCCATGTAGCGACCCGGCGCCGAATTTGATCTGCGTGGCGGCGACCACGTCCCGCGGTGGGCCGCTCGCGAGGTTCTCCAACCGTGGACGGGGCTCGGTCGACGCGGCGGCGCCGGGCGCGGGCACGTCGTTCGCGGCGCCCCGTGTCACCGCCGGTGCGGCGCGCCTGCTGTGGCGGCATCCGGATCGGCCCGTCGCCGGCCTGCGGCGTGAGACGATCTCGCGCTTTCCCCTGCCCGGCGAGCGCACGCGGTGATTCGACCCCGAGCTCAGCCACCGCTGAGCTGTCGCACCATCTCGCCGTGGTCGTAGTAGGTGTCGTAGCGACAGAGGCGGCCGTCGCGGAAGGTCCAGCGATCGATCCCGTCGATCGCCATCGCCGCGGTGCCGGGGGCGATCCCGGCGTCGCGTGAGGCGGCGGCGGTGCCGGTCATCCGGTACGGGCAGAGCGCCATCGGCTCGGTCCAGGAGACGTAGATCGACTCGCGCTCCTCGACCCGGAAGTCCGGAAAGGCGGCGAAGGTGAAGGCGGCGAAGTCGCGGACGGCCGCCCGGCCCGCGGTCGGCGAGCCCGACAGCGCCGGATCGCTCCAGCGGATGTCCTCGGTGCAGAGGGCGATCACCGCGTCGGGGTCATGCTCGTTCCAGGCGGCGGCGAAGCGCTCGCCCCAGTCCTCGAGGAACGCCGAGTCCAGTCGTGGTCCGGTGAGGGTGGTCATCTCCTGCCTTTCTTCGATATAACCGAACGGATGTATCGAAGCCGATATGAAGGGCTTTCACAAGAGGTCCGCGAGGACCGGTACGCCGGGACCGGTCGATGGACCTGAAGGCGCCCTCCTACCTGATGCTCGGCATGGTGCGGCTCGGCGCCCGCTCGGGCTATGCGATCAAGCGGGCCGCCGACGCGTCGACCCGGTTCTTCTGGCCGACCTCCCTGGGCCAGGTCTATCCGGCGCTGGGCCGGCTCGAGGCCGCGGGCCTGTTGGAGCGCAGCGAGGACTCGCACGGCGCCCGCACCCGCTTCGCCTACGAGCTGAGCCCCGCGGGCGAGGCGGCGCTGCTCGACTGGCTGCGAGCCACCGAGGAAGAGCCGGTCCAGTTCCGCGACGAAGGCCTGCTCCGCCTCTTCTTCGCCGACGCCCTGTCCCCGGCCGATCAGTTGGCCCTGGTGCGGCGGTTGCGGCGACGGGCGGAGGCCGCCGCCTCCCAGGTCGACGAGCAGGTCGCCCCGTACGCGGAGGGTCTCGAGCGATCGGGGCTCCGCTTCCCGGCCCTCGCCGCACGCCTCGGCGCCGACTCCTACGAGCACGCGGCCGAGTGGTTCGCCCGGCTCGAGGCCGAGCTCGAGGGATCGCGGTAGGTCCGCCGGTGGACCGGCCGGAGCGCGGGCGTCAGCCGATCGATTCCGCCAGCTCGACGATGATCCCCTCGGGGCCGCGGACGTAGCAGAGCCGGTAGCTGTCCCCGTAGCGCTCCAACTCGCCGACCAGCTCGGCGCCGTGGGCCCGCAGGCCGGCGACGACGGCGTCGATGTCCTCGACGGCGAAGGTGACGTGGCGGATGCCGGGGGCGTTCGGCGGCGCGGATCGGTCGCCCGCCGGGCTCGGCGGCGAGTGGAACCTGGACAGCTCGAGGCGGCTGTGGCCGTCCGGGGTCTGCAGCATCGCGATCTCGGCGCGGACGCCGTCGAGGCCGACGACGCGGTCCACCCAGTCGCCCTCGACCGACCCTTCGCCCTGCAGCTCGAGCCCGAGGGCGACGAAGAACTCGATCGCTGCCGCGAGATCCTCGACCACGATGCCGACGTGGTCCATCCGTTGGATCGCCATGGGTCGATCGTAGAGATCGCCTAACGTCAACTCATGGCTCTCCACACGGACATCCCCAGTCGCCGCCAGATCGAGCGTCTTCTGCGGGCGCGCGGCGACCACCTCGTCTCGATCTACCTGCCGACCAGCCCGATCACGCCGGAGGCGGACGCCGCCCGGATCGCCTTCAAGAACCTGGCCGCCGAAGCGGTCGCGGAGCTGCGGGCCGGCGGCCTCGGCGCCACCGAGCGCGAGGCGATCGAGGGGGAGCTCGACGACCTCCACGACGACCACGGATTCTGGGCGGTGCAGGCCCACTCGCTCGCGGTCTTCGCCGACCCTCGCGGCCTGCGCACCTTCCGGCTGCCGAACCGGCTGACCGCGGCGGTGCAGGTCGCCGACCGCTACTACGTGAAGCCGCTGCTGCGCACCGTCACCTTCCCCCAGACCGCCTTCGTGCTGGCGCTCGCCGAGGGCTCGGTGCGCCTGCTCGAGGTGACCCCCGACCTGCCGACCTTCGAGGTCAGCGTCCCCGACCTGCCGGCCGACGCGGCCGATGCCGCCGGCAAGGCCTCGATCACCGACCGCTCGCCGGCCCGGCGCCTGCAGGGCACGGAGGGCCGCAAGACCCTGGTCCGCGGCTACGCGCGCGCGGTCGACCGGGCGCTGCGGGCGGTGCTGGTCGGTCGGGACGTACCGCTGATCCTGGCGGCGTCGGAGCGGATCGACGCGATCTTCCGCTCGGTCAATTCCTACCCCCATCTGGTCGAGCGCTCGCTGCCGGGCAGCCCCGAGGACGCGACCGACATCGAGCTGGGCGAGGCGGCCCGCGAGATCCTCGACCGCCTCTATGCCGACCAGTTGCGCGACCTGCGGGACCTCTTCGAGGAGCGCTCGGCGGCCGGCCGCACCGCGGTGGAGATCAACGACCTCGGCCGCGCCGCGACCTTCGGCGCCGTCGAGACCCTCTTCGTCGACATCGACGCCAAGCTGGGCGGGACGATCGACGAGGAGTCCGGGGCGGTGTCGCTCGACGAGGCCGAACGGCCCGGGGCCTACCGCGTCGTCGATGAGCTCTGCCGTCGCGTCATCCTCACCGACGGCGCGGTGCTGGCCGTGCGCGCCGCCGACGTCCCGGGCGATGGCCCGGCGGCGGCGATCCTGCGCTATCCGGTGTGAGTGAGCTACGGTAATCAGATGCCCTCGACCGCCGACGCGGAGCAGCGACCTGTGCTGATCGCCTACGACGGGTCGAGCCAGGCGCAGCGCGCGATCGTCGAGGCGGGCCGCGTGCTCTCCGGCGGCCGCGCGGTCGTCCTCACCGTGCGCGAGCCGATCGAGCATTTCGAGTTCGTCGGGCTCGGCGGCGCGACCACCCTCGATCCGGCGACCGTCTCGGCGATGCAGAACGCCGCACAGAACGAGGCCACCGCGGTCGCCGAAGACGGGGCGGGGCTCGCCCGTGAGGCGGGGTTCGCCGCCGAGGCCCGGGTCGAGGTCGGCCCCAGCGCCTGGCAGGAGATCGTCGCCGTCGCCGAGGAGCTCGACGCCGGCGTGATCGCGATCGGCTCCCGCGGCAGGACCGGCCTGCCCAAGGTGCTCCTCGGCAGCGTCGCCTCGGCGGTCGTCCAGCACAGTCGCCGCAGCGTCCTCGTCGTCCACCCGGAGACGGGAAGCGAGCCCGAGGAGGGCTGAGCCCTCCTCCCATCGTTATCGTCCACCGCCGGCGAGCCGGTAGGGGGATCCGACGCGCCGGTCCCAGTGATGCGCCGGATCTGCACCGAGAGAAACGTCATGCTCGTCCTGCTCGTCGGGGCGGGGCTGGGCTGCCTGCTCGGCCTGGCCAAACCGCCGACCCTGGCCACCCACACGACGACCAAGCAGCAGCTGCTCGACATCGTCCGCCTCACCCTGACCACCTGCCTCGCGGTGACGATGGTGATGGGGCCGGGGATCACCGTGCGGGCGTTCCTCGGCCGCCCGATCCGGCTCGCCTTCCTGCCGCTGTTCGGGATCGGCGTGCTGCTCCTGGCCGGCTGCCTGGCCTGGTGCCTGCACGGCGTCCTCGAACCCAGATGGACCTGCGTCGCCGTCGTCGGCCCGGTGCTCGGGCTGATGTTCGGGATCCTCCTCGCCGCCCGGGAGGAGGAGTTCCTCAGTCCGGAGGAGCGCCGCACGCTGCTGCTGGTCGGGATCCCGGTCGGCCTCGCGATCGCCCGCTCGTTCTTGTTCTACGGGCCGATCGGCGAGCTCAACGCGGGCGAAATCTCGCGCAACCTGGTCACCGAGCCGCGGCCCGACAGCCACATCTCCTTCGTCGTCGCCCAGATGGTCGCCCACGGCACCCACCCCTACGGGCCGGAAGGCTCCGGCCTCTTCGCCCCGTACATGTTCTCCTCGCGCGGCCCGATCGCCGGGATCGCCAGTGCCCCGATCATGCTGGTCAGCGGCGGCCGCCCGATCCTCGGCGTCCCCAACCAGCTCTGGGAACCCTTCGACCCCGAGGGCTTCATGGCCTACCGGGTGGCGATGATCGTGATGAGTGGGACCGCGCTGATCACGCTCTGGCAGCTGGTGCGACAGCTGGCCGGCAGGCGGGCCGCGCGCCTCGCCGTCCTGCTCGGGATCGGCACGCCGTTCATCTTCTCCGAGCTGATCTTCACCTGGCCGAAGCTCCTCGCCGCCTCGATGGTCCTGCTCGGCGCCCTCTGGCTGTTCGAACGCAAGCCGCTGCGGGCCGGGCTGGCGGTGGGCGTCGGCTACCTCTTCCATCCCAGCGCGCTGTTCGGCTACCTGGCGCTCGGGCTGCTGGCGCTGTGGCCGCTGCAGGGCGCCAGGCTGAGGCGCCCGCAGATCAAGCCGCTGGTGCTGATGGCGATCGGCACCGGTGTCCTCGTCGCCGCCTGGCTGATCGCCAACCACGGGCACAACGGTCAGGAAGGCTTCCTCGACTACCTCGAAGAGGCGGGGGCGAACTACCACCCCTCGCTCGCCAAATGGATCAGCTTCCGCGCCACCTCGCTGGCCGACACGATCGTGCCCTTCTACGTCTGGATCTTCCAGGGCCACAACCCCTCGATCAACGTCTTCTTCGGCATCTCGCCGGGCGTCGCCCACTTCTTCTTCCAGTACTGGACGGGCGTCCCCTTCGGCTTCGCGATCCTCTTCTTCCCGGTGATGCTGATCAGCCTCTGGCGCTTCGCCAGGCGTTGGCCCTGGCCGTTCCTCGCCGTGGTCATCGTCCCCTTCGTCGCCTTCTGGATCTACTGGGGGAACGGCAGCTCCGGCTTCCCGCGCGAGGGGATCCAGGCCTGGATCCTCGCGGTCCTGGCCGTGCTCGCCGTCGAGCAGGCGGGGAGCCACTTCTCCTGGCTGCGCTCGCCGCTGATCCGCGCGATCCTCGTCCTGCGCGGCTTCGAGGTCTTCGCCGACGCCCTCGGTTCGACCTTCGGCACCCGCGGCCCGGCGCTGATCAGCGCCCCGTATCCGATCAGCGACACCTTCGCCGCGATCTGCATAGTCCTCTTCACCCTGCTGCTGATGTTCGCGATCTGGTGGGAGACGAGGCCCGGCTCGATGCTGCGACCAGCGGTCGCGCCTGAGCCGCCCCCGGGGTGAGGATGGAGCGCTGTCGACCTTGACCACACCATGGTGTGGTCAAGGTCCGATGCGCGGAACCGAGCGGCCTGGACCCTGGTCCGGCGGCAGCAGATACATCGAGGTGGTCTCAAGGTGCGCAGCCGCCCGTCCCTACCCGGCAGGAGGCTGGTTCGACGTGACGGCATCCCGGTCACGAACCCGGTCCAGACGCTGATCGATCTCGCCACGGAACTCCATGACCTTCGTCTTGAGCGAGCTGTGAACGAGGCCGACAAGCTCGACCTGGTCGACCCCGAGACGCTCCGTGGTGCCCTCGACGCCTACGTCGGGATGCCGGGAGTCAAGAAGCTCGCGTCCCTCCTCGACCGGCACACTTTTCGCCTCTCCGACTCCGACCTCGAGGTCCTCTTCCGTCCCCTGGCACTCGTCGCCGACCGGGCGAGGTCACTGCCGTCCTCCGTCGGATGCGGGCGATCCTGACAGCGGCTTCACCCAGCTAGAGCCGCCGTCAGGATCGCTCGCGCGAGGGGGCGCCCCGGCCGGCACACCTGCGGTCGGTTCCCCGCCCGCTGCTTCGCCCGGCGGCGCGGTGGGCGCGGGCTGCGGTTCCGGGGTCGCCGGCGGCGAGGGATGTTGCGGATGCGTCGGTGCGGTGGAGGCCTGGCCGGAGCCCGCGGAGGCGGATTCGGGATGCAC
>DASZZB010000194.1:0-42980 GCA_035545115.1 Solirubrobacterales bacterium | reverse complement strand
GGCGGGGACTTCTACGCGGATGCAAGGACATCACCCATCCTTCGCGGCTCGACCCCGAGGGCCTGCGCGTCCGCCGTGCCGCGCGCCGAGACCATTGCGACCTCCATCAGCTCGGCCTCCTCCCAGGTCGCGAAGACGGCGGTCTCCAGCGGCGCGGCCTCGACCGCCCGCTCCGCCACCCACTTGGCGCGGAAGAAGCGGGTCCGCTGCGCCGCCCCCGCGTCGAGCGCGCTGAAGAAGACGAAGCGCCGGACACCGGCCCGCTCGGCCGCCTGCAGGAGGCGGACCGTGGCGAGCCCGTTCAGCTCCTCGATCCGCCGCGGCGGCTGGTCGCGGATCGTCGCCGCCAGGTGGACGACGGTGTCGACGCCGCGGAGGCTCTGGCGCACCGTGTGGGGGTCGGCGAGCTCGCCGAGGTCGCCGAGCGCGATCTGCACGTCGACCCGCCGCGCGCCGAGCCGGCGCGGGTCGCGGACCAGGCAGCGGACGTCCTCGCCGCGCTCCAGGAGCAGCGGCAGCAGCCGCGAGCCGACGCTGCCGGTCGCCCCGGTCAGCAACAGCACCGCGTCCCCGCCTGTCGCCCGCCTGCCATCGCCACCCCCAAGCCTAGAGGTGTCGCCGGGCACCGACGCCGATGCGGCCGCATATCTCTAAAATGGCGCCTCGCTCTTCGCAGGGGCCGCCCGGCGCCTGTCGGGCAACACCGACAACCACCTAGGAGACTTCCCGTATGAGCTACGTGATCGCCGAGCCTTGCATCGGCCAAAAGGACAACTCGTGCGTCGAGGTTTGCCCCGTCGACTGCATCCATCCGACGCCCGACGAGGCCGACTACGACTCGGTCGAGCAGCTGTTCATCGATCCGGACGAGTGCATCGACTGCGACGCCTGTGTCGAGGCCTGCCCGGTCGACGCCTGCTTCGCCGAGGACCAGCTCCCCGCCGAGTGGGCGAAATACGCGGAGATCAACGCGAACTACTTCAAGAGCGCCTAGCAAGGCTCTCTCCGATCCGCGGAAAGGGCCGCCCCGCGGGGCGGCCCTTTCTCGTTCGGCGACGTCTGTCCTCGAGACGAAGACAAGCGTCGTGCCTCAATAGCCGACCGGGTGGCGGACCACATAGCGGCCGCCGGCCGCGGCGGCCAGGGTCGGGTGCCAGCGGGGTCCGGAGCCGCTGGTGTCGCCGGCCGTGTCGAAGCGCAGCCCGGCGACCACCATGTAGGCGTGCGAGGCGTTGGCGTAGATCGTGATCCAGCGGCCGGGGCCCGCTTCGCCGAAGGTCTCGAAGGAGCCCGAGGTCAGCGGGCTGGTCAACAGCCTGCCGCCGTGCAGCGCGTAGGAGACGGCGCCCGAGCAGTCGTACCCGCCGTCCTGCCAACGACCGTGCCCGCCGCCCCAGATATAGGGGAGCGTGCGGATGTGGTTCGCGGCGGCGATCACCTTCTTGACCACGGCGGGCGCGTTCGCCGGCGGGACCGCCCGCCCGGCGGCCAGGGTCGCCCTCCCGGCGGGGCCGGCTTCGGATTCCGTCTCGCCCGCTTCGAGCCCTTCCGTGGGCTCGGCCGATTCGGGGATCTCGGCTTCGAGACCGCTGCGGGCGCTGACTCCGCCAGGGAGAGCCCGCTTCGCCGAGGCCGCGGGCGCGAGGACCAGGGCGGTTGCGACGAGCGTGGCCAGGACGGCCACCGGGAGCGTTGCTATGGGACTGCGGCGGGCGACGCCTCTGGCCACCCCGGGGGCAAACTGCATTCACGACCTCCTTCGCGGGCCTGCGGGGTTAGCTGTCGGGCTGGCGCTGAAGGAGCCTGCGCTCCCACCGAAGGTCGGTGGATTCGCCCCAGGAACTTGGTTCCCCCGCTCCCGGCCTCTCTTAGGCCGGGATTAGGCATTTATTTGTAAGCGCTAACGCGCGGCCGGAAGCATAGTTGCGGTCGCGGTCGCCGGCGTCGTGAAAAGTCCGCGAGGAGCCCGAGCTCGCACCGGAGCACCCGCCGGAGTTCGCAGAAATGGCCGCATAGCGACGAGAACTGCGAACGCCGGTCGGGGGGGTCGGGGGCGTCAGGGGTCGGGACGAGCCGGCGGCTTCAGGCGCCGGGCCCGACCTGGACTACCGGCAGCGGGGTGCCGCCGACCGCCGGCATCTCCGCCATCCCCGGCGCCGCCTGCAGGACCGGGAGCTCCTGCGGGGTCGCCGCGACGATCCCGCGCGCCGCCTGGCGGATCGCCTGCGCGGCGGGGGAGTCGGGATCCGAGGTGACCAGCGGCGTGCCCTCGTCGGAGTGTTCGCGGAGCGGCTCCGACAGCGGCACCTTGCCGAGCATCGGCACGTCGAGCTCGTCGGCGAGCAGCTGGCCGCCGCCCTCGCCGAAGATCGTGAAGCGCTCCCCGTCGGGCGTGGTGAAGCCCGACATGTTCTCGATCACGCCGAGGATCTCGAGGTCGAATTTCTTCGCCATCTCGGCGCCGCGATGCGCCACCGACTGGGCGGCCGGCTGCGGCGTGGTGACGATGATGAACTTCGCCTGGGGCAGGAGCTGGGCGAGCGTCATCGAGACGTCGCCGGTCCCCGGCGGCAGGTCGAGCAGCAGGTACTCCAGCTCGTCCCAGGCGACGTCCTCGAGGAACTGCTGGATCGCTTTGTGGAGCATCGGGCCGCGCCAGACGACCGCCGCGTTCTGCTCGACGAAGAAGCCGATCGACATCACCTTGACCCCGCCCGCCGAGTCCAGCGGCAGGATCTTGCGCTCCCCGTTCACCTCCGGCTTGCCGTCGACGCCGAGCATGCGGGGGATCGAGTAGCCGTAGACGTCGCAGTCGAGGGCGCCCGCCGGGTGGCCTTCGGCGGTCAGCGCCGCGGCCAGGTTGGCGGTCAGCGTCGACTTGCCGACGCCGCCCTTGCCGGAGGACACGCAGATCACGTTTTTGACCTTGGCGAGCGCGCCCTGCGGCAGCTTGCCGCGCCCCAGCGTCTGCTGCAGGTTCCCTTTCTCCTCGTCGGAGAGGACGTCGAAGCCGACCGCGACCTCCGTCACCCCCTCCAGCTCGCCCACCCGCTGGGCGACGGCCCCTTCGAAGTGGGAGCGGATCGGGCAGCCGGCGGTGGTCAGCGAGACCACCACCTCCACACGGCCGCTGGGCTGGATCTCGATCGAGCGCACCATGCCGAGCTCGACGATCGAGCGGCGCAGCTCGGGGTCGATCACTCCGCGCAGCGCCTCGTTCACCTGGTCCTTCGTCGGTAGTGCCATCGCCGTCCATTCTCGCAAAGCGCGGCTTCGGGGCCCGGTCCGGCCGGCGAGGAGGGGGAGAGCCCGCCGCCGCCGCGCCCTTGAACGGCCCGCACGAGGAGGCGACGGAGAAGAGGAGGACGCATGGCCGGGACGCGAGGTGGGGTGGGGAGGATCGTCGCGATGGTCGCCGGGCTGGCGATCTGCGTGTGTCTCCTGTTGGCCGGGACGGCGCGCGCGAACCGGTACCTGGTCATCCAGTGCAAGCCCGGCGCCGGGGTGGACGCCGACTGGTGGGACTCGACCGGCGGCGCCAAGTTCTACCCCGACGCCTACTGCGACGGCGGTAGCGGGGACCACGCCAAGAGCTTCACCCGCAGCGGCGCGTCCACGGTCAGCGGCGAACAGTTCGCGCGCTGGCGCTGGCTCGCGCCGGCGGGGACCTACCTGACCAAGATCAGCGGCGACTGGTGGCACGCGCTCCACGACGGGATGGAGCAGCGGCTCGGCTCGATCAACTGGGCGGGCGGCTTCGAGCCGAAGCTCGGCGCGAACGGCACCGACACGACCCAGCGCTACTTCGAGCTCGGCTTCCCGGTGCCGGTCGCCGGGTTCGAAGATCGGCTGCTGTGCGCGCGTGGCGGCGACAAGTGGTGCTCGCTCGGCGAGCAGTCCTGGTCGGGGATCAAAGACATGACGATCGAAATGGAAGACGAAAAGGCACCGCAGGCGGGGATCGGCGGCGAGCTGGCCGCGGGCGGCTGGCACCACGGGACCCAGAGCCTCGCGATCTCCGGCAGCGACGTCGGCTCCGGGGTCCATTACGGCGAAACGCTGATCGACGGGGCGCGGGCGGCGCTGACCGAATATCCGTGCGCGGCGACCTGGAGCGGCGGCGCCCTGGTGTCGACCCGGATGGGACCCTGCTACCCCGCGGTCGGCCAGAGCCAGTCGATCGACACGACGCGGTTCAGCGACGGCAACCACTCGCTCGTCCACTGCGTCTACGACTTCGCCGGGGCGCAGGGCTGCACCGCGGCGCAGACGCTGGGCATCGACAACAACCCGCCCGCGCACCCGCGGCCGGTGACGATCGCCGCGGGCGGCGAGGGCTGGCACCGGGTGAACCGCTTCGAGCTCAGCTGGACCAATCCCGATCAAGGCCCGGCGAGCCCGATCTGGGGCGCCTTCTACCGGATCACCGGGCAGAACGGCTTCGACAGCGGGGTCAACTTCGTGCCGGGCAGGGACGTCGCCGCGCTGCCGCCGCTGACGGTGCCCGGGCCGGGTGCCTGGAACCTGCACCTCTGGCTGCGCGACGAAGCCGGCAACGAGTCGGCCGCGACCGGCATCGACATCCCGCTGCGCTTCGACGACCAGCCGCCGACCGTCGCCTTCCCGAACGACGATTCGCAGGGCGCCCGGATCACCGCGACGGCGGCCGACGCCCTCGCCGGACCGGCCACCGGGACGATCTCCTACCGGCGCGCCGAATCGCAGGACTGGACCGACCTGCCCACCAAGCTCGACGCAGCCGGGCCCGGCAAGGCGACCTTGAGCGCCCCGCTGCCCGACCTTCCGGCCGGGACCTGGGTCTTCCGCGCCGAAGCGGGTGATGCGGCCGGCAACACCGCGGCGAGCTCCCTGCACGCCGACGGCACGCAGATGTCGATCCACGTCAAGCCGGCGGATGTCGCCGCCGGGAAAGACGACGGCAAGCGCGACGGCGGCAGGTCGAGCGGAGGCAAGAACGGCGACCGCAAAGGCGACCGGGCATCGAACGGCCCCGCCGGGCGGCGCGCCAAGACGAGGCTCTTCGTGCGGCTGCGCGGAGGGCACGGCCGAGGCGACATGCTCACCGTCCCGTTCGGCGCTCCGGCTCTCCTCTCCGGCCGCCTCACCACCGCTGCCGGGGCGGGCCTCTCCGGGCGGCGGATCAAGGTCGTGGTACGCCCCTCGCACGGAGCGCTGGCGCCGCGCACGGTCGAACGGATCACGACCGGGGAGCGCGGCGGCTTCGTCCTGCGGCTCGGGCCGGGGACCTCGCGCCGACTTTCCGCGAGCTTTCCCGGCAACCACAGCCTCGCCCCGGCGCGACATCGGTCGCTCGACCTCCGGGTGCGCGCCGGGGTGACGCTCGCGGCGGCGCCGGGCACGCTCCGCACCGGCGAGTCGGTGCGGCTGAGCGGACGGGTGCGGAGTCGCGGCGCGCCGATCCCGCGGCGCGGCAAGCTGGTCGCGATCCAGTACCTGGAGGCGGAGACCGGCCGCTGGCGCCCGGTCCTCGTCACCCGCACCGACCACGACGGCCGCTTCCGCGCCCGCTACCTGTTCCGCTACGTCAGCGCCACGGCCCGGATCCGCCTGCGGGCGACGGCCCTCGCCGAGGAGCGCTGGCCCTACGCGCCCGGCTCCTCGGCACCGGTCACGGTCGAGGTCCACGGCGGCTGACCTCTGTCAGCTGTTCCTTATGCCGGGATACCGGTGATAAGGAACAGCTAGGGTGCGGGCCATGTCGAAAGCGACGCTGCAGACCAATGCCGGGCCGATCACCGTCGAGTTCTTCGACGAGGACGCGCCGAAAACCGTCGAGAACTTCCGCAAGCTGGCGGGCGAGGGCTTCTACGACGGGCTGATCTTCCACCGGGTCATCCCCGACTTCATGATTCAGGGCGGCTGCCCGGAAGGCACCGGCACCGGCGGTCCCGGCTACACCTTCGAGGACGAGTTCAACGACCACAAGGTGGTCCGCGGCGCCCTCGCGATGGCGAACGCCGGTCCGAACACCAACGGCTCGCAGTTCTTCATCGTCACCGCCGGCGCGGCGCCGTGGCTCGACGGCAAGCACACCGTCTTCGGCGAGGTGGTCGAGGGGATGGACGCGGTGGACGCGATCGAGGCCTCGGAGACCGACGGCCGCGACAAGCCGCTCGAGGCGAAGACGATCGGGAGCGTCGAGCTCTCCGACTAGCCGGTTTCGGCGGCGCGCTCCTTGCGCCGTCTCTTCAGTCCCGCACCGGGCCGCCAGAGGGCGACCAGGCCGGCGACCAGCGTCACCAGGAAGATCTGCCCGAGCAGCATCTCCAGCCCCGCCAGCATCCGACCGGGCTGCCCGCCGGGGACCAGGTTGCCGTACCCCGTGGTGGTCAGCGTCGTGTAGCTGAAGAACAGGTAGTCGCTGTGGTGAAGGTTCGTATGGGCTTCGAAGAAGGGCCCGTCCTGGAGTCGGCCGACGGTCTCGTAGACGAAGGCGAAGAGCAATCCGAGCACGGTGTAGACGCTGATCGCGCCGAGGATCGTGCGGGCGCCGACCTCCGCGGTCCCGATCACCCGCACCAGCACCGCGGCCATCGCCGTCGCCAGCAGGAAGACCTGGACGCCGGCGCCGAGGCTGAGCCAGAGGTCGTCGCCCGAGACCGCCGCGATCACCGCCAGCACCAGCCCGATCGTCCCCAGGTAGATCGAGATGTGGATCCAGTGCGGTTTCGCATGGGAGCTGGTCAAGGCGACGACCGACGTCGTGGAGACCGCCAGCATCACCAGCACCGCGCCCCAGCCGGCGTTGTCGAGCAGCGAGGTCAGCACGTAGGTGATGACGACCAGGACGAAGACCAGGCCGAACGCGTCGCGGACCTGTTCGGCGCGCTTCAGCCAGCGCTCGCCGCCGGGGGCGCGGATCGCGGACCGGTCCATGTTCGGGACGTTCGGCCGGCGGGCCCCGTTTCCTGCCGCAGCGGAGGGGGTGGGATTCGAACCCACGAGACGCCGTAAGACGCCCAACGGCTTTCAAGGCCGCCGCATTCAACCGCTCTGCCACCCCTCCTGAGGCTGATTGGATGGTGCCATGCGGCGTCTGCTCGTGCTCGCCTCGGCGATGGTCTTCCTCGACCTCACCTTCTTCACGGCGATCGCGCCGCTTCTGCCGACCTACGTCCACGACCTTCACCTCAGCACGGCGCAGGCCGGGATCCTCTCCGCCGCCTACGCGGCGGGGACGCTCGCCGCGTCGCTGCCGGCGGGCTACGTCGCCAGTCGCTTCGGCCCCCGCCGGACGGTGATCGGAGGGCTCTGCGCGCTCGGCTTCGCCAGCCTCCTCTTCGGCCTCCTGAAGAGCGCCTACCCGCTCGATCTGGCGCGCTTCATCCAAGGGATCGCCGGGGCGCTGATCTGGTCCGGCGCGCTCACCTGGCTGATCAACAGCTATCCGGAGGAGAAGCGCGGCTCGGTGATCGGGACCGCGCTGGGGACCGCCGTCGCCGGCTCCCTGCTCGGGCCGGTGCTGGGCGCGCTGGCCGCCTCGATCGGCACCGAGGCGGTCTTCGACGCGGTCCTCGTCGTCGCCCTCGGCCTCGCCTGCATCGCCGCCCGCTTCCCCGACACCGTCGTCCGCGAGCGCCAACCGCTGCGCGAGGTCCTTGCCTGCCTGGTCGACCGGCCGCTGGTCGAGGCGGCGATCTTCGTCAGCTCGCCGTCGCTGATGTATGGAGCCATCGACGTGCTCCTGCCGCTGCGGATCAACGTGCTCGGCGGCGGCCACACGCTGATCGCGATCGGCTTCATCGGCGGCGCGGCGGTCGAGTCGGTGCTCGCGCCGATCGCCGGGCGGCTCGCCGACCGGGTCGGCCGCCGCGCTCCTTACGTGGCCGGCATGGCGATCTGCGCGGTGGCGATGGTGATCTTCGGCCTTGCCGGCTCGCTGGCCGTGGCCATCGGCTCGCTGTTGATCAGCGCGCTCGGCTCCGGCCTCTGCTTCGCGCCGGCGATGACGCTGATCGCCGACAGCGCCGAGGCGAGCGGCCTCCACCAGGGCTACGCGGCCGGCGTCACCAACATGGCCTGGGCGGCGGCCCAGGTGCTGGGCGGGGTCGCCGGGGCGGGGGTCGCGGGGGCGACCGGCGACGCGGCGCCGAGCATCGCGATCGCCGCCCTCCTGGTCGCGACGATCCTCTACGCGTTCCGCGCGCTCGGGCCGGACCCGGTCCCCGCGGAGGGGTAGCCCGCCGGGCGTTCGCAGTTCTGTTCGCTATGCGGTCGGAACTGCGAACTCATCTGGGTGACGGGATACTTGGGCCGTGGATCCGCTGACGCAGAGCGGCGAGTGGACCAACTGGGCGGGCGACCAGCGCTGTCGCCCGGCGCGGATCCTCGCGCCACGCTCGCGCGAGGAGCTGGCCGAGGCGGTCGGGGCAGCGGCGGCGGCGGGGGAGAGGCTCTCGGTCACCGGGTCCGGCCACTCGTTCACCGAGGCGGCGATGACCGATGCGACGATGCTGCGGCTGGAGGCGCTCCGCGGCGTCCTGGAGGCCGACCGGGAGAGCGGCCTGGTCCGGGTCGGCGCCGGCACCGTGCTCGCCGACCTGAACGAGGAGCTGACGGCGCTCGGGCTGGCGCTGGAGAACCTCGGCGACATCGACGCGCAGACCGTCGCCGGGACGATCTCGACCGGCACCCACGGCACCGGAGCGCGCTTCGGCAACATCTCGGCGCGGGTCGAGGGGGTCGAGCTGGTGCTCGGCGACGGCAGCGTCCGCGACCTGACCGCGGCGGGCGATCCGGAGCTGCTGCGGGCGGCGCGGATCGGCGTCGGGGCGCTCGGCGCGATCAGCGCGGTGACGCTCCGCTGCTTTCCCGCCTTCACCCTGCGGCGGGTCGATTCCTCGCACCGGCGCGAGGACGTGCTCGATCGCTTCGACGAGCTGGCCGCCGCCAACGACCACTTCGAGCTCTTCACCTTCCCCTACTCCGACCGCGCCCTCGTGCTCGAGCGCAACCGGGTCGCGGCGCCGCCCGCACCGCGCGGCCGGTTCGCCGCCCACCTCAACGACGTCGTGCTGGAGAACTGGGCTTTCGAGGCGCTCGCCGCGACCGGCAAGGCGATGCCGCGCGCGATCCCGGCCCTGGCGAAGCTGGCCGGGCTGGTCGCGGGCGGCGGCCGCAACCAGGACACGAGCCACCGGATCTTCGTCAACCGGCGGACCGTCCGCTTCACCGAGATGGAGTACGCGGTGCCGCGCGCCGACGGCCCGACCGCGGTGCGCCGGGTGATCGAGTGGGTGCGGGCCAACCGCTTCCCGGTCTTCTTCCCGCTCGAGGTGCGGGTCGCGGCCGGCGACGACGCCGACCTCAGCGCCGCCCACGAACGCGACACCGCCTACATCGCCGTCCACCAATACCGGGGGATGGAATGGCGGCCCTACTTCGAGGCGGTCGAGGCGATCATGGACGACTACGCGGGCCGCCCCCACTGGGGTAAGCGTCACTTCCAGACCGCCGCGACGCTGGCCCCGCGCTATCCCCGCTGGGCCGCCTTCCAGCGCGCCCGCGACGAGCTCGACCCGAAGCGCGTCTTCACCAACCCCTACGCCGAGCGCGTCCTGGGGCCTTGATGTTGATGGGCCGAAAAGTCCTGATATAGAGGACTTTTAGGCCCATCAACATCAGAGGAAGGTCTTGCCCTCGCCTCGGTAGGTGGGGACGACGTCGACGATCTCCTCGCCTTCGACCAGGTGGAGGACGTCGAAGTGCTCGCAGAGCTCGCCCGCCTTGGTGTGGCGGATGTAGACGCGGTCGCCGACCGCGAGGTCGTCGGCGGGGGCGCCGAGCAGCGGCGTCTGTACCTCGCCGGCGCCCTCCTCGGCGTCGAGCCTCAGTCCCGACGGCAGCCAGGGCGAAGGCAGGCGCGCGGCGTCGCCGGCGCCGGAGGCGAGATAGCCGCCGCCGAGCGCGGTCACCACCCCGGGCCCCGGCCGGCGGACGATCGGCAGCGCGAACGCCGCCGCCGGGATCGGGCTGAAGCGGCTGTAATGGTCGAAGAGGGTGGGGGCGTAGAAGCCGGAGCCCGCGGTCACCTCGGTCACCGCCGCCTCGGCCCCGGTCGTCTCCAGGCTGCCGGTGCCGCCTCCGTTCACCACCTCGAGCTCGCAGAACTCGCCGATCGCGGCAACGATCGCGGCGCGCCGCTCGGCCAGCTCCCTCGCCGAGCGCTTCTGCATGAAGCGGATCGCGGCGCCGCGCAGCCGGCGCCCGGGCGGCCGGTCGCCCACCCCGGCGATCTGGCCCTCGTATGCCATCAGCGCGTCGAGTTCGATCTGCGGCCGCCGTTCGATCTCGCGCGCCAGGGCGACGGCCTGCTCGACCGTGTGCACGGGCGAGCGCTTCGGCCCCACCTTGATCCGCCCGCCGAGCGCCCACCAGCTCGCGTCGATGTCGATGCAGACGCGGATCGGCGGCGCGTCGGCCCCGAGCACCGACTCGATCCCCTCCAGGTGCTCGACGCAGTCGACCATGATCAGCGGCGCCCGCTCGGGGTCGCCGGCCGAGCGCAGCGCCAGCTCCCGCAACGCCGCGGAGTCGGCGGTCGGATAGGCGAGCAGCAGGTCCTCGTGGCCGTGCTCGGCAAGCCACAGCGTCTCCGGCAGCGTGTAGGTCATCAGCCCGGAAAAGCGCGCGTCGCGGCCGAGGATCTCCGCGATCAGCGCCCGGCAGCGGATCGACTTGGTCGCCACCCGGATCGGCTTGCCCCCGGCCCGCCCGAGCAGCGCGTCCGCGTTCGCCCACATCGCGTCGAGGTCGACGAAGGCGAAGGGCGCCTCGACCTCGGCGAAGATCCGCTCGTAGCGCTCGTGCGATTGCGGGGGAGGCGAGGACACCGCGTCAGCCTAATCCCGCGATCCCCGGTCAGTACCTACAATCGGTCCTTCGCGGGACGGGCGATCCGGCTCGCGGACCCGGAGAGGTGGCCGAGTGGCTGAAGGCACTCGCCTGCTAAGCGAGTAGGGGGCGCAAGCTCTCTCGAGGGTTCGAATCCCTCCCTCTCCGTGGCCGCGGCGACGGTGGGGGCACCCGGCCACGGAGAAATCTCTCCACGGTTTCTTGCGCTTTCTCACATCGGACAAGCGCTACTTATAAGTCTGTAGAGTTAAACATAGCGATGGGGGACCGTCCCAGCTCAGATGGCGGACGATCTTCAGCGCACCCTCGGGAAGAACCTGCGCGCCTTTCGAGAAGCCGAAGACCTGAGCCAGGAGGCGTTCGCCGATGTGCTCGGCGTTCATCGCACCTACATGGGCGCGCTCGAGCGCGGCGAGCGCAACGTCAGCCTGCGGTCGGTGGAAAGGATCGCCGGGAAGCTGAAGATCGAGCCGCTCCTGCTCCTCAGCGACGCCGGTCGCTCCAGTTGGTGAGCTGAGGCGCCTCGGTTGAGCGCTCAGCCGTGCTTTGCGACGACCTTCACGCGCGCGCCGCGCGCCGGGATCATCGTCACGTTGCGGTGCATGGCGCGCTCGGGGTCGGGGCGGTCGGCGACCAGGTCGAGACGGCGGGCCATCGCGGTGAGGACGACGCGCTGCTCGGCCATCGCCAGGGCGGCGCCGAGGCAGCGGCGGATGCCGCCGCCGAAGGGGATCCAGTCGTAGGTCCCGGGCTTGCGGCCGAGCCAGCGCTCGGGGCGGAAGGCGAAGGGGTCGGGGTAGACGTCCTCGCGGTGGTGGACGAGGAGGATGCTCATCGCGATCGCCGTGCCCGGCTCGGCGCGGTACTCGCCGAGGCGCCAGGGGACCTGGACGCGGCGGCCGATGATCGGGATCACCGGGCGGGAGCGCATCGTCTCGACGATCGTCGCCTCGACCCGCTCGGCGGCGCCCTCGTCGCGGCGCACCGCCTCGACCAGCGCCGCGTGCGGCTCGGGGTTGCGGACGAGGCGCTCCCAGGCCCAGGCGAGCGAGTTGGCGGTCGTCTCGTGGCCCGCCAGCACCAGGGTGAGGAGCTCGTCGCGGACTTCTTTGTCGTCGAGCGCCTCGCCCTCCTCGGTCCGCGCCTGCAGGAGGACCGAGAGGATGTCGCGGCGCTCCTCGAGATCGCTCGCCTGACGCCGTGCCTGGATCACCGCGTAGGTCGGCCGGTCGAGCATCGCGAGCCAGACCTTCAGCGGGCCCATCGGCTCCTCGCGGCCGACGTGCAGCAGTTCGGTCAGCTGCGAGGTCGGCCAGGTCGAGGAGGCGACGGCCTTGCGGACCCCGGTCCGCAGCGCCGCCTCCGGCGTCCCCGCGGCGGGCCTGCCCTCGATGCCGAAGATCCCGGCCATGATCACGTCGAGCGTGATCGCCTGCATCCGCGGCGCCAGCGCCATCGTCTCGCCGACCGGCCAGCTGTCGATCTCCCGCTCCGCCGCCGCGGTGATCATCTGCGTGTACTGATCGATCGCCTCGCCGTGGAAGAGCGGCAGCAGCAGCTTGCGTTGGCGCATGTGGCGGGGCCCGACCGCGGTGAGCACCGAGTTCGGACCGACGATCGGCCGCAGCGGCGATTCGCCAGTCAGCGACGGTGCCTGCTCGGGCTTGGCGGTGAAGAGCGAGCGGACGTGGTCAGGGTGGCTGGTGATGATCGGCCCGCCGGGGATCACCCCTTGCATGCGGAAGACTTCGCCGAGCTCGCGGCGCGCCCGGAAGACGAACTCGATCTGGCGCACCGTGAAGCGCAGCGTCTGGGTGAGTTTCGGCAGCGCGATGTCCGGCGGCGCGGCGAGCTCCGCCGCCTCGGCCGCGTCGATCGGGCCGGCGGGGGAGGGGGGCGCGGCGCCGACGAGCTCCGGGAAGAGGGGAGCCGGGGACTCGGCGGACGCCTCCGTGGAGGCGCCGTGGCGGGACTCGACTGCGCTCGGGGACGTCGCCATCGCAGCGCCAAGGTTGCACACATCGATGTCACGGTCAACCGGACGCATCTCACACAAATCTCCAGCGCCGCGGGCGCGGTCGACCTACGTTAGCCATAGGTTCACTCAGGTCGACCGCGCCCGGTGCCGCATCCCCCGATCGGCGGTTCCGTCACGGCCACGTCACCTACTGCGCGCCCTGTGACTACTCTGGGCGGGGATGTCTGCGTATCCGCTCGCCAATCCCAGCGCCCACCTCGATCGGCGCACCAAGATCATCGCCACCGTCGGCCCCGCCTCCTGGGACATCGGTGTGCTCGAGCAGCTGATCGCGGCCGGCGCCGACGTCTTCCGCCTCAACTTCTCCCACGCCGGCCCCGACAAACAGGCGCAGACGATCGCGACGATCCGCAAGGCCGCCGACGCGGTCGGTCGCCAGGTGGCGGTGCTCGGCGACCTGCCCGGGCCGAAGCTCCGCATCGGCAGCCTCCGCGACGACTACGCGGAGCTCGAGACCGGCATGCACGTCACCCTCACCCCGCGCCAGGTGGAGGGGGACCGCGGCACGATCCCGGTCTCCTGGACGGGCGTCTCCCGCCTGCAGGAGAACCAGCTCGTCTACCTCGCCGACGGGGCGATCCGGCTGCGCGTCGGCGACCAGCTCGGCGACGGGGTCGACGCCGAGGTCGAGATCGGCGGCACCCTCTCCTCGCATAAGGGGATGAACATCCCCGGCGGCGCCGCCGAACTGCCCGCGGCGACGGAAACCGACCTCGACTGGGTCGACTTCGCGGTGCGCGAGGGCGTCGACATCATCGCCGTCTCCTTCGTCTCCTCGGCCGCCGACCTGGTGCCGGTCACCGAGCGCCTGCGCGCGCTCGGCTCCGACATCCCGCTGGTCGCCAAGATCGAGCGCCAGCAGGCGGCCGCCAACGTCGAGGAGATCGTCGCGGCGGCGACCGGCGGCATCATGGTCGCCCGCGGCGACCTCGGGATCGAAGTCCCGCTGGCCGAGGTCCCGATCCTGCAGAAGCACCTGATCCGCACCGCCGGTCGCCTCTCCAAGCCGGTCGTCACGGCGACCCAGATGCTCGCCTCGATGGTCACCGCGCGGCGCCCGACCCGGGCCGAGGTGACCGACGTCGCCAACGCGATCTACGACGGCACCGACGCGATCATGCTCTCCGAGGAGACCGCGGTCGGCGACAACCCGGTCGAGACCGTCCGCGTGATGGACCGGATCGCCCGTGCCACCGAGCCCGACCTGCGCTACGGCGAGTGGCTCTTCTCGCGCACCGACCAGGCGACCCAGGAGGTCGCCGACTCGGTCGCGCAGAGTGCGGTCGGGGCGGTCTACCGGCTCGGGCTGAAAGCGCTGGTGGTGCCGACGACGAGCGGCCGGACCGCGCGCATCGTCTCGGCGCACCGGCCCAACGTGCCGGTGCTGGCGATCTCGCCGCGGCCGGAGACGGTGCGCCGGCTCAACCTCCTCTTCGGCGTCACCGCGGTGCAGTCGAAGCCCGAGGAGGACATCCGGACGCTGCTCGAGGACTGCGCGGCGATCGCCGCCAGGCACGGCGTCGCCCGCTCCGGCGAGCTGATCGGGATCACCGCCGGGCTGCCCGACCAGGAACTGGGGACGAACCTCTTCGAGGTGCACCGGGTCCCTTAGCCCCCAGATGGCGCGTTCGCAGTTCCCTTCGCATAGCGACCATTTCTGCGAACGCGCGGACGTGGATAGATTTCGGCCGATGAGCGACCGCAAGCCCGTCGTCCGGGTCGAGTCCGACCCCGGCGGCCTCACCGTCCTCACCCTCGACAGCCCGCCGCTGAACCTCTTCGACCGGGCGATGATGGAGGACCTCGGCGCGGCGATCGAGGCGCTCGCCGCGGCGCCGCCCCGCGCGCTCCTCATCAGGGCGGAGGGCCGCGCCGTCTCCGGCGGCGTCGACGTCCACGTCTTCGACGGCCTCACCCCGGAGAGCGGCGCGGCGCTCTGGACCGATCTCCTGAAGATGATCGATGCGATCGAAGAGCTGCCCGCGCCGGTCGTCTTCGCCGCCCACGCGCTCACCCTCACCGCCGCCTTCGAGATGGCGCTCGCCTGCGACCTGATCGTCGCCGCACCGGGCGCCCGCTTCGGCCTGGTCGAGAAGGTGGTCGGGCTGACGCCCTCGATGGGTGGCACCCAGCGGCTGGCGGAGCGGGCGGGCTCGGGGCGCGCGCGCCAGTTCGTGATGAGCGGCGGGCTCTTCGAGGCGGCCGAGCTGGAGCGCTGGGGCGTCGTCAACGAGATCTACCCGGAGGAGGAGTTCGAGGCGCGCTCCCGGGCCCTCGCCGCCGAGCTCGCCGCAGGCCCGACCCGCGCCCACGCGATGACCAAGCGGATCCTGCGGCGCTTCCGCGAAGGCGGCATCCCGGCGGCCGACGAGGCGGTGCGGACCGAGGCCGCGGACCTCTTCGCCACCGAGGACCTGCAGGGCGCCGTGCGCGCCTTCCTCGAGCACGGTGGCCCCGGTCACGCGGAGTTCCACGGACGGTAGGGTCCGGCGATGGACATCGACCTCGACGCGATCGGCAAGGGCATGGCGATGGCCGTGCCATATATCGGTCATATGGGGATCGAGGTGACCGACATCGCCGAGGGCGCCGCGACGGCGCTCCTGCCCGACCGTCCCGAGCTTCACAACCACGTCGGCAGCCAGCACGCCGGAGCGCTATTCGGGGTCGCCGAGACGGCGAGCGGGGCGGCTTTCGTCGGCGCCTTCGCGGCGCGGATGGGAGACGTGACGCCGCTGGCACGGAGCGCCCAGATCGCCTACCTGAAGGTGGCACGCGGTCCGATCGAGGCGACGGCGAAGCTCGGCGTGCCGGCCGCCGAGGCGCTGGCGGCGCTGGACGCGGACGGCCGCGTCGACTTCTCGGTCGAGGTCGAGATGACCGACGCCGAGGGCCTGGTGGTCGCCACCGCGACCGTCGATTGGAACGTCCGGCTCAAAGACTCCGACTCCTGAGCGCGGCCGGGGCGGGCGTGGCCGCGATCCGGATGTCGGAGGTGACCGTGTGGCGTTGGGTCGCCGCCGAGCAGCGCCGCGCGGTGCTGCTGCGCGGGGTCGACTGGACGGTCGAGCGCGGCGAGCACTGGGTGGTGCTGGGACCGAACGGGGCGGGGAAGACGACCCTGCTCAATCTGGCGGCGGCGTTCTCGCATCCCTCGGAGGGGACGGTCGAGGTGCTGGGGGAGCGGCTGGGCGCGGTCGACATGCGGAAGCTGCGCGAGTCGATCGGGACGGTCGAGCCGGGCCTGGGGCGGCGGATCCGGGGGCGCCATACCGGCTTCGAGGTGGTGCTGACCGGGGCGACGGGGAGCATCGCGCTGCTGCACGACCGGATCACCGACGGGGACCGCGCGCGGGCGGAGCGGCTGATGGACGAAATCGGCGTCGAGTCGCTCCGTGACCGGCGCTTCGAGGACTGCTCGCAGGGCGAGCGCCAGCGCCTCCTCCTCGCCCGCTCCCTGATGGACGAGCCGGACCTCCTGCTCCTCGACGAGCCGACCGCCGGCCTCGACCTCCCTTCGCGCGAGCGCCTGATCGCCTCGCTCGACACGATGGCCGAAGCCAACGCCGACCTGCCGACGGTGATCGTCACCCACCACCTGGAGGAGATCCCGTCGACCACCACCCACGCCCTCCTCCTTCGCGACGGCGCCATCGTCGCCGCCGGCGAGGCCGCCGCCGTCCTCACCAGCGCCGCCGTCTCCACCACCTTCGACATCGAGGTCGAGGTCGCCCACAACACCGGCCGCTGGGCCGCGATGGTCGCCCGCAACCACTAGACGGCTAGAATCCCGCCTCCCGCGGAGCGGCCGCCCCTGGCGCGCCCCACCTCCGCCGGCACGCGCCCGTAGCTCAGCCGGATAGAGCGTCGGTCTACGAAACCGAAGGTCACTGGTTCGAATCCAGTCGGGCGCGTTCGGGAATTTCGCTTGCCTGCGGAGTTTGGGTGGCTCCGAAGCCTCAGATTGAAGACGAATTAGAGCCGTGGGGCACGGCATGGGACACGGTTAGGTCGAAGACGCGGCTTAGCTGGCCTTGCGATCCGGCCCACTTCCCTGCACTTTTTTTGGAGTCACGCGCCTTTCAGAACCCGCGCAATTCGCTCCGATGCATCCCCCGGACTCTCGTGCTCCCAGACCCTGATCACCGTCCAGCCGGCAGCGACAAGCTCGGCCTCGTTCATTCGGTCTCGCTCCACATTTCGACCGATCTTTGCGTGCCAATAGCCTGCGTTGGTCTTCGGGCTCGTTCCGTGGTCCGGGCATCCATGCCAAAAGCAGCCATCCACAAACACGGCCACCTTCTTGGGCCGGAAGACGATGTCGGCTTTGCAGCGCAGCGTGATGATCGGCCGGGCGTCGACTCGGTAGCGGAATCCGCGCCGATGAAGCTCCGAGCGGATCGCCAGCTCGGGACGAGTGTCCCGCTTGCGGTTTCCCTTCATGACCGCCCTCACCGCCGGCGAGGAAGCTTCAGGCGCTTTGGGAACGGTGATGATCGATCGCTGGGCGGTCATTCCATCGGGGGCAGATTCTAGGTTGGGAAGCATGGATGCGATCTCCCTCTTCTCTGGGGCGGGCGGCCTCGATCTCGGCTGCGAGGCGGCCGGCTTCGACACGCAGGCGGTTGTCGAGTGGGATGAGACCGCACGGAAAACGATGCTCGCAAACCGCTCTCAGTTCTTCCCGCAGTTGGGGGAGGAGGCGGTGTTCAGCGACATCCTTGAGACGGAGCCGCAGGATCTGCTCGAGCGAAGCGGCCTCGAATCAGGGGAGGTATCCCTTTTGCATGGTGGACCTCCCTGCACCCCCTTTTCCAAGTCCGGCTATTGGCTCGCCTACAAGCGTGCCGGAGAAGACCCGCGCGCAAGCCTGCTGGACGAGTACATCCGCATGCTGCGAGGCGTCCAGCCGAAGGCATTCCTGATGGAGAACGTCTACGGCCTCGCCTATCGGAATCAGAACCATGCGGTTCTTGAGCGATTCCTCCAGGCCGCCCGCACCGCGGGCTACGTTGTCGAGTTTCGGATCGTCCTTGCCGCGGACCTCGGCATCCCTCAGCTTCGACAGAGACTCTTCTGCGTGGGCATTCGTCGCGATCTCATCCCCGGCTCTGCGAAGGCGTGGGAGTTCGAGTGGCCCGAGCCGACGCACTCAGGGCCGCATGAGACGCGAACCGGCTGGAACGAGGACTTGCCCGTCCACGTGAGCACCGGCCAGGCGCTTGCGTCGCTTCCTGACGAGATCAATCCGCCTGAGCCGGAGGAGGTCGTCAAAGGCACCTATGCTGATGCTCTTCACGCAGTCCCTTCTGGCGAGAACTATCTCTTTTGGACCGCCGAGCGCGGACACAAGGCACCCCAGTTCAAGTGGCGGTCCCGCTACTGGAGCTTCCTTCTAAAGCTCCACCCGGACAAGCCTTCCCCGACCATCCAAGGTCAACCGGGTCCTTGGGTTGGTCCGTTTCATTGGGAGAGCAGACGGCTGCGAGTAGCGGAGGTCAAGAGGCTGATGACTTTCCCCGACGACTTCGTGGTTCTGGGGTCTCGAAGGGAGCAACAGCTTCAACTGGGCAACGCGGTCCCCCCAGACCTCGGGCGGGCGGTCGCAACTGCGATCGCCGACGAACTCAGGCGGCTCGATTGCGCGCCATCGCGGGAGCTTGCGTTGGCCGCTTAGCGATCGGCCTGACCAGCCTGACATCTTCTGAGTGTCGGAAGGCCGAGTTAGCTTTCCCGTGGCATGGGGATCAGACTCGAAGACCAGGCACTACTTCTGACTCTCGATAACGCGCTCGCGTTGGCGCGGTCGACCGAGGAGTTGCCTGCGCTGTGGATCGCGCGCGTGGAGCGTCTCGGTGGCCTGGGAATCAAGACCTACATCGCTGCATTGGGCGGCGCCCTGCTTGCCAAGGCGACCGATCCACGGGTCGACGGTCTCGCCCAGGACGAGGCGGCGGGCCCTCGCGGTTACAGCTTGCGGAGGGCGGCCGAGTTTCTCGCTCAGCAAAACAACGACCGATACGATTTGGGCGCGAAGGGACGCTGGCCTCTCAACAATCGACCCTTCCTCGGGGGCCCGGCGCGAATCGACGAATTTACGAAGATCTCGGGAAAAGCGCGGCCAGCGTACGAAGCCTTTCTCGATGCCCTTCGGGACCTCAATCGGATCGAGAGCACCGAAACCCTCTCGGTCCTGGCGGCGTTCCTTCGTGTGCGCATGGGTGTTCAGGCGGCCGAACGAGAGGCAGCCCGCGCAGCCAAAAGACTCGCAAGCGACGTCGCCCTCGAGGACCTCGTCGGTATGGTCGATCGATTTGTTCGGGCCACCCCGGAAGGCGGCAAACGCGCTCAGGCCCTCGCCGCTGCGGTTCTCGACTGCGCCTTCGATGATGTTGAACTTCAGCCGATCAACAGCCCGCATCCCGGTGACGTCCGGGTCGCATCGGATGGCGCGATCGTCCTCGCGGTTGAGGCAAAGCAGCTCCCGGTCGGCGAGGATGTGGCGCTCGAGCTGTCGCGAGGGGCGGCCGAGCTCGGCGCCGACCTGGCGATGCTCTTAGTGATTGCGGAGAAGCATGCGCCGCTTGATCGAGATCGAGTCCAACGAGCGGCACTTCGCGATGATGGGACCTTGCTCGTGGTTTGCGAGGGTACCTTGGAGCTCATCAGCTCGGTGGCAGCATTTTCTGCGACCTCCGCAGCCCAGGTCGAGAAGACTCTCCCGGGGTCATTCGCCGTCAGATTGCGAGAGATCGAGATCAGCGAAAAGGGCCAAGTCGAGTGGAGACAACTGGTCGAAGCGCGCGAATCAGCGGATCGTCGCAATGCCTGATTCCGCCGGAAGTGTCGAGCATGACCCCAGCATCTTCAGCACGAACGACGACCGGTTTGCACACGAACTCGAATTCGGTGGCTTTTCAGAAACCTACGAAGTAACGCGAGCCTCTGACAGCATTACCGAACTGCGTGCGAGCGCATTCCGCTCGACGTTGCATAAGGACTTACTCTCGAGGTAGGCTCTCCCAGAATGGTAGAAGCAATCCTGCTTAACATTGTGGCCCAAGCCATCTGGGAAATGGGACTCAGCCCTCTGCTTCGCGGGTCAAACAGGTCAGAAGACGTAGATGACGCAGTAAAACGCGAACAAGGCCGTTACGCCACCATCATCCAGGGCACGGCGCAGAAGATGGAAAGCCTACGGTCTGCGGAGTTGTCGGATGAGACGCTCGGCGACTTTCTTTCCTCGGCAGAGGTGCGCAACCTCGTAACGAGCATGTTCGTATTTCGCCTGGACGACCACGGACTAGGCTTGGAGCAGGCGCGAGCAGAGTTCTTGGCGCTGTGGGATCGGGCTCAGTTAGGCACCAAGGACATTGGAGAAGCATCTTTTGAAGCTTTGCTCGAAGCCGCGGAGAATGTTGTTGGGGCCGCAATCCAAGATGGCGTTCTATCGGCGCATGAGGCAAGGGCGAGTGCTCGTCATCAAATGACGATGCAACACCTTGAAGCAATGCAGCGGCGCATGGATTACCTCGTAGGAGATACCCCTTTGCTCCAAGTCGACGTCACCAAGTTTGAGGACGAATTACGCCGTGAGGTTCATGGTCGCCACGGGACTATTTCACCGCCTGACTTCTACGGTGCGGAGCGAGTGCCAATTGATCTTCTTTACGTCATGCCACATCTTGTTCGGCGCACGCAAGATGAGCCTGAACGCACGCCTGTGCAGCGCTGGATAGATCATTTGCAGCAGGGTGTCGTCTTGGGCGATCCTGGCGGCGGCAAGTCAACGCTTGCTGCGAAATTGTGCCATACGCTATCTGGCAGGGCACAAGCCAGCAGTGACGTTAGAGCCGTCACGCCAGTCATGGTCACTTTAAGGGAATACAGCGCTACGCGCAAAGAGCGCGGCTGGTCGATAGTCGAATATATCGAGTCTGTGGCATCAAGTCGATATCAACTCGATGTACCAGGCGGAGCTATCGAATATTTGCTCCTTTCTGGGCGCCTGATGGTGATCTTCGATGGGCTCGATGAGCTGCTTGAGACCCGGCATCGCCAGCAGGTGCGCGACGACGTTGAGAGTTTTCATCGCCGGTTTCCAACCGCGCGTCTCTTAGTTACGTCCCGCAAGGTCGGCTACGAGCAGGCCCCCTTGGACGAGACTGTATTCGATGTCGTGCATCTATCCGAGTTCACCGACGAGCAGGTTGAAAGCTACGCACACAAATGGTTCCAGCTCGAAGAGGACCTCTCTGCGCGAGAGCGGCACGATAAGGCGGAGGCCTTCATTGAAGAGAGTCGGGCAGTGCCGGACCTACGGACGAATCCATTGCTGCTTGCTCTTATGTGCAACTTCTATCTAGGCCAGAACTACCTGCCCCGGCACCTACCTGAGGTGTACGAAACGTGCGCAAAAATGCTTTTCGAGACGTGGGATCGAAGCCGCGGCATCGTTGCCGTATTGCCGATAGCCGAGCACATTCGGCCGGCAATGCGGTTCTTGGCATTGTGGATTTACGAACACGAGAGTCTCCAGAGCGGCGCAAGCGAGCGTCAACTGGTGGACAGGGCGGTTGAGTTTCTTCTTAAGTTCCGATTTGACGATGAATACGAGGCGCGTAATGCCGCAGAGGCATTCATCGACTTTTGCGCTGGACGCGCCTGGGTCTTCACGGACACCGGCACGACGGCTGACGGCGAAAAGCTCTTCCAGTTCACGCATCGAACCTTCTTGGAGTATTTCGCCGCTGATCACCTTGTCGCGACGGCGGAGACCACCGCAGAGCTTAGCGAGCGCCTCGCGCCACGTATTACGAAAAGAGAATGGTGGGTCGTCGCACAGGTTGCGTACCAGCTGAAAAGCAAAAGTACGCTGATGGCATCTGATCAGCTTCTGAACGACATCATTCGCCGAAGCAATGAGGCGGAAGTGCTTGAGCGAGGGCATCTACTTCTCTTTGGAATCGAATGCCTAGCATTCCTAGTGCCAAGTCCTGCGGTCGTACGGGTGCTGACCAGACATGCAACGATGTTCCTCATCTCAGTGGTGGCGAGAGGTGGGGGGCGCGACCTCGACGTAGGTGTGGCGATGTCCGGGATCGGATACGGCCTGGCCAAAGCAGGCGCGGAGACGCAGCGGGCGGTTGCTGCCACTACGATTGATGTGATTCTCGAGGCGATTCGATCGCCGGATCCCGCGGCAGTTGCTGCGTCTCTTTGCTTGTCGGAACTGGGACGTGGGGCCACCACGCCAGAGAGCATCGCGCTTTGGCAGGAGACGATTAGTGCCGCAAAGAGTGAAACTCGCTCGGAGCGCCGCGCGCTTTCAGTAAGCAGTGCCGCTCTCGCCTCATCTCTCGCCTACGATGGCGACCTCAACATCAAAGAGCTAGTCGACGCGCACGGGCTCAGGGCACTTTTCGAAACCCGAGACGTGGTGCTCGAGTCTCATGCGTTCTTCTCTCCAGTTCTCGCCAATGCAGCGCAGTGGGTGCTTCGAGGAGAGGTCGGCGGAGAAGTGCTACAGGCGCAATGGATAAGGGTTCTGGAGGAAGCGGCGACTATCCTGCTCGATCATGTCCCGCCTTGGACCGACGCGTCCGGTTTCTTCCCGCTAACGCCTGAGCCGGAGAACGCGTATGCGCCCGTGCCTGCGGATTTGCTGTTTGGTCTGATCGTCACCGCATCGGTGCACCTTGAGCAGCGTCTCAGGCAGGAGATGCCTGAGACGCGGGCTCAAGAGTGGGTTAGAGACGAAATGTTCGGCAGGCCGCATCCGTTCTTCGAACTGGTCGAGCCCATTTTCCTTAATCGACTGCAGATTGGTTCTGAGGATGAGGCAGCGCGCCGTTTGGCCGAGCTAACGCTAAGCCCGGAGCAGCGTGACCTCATCGGTCGCTGGATGCGTGGGCAGTGCGACTTTGTTGCATCCCCAGATGGCCGGGACGTCGGTGATGACCGGCCTGGATAGGAGCGCTGGCGTGGAGGTTAGGTGGCTTGGGGTCTCCCTCGAGCCGGAAGCCTTCGAAGGCAATTCGTAAAGCCGCAGACGCTCCGCCTCGTATCCGAGGTTATTGGCGAGCGTTTAATGGACGATCTACGCTCGTCTTTCAACCGGAGCCGCTCAACCTGTGAATGGTGGCCTTTGTCCAGCTGCTGATGACCGCAACGACAGAAGTGGCGACCACCCGGTAGGTGCGGGTCGTTCTGCGGATCGTGTGCGGACGGCCGCCGCCGCGGCATCGGTCGGCGAGGTCCGCGGGGCACGAAATGGGGCACGGTGCGACACGGAGTTCAGCCGATCTCAGCCGAGTCCGATCTGGCGAAAGCCGCTTGAAACCGAGCCCCCCGTAGCCCAGCCGAGCCCCCGGCCCGGTCTACGAAACCGAAGGTCACTGGTTCGAATCCAGTCGGGCGCGTTCGCGCAAACCCGCTTTGGAAGCGGGTTTGCGGACTTTGAGAGAGGAACCCTGACTCCAAAAAATGCCCCTGGGGCACGCCCTGGGGCACGCCCTGGGGCACGGGGAGGTCGAAGCCGGGTCCCGAAGCCTTGAGGCAGGCCGTCCCTCCGCGCACGGCTCCCGGGCACGCTGAGCGGGGGCGGGGCACATCGCGGTCTGGCGCTCGCCGGCCGGACACGCGAGTTTCGCCGATTGCTCGTAGGTCCTCCAGGCCGGGAAACCGCCTGAAGGAAGCGGCGTCGACGGAGAGTTTGTAGGCCCCGCCAAAGAGGGCGCTGCGTATTTGCCGACTCTGTTCCGGCCAGATCCTAGATTCCTCCCGGGCTTCAAAACAAGAGGAGAAAACGATGGGCAAAGCAGGAGGAGAGAACTATGGGTGAGCCGTTTCGTCCCGGGGACCACCGACGCGTGCGGCGACTGCTCGCCGCCCTTTCAGTGGGCTTGGCGATCATTGCGCTAGGTGGGCTCATCGCCGCCTGTGGCGGTGGAGGTTCCAGTAGCGGCGAAAGCACGGAAGCCGCCGGCGCGGAAAGCAGCGAAGAAAGCTCAGCCAAGAGCGAATCGGGCACGTCGGAAGTGGTGGCCGCGGCGGAAAAGGCTTCTGCCCCATATTTCAAGCCGCCGCCCAACGTCGGGAACACCGTGCCGCTGAAAGAAGCGCCCCCGACCGGCCTCCACGTCGTCGCGCTCTCCTGTGAGCTCTCGGTTTGCGAAGGCTGGCGTGACGGCGTCGAAGAAGCCGGCAAGCTGCTCGGCTGGACGACCAAGAAGGTGGCCTTCAGCGGCGCCCCGGAAGACGACCTGGCGAAAATCTCGCAGGCCGTCTCCGAACATCCTGACGCGATCCTCATCGACGGCATCGCCCGCGAAACCTATGAACCCGCGGCAGAAGCCGCGGCGGATGCCGGAATCCCGATCGTTACCCAGCTGGGCGAATTGACCGGAAAAGCTACGCCGCCGTTCATCGAGGTCGATTACCAGCAGGGTGCCTTCGACACGATGTCGGAAGCGACCGCCAACTGGTTCATCGCCGACAGCGAAGGAAAAGGCGACGCCCTGCTTGTCCAGTACGCGGGATTCCCGCTTTCGACGCGGATCATCGAAACGACGTCGAAAACGGTCGCCGACAACTGCCCGGAATGCAAGACGAAGACGATCACCGCTCAGGCGGAAGACACCGGGACCAAATTGCCGTCGATCATCATCGGCGAACTGCAGCGCGACCCGTCGATGAACTACGTGATCCTGCAGGACATGGTCATGGCCACCGGCCTCGAAGCGGCCCTCCGCGAAGCCGGTCTGCTGGGCAAGGTCAAGATCATGGGCAACGACGCCACTCCCGAAGCGATGAAGAGCGTCGAAGAAGGGAATTTCCTGGGGGTGATGGCGTACTCGCAGCTATCCGCTGCCTACCAGGGCATAGACGCCGTTGCCCGACACGCGGTCGGCATGCCACAGCAGGACGAAGTGCCGCTGATGACGCAGATCTTCACCAAAGAAAATCTGCCGCCTAACGCGACCGAAGAGACCTGGAACAACCTGCCGCCGACGCTCAAGCAGGAATACGAAGAACTGTGGCAGGTGAGTAAGTGATCAACGGTTTGCACCGACGGGAGCACTGTCAGAGATGAGTCGCGACTCGTCCGAGACCCTCCCTCCCGAGGGCACGTCCGCGGCTCCCCCCGAGGGGGGAGCCGCGGGTGGCGCCGCGGTTACCGCCCCGAGCGGTGGCCGGGGCGGCGGCGGCCTGAGCCTCGCCGCGGTCGGCCATGCCCTGGCCTCCGGGGTCCGCAACGCGAGCCTGCTTTTCATCTGGGCCGGGCTGATCATCCTGTTCGGGATCCTCGAGCCCCACACCTTCCTCAGCATGAACACCGCCCGCACCATCATGGGCGAACAGGCGGTGACCGCGATCATGGCGCTGGCGCTGGTAGGCCCGATCGCCGCGCGGCAGTTCGACCTCTCGATCAGCGGGGCCTTCGGCATCGCGGTGATCGTCGTCGCCTCGCTGATGGCCAAAATGAATGTGTCGCCGGCGTTCGCGATCGCGCTGACGCTCCTCGCGGGCATCCTGATCGGGGTCTTCAACTCTTACGTGGTCGGCGTGCTGAAGGTGAACTCTTTCATCGCGACCCTCGGCTCCGGATCGATCCTGGTCGCGATGCAGCAGTGGATCAGCGGTGGCGAAGTGATCACCCAGATCCCCAAAGGCTTCACCAGCCTGGGCAGGGGAACGCTGTTCACCATCCCGATGCCGTTCTTCTACATGCTCGTCATCGCCGGCCTGGTCTGGTACCTGCTCGAGTACCGCCAGACAGGCCGATACCTCTACGCGGCGGGCTCGAACGCGGATGCCGCGCGGCTGGCCGGTGTACGGGTCGGACGCCTCACCGCGATCGGGCTGGTCATCTCCGCCGGCATCGCCACGATCGCCGGGATCATCTTCCTGATGCGGATCGGCTCTACCTCCCTGAATGCGGGCGCTCCATATCTGCTGCCCGCGTTCGCGGCGGTCTTCCTCGGGGCGACCCAGTTCAAGGAGGGGAACGTCAACGTGCCGGGGACGCTCGTCGCGGTCTACGTGCTGGCGACCGGGGTGAAAGGTGTGCAGCTTCTCGGTGCGCAATTCTGGATGGACGAAGTCATCAACGGCGCCGTGCTGATCATCGCGGTGGCGTTGGCGGTGCGCTCCGGCCGCCAGAGCTCCGCGTTATGACGACGGCATCGGCAAACGGTTCGGGTGCACGAACCGCCGGCCGGGAGGTGCTGGCGATCAGAGGTCTCTCCAAGACCTTCACCGGACAGATGGCGCTCGACCACGTCGACTTCGACCTGCGGCCGGGCGAGGTGCACGCCTTGGTCGGGCAGAACGGGTCCGGCAAGTCGACGCTGATCAAGGTCCTCGCCGGCTACCACCAGCCCGACCGGGGAGCGTCGGCGCTCGTCGCCGGCGCCCCGCTCGACCTCGGCAACTCGACCGCGGCCGCCGACGCGGGGTTGCGTTTCGTCCATCAGGACCTCGGGCTGGCGCCGACCCTGAGTGCGCTCGACAACCTGGCACTGGGCCGCGGGTATCACCGCGGCAAGCTCGGGACCATCTCCTGGCGACGGGAGGCACGGGCCGGCAGGCAGACCCTGGCCGAGCTCGGCTTCGACTTCAACCCGAAGACCCCGATCTACAGGCTTACCGCATCGCAGCGGACCGGCGTCGCGATCGCGCGGGCGCTCGAGGACTGGTCGGACAAGGTTCGCGTCCTCGTCCTCGACGAGCCCACGGCCTCGCTTCCCGCCGCCGAAGTGCGGCGCCTGTTCGAGGTGATCCGGCGGGTGCGGGATCGCGGCGTGGCGATCGTCTACGTCTCCCACCGCTTCGCCGAGGTCTTCGAGATCGCCGACCGGATAACCGTGCTCCGCGACGGCGAGCGGGTGGCGACGATGGCCGCCGCCGAACTGACCGAGCGCTCGCTGACCGAGTTGACGATCGGCCGGGAACTGGATGCCCTGGCGCCCGTCCACCCGCATGAGCCGCAAACCGACGAGGGCACCGTCTTCAGCGTCCGCGGGCTGCGCGGCGAGGTGCTCGAGAGCCTCGACCTCGATATCGGCGCCGGCGAGATCGTCGGCATCGCGGGCGTCACCGGCTCCGGCCGCGAGGAGGTGACGGAACTGGTCTGCGGCGGCCGCAGTCGCGAGGGCGAGGTTCGCCTCGAGGGGCGGGTGATCCCGGCCGAGCGGCCCGACGTCTGCTTCCGCAGCGGGATGGCCTTCGTCCCCGCCGATCGGCTTTCGAAGGCGGCGCTGCCATCGATGCGGATCCGCGAAAACCTGACGATCTGCAATCTCGATCCCGCCTACGGGCCGCTGGGGCTGTCCAAGAGTCGCGAGCGGGCCGAAGTTCGGGCCTGGCTCGACAAGCTTGACGTGGTGCCGCGGAGATCGGAGGCGCAGCTACTGGAGTTGAGCGGCGGCAACCAGCAGAAGGTGATGATGGCGCGCGCGATGCGGCTGAATCCGAAGCTGCTGGTGCTCGACGAGCCGACCCAGGGCGTCGACGTGGGGGCCAAGGCGTCGATCCACCGGATCGTCCGGGACGCCGTCGAGGCGGGTGCCGCGGCGCTGGTCGCCTCGACCGAGTCGGAGGAGTTGCTCGCTCTCTGCGACCGGATCGTGGTCCTCGTCGACGGCAAGCCCTGCGCGACCTATCGCTACGGCGATCTCAGCGCGGACGAGCTCACCCAGGTGACGATGGGATCAGGCGATTTGGAGGAACGCACAAAGCCCTCCGGATGAAGCGCGATGGCGGCACTCGACTCAGACCTATCATCGCCACCGGAGGGTTAATTTCGGGAATGGAGAAGGGACAGGTCTGACAGTGCACAAGATCATCGGCTTTTGCGAGCGTCCGCCGTACCTGACGCATGACCAGTACCGAGAAGGTCATGCCGGATTCCACGTATCGATCGCCAGACGCCTACCGAAGATCCGTGGCTATGTGAACTGTGTGTGGGCGCCGGGGAGCGACGAAAAAAATCTGTTCGCCAGCGACAACCCGCCCGACGGGTTCATCAAGATGTGGGACGGATACTCGGAGTTGTGGTTCGA
Source organism: Solirubrobacterales bacterium (assembly GCA_035545115.1). Lineage (GTDB taxonomy): Bacteria > Actinomycetota > Thermoleophilia > Solirubrobacterales > 70-9 > VAYN01. The sequence continues at coordinate 14,981 of DASZZB010000194.1, read as the reverse complement.
CAACGAGCAGGACTACTACGACTCGAACGCCGGCGAGGTCGAAGATCGGGTCGGACCCGATGGGATGCAGTCGGAAGCGCTGAACCCGGTCCTCGCCGAGGACAGCGAGTGGCTATACATCGGGATCCCGTACCAATTCGGCCTCGAAGAGACCGAGATCGTACCCGTGGTGAGGCCGGAGCGCTTCATCACCAAGATCATCCAGTGGGGCGCGAAGGCCGACGGACTCAGCGATGAGGAATTCCGCAAGATCTGGGCCGAGGAGTACGCACCGCTCTACTCGAAGTGCGACGACCTCTTCGGCTACACACTGAACTTCACGATTCCCGACGAGAGCAGCGACGTGCGGGAAAAGTTCTTCAAGTCGGAGGTGTGGGGCGAGACCGAGGCTCCGGCCGAGGTCGTGCGACGGGAAAAGTTCATGGATCCCTGGGACGGCATGGCCCATATCTGGGTCGAGAACGCGGCCGCCCTGGAGCAGTTCCGCAGCGACGCCGCCAGTGAGCTCAAGCCGCTCGAGGACAAGCTGTTCTCGCGCCTCTGGCACAACGAAGTTAACGAGACCGTAGGCGTGATCCCACGGCGCGAAGCGTGGCCCGACGTCTACGTCAGGTAGCACCCAAGAAAATACGGAGGACTTTCGATGGAATGCGGTCTGCAATTCATTTTCCAGAACACCCGCGAGGGGATGACCGACGCGGAGATGTTCCGCCGCGAGACGGACATCGCGATCCTCGCCGAGGAAGTGGGGATGGACTTCGTCCAGGCTCCCGAGCACCACTTCGATCCCGGTTACGCGATGATGCCCGACAACATGCAGTGGTGTGCCTATCTGGCCGCGAAGACCGACCGGATCAAGATCGGCACCGGCGCGATCATCCTGCCCTGGTGGGTTCAGCCGACGCGGGTGGCGGAGAAGGTCGCGATGCTGGAGATCCTGCTCGGCGACCGATTCATGCTCGGCTTCGGCCGCGGGCTGGCAAAAAAGGAGTACGAGGCGTTCGGGGTCCCGATGTCGGAGGCGCGCGAGCGGTTCGACACCGCCTCGGAGATCATCCTCGAGATCCTCGAAACCGGCGTCGCCGAGTACGACACGCCCTACTTCAAGCAGTCACGGGTGGAGATTCACCCCTGGCAGCCGGTCAACTGGCGCGAGCGGGGCTTCAACTCGGTGGCGATGTCGCCCGATTCGGGCATCGCCGCGGCGAACATCGGTGGCACGATGATGTCCTTCGTCCAGCTTCCCTGGGAGCAGCACCATGAAGGCGTCGAAGCGTGGCGCAATCGCTTCCACGAAGTGCATCCCGGCAAAGATCCAGGCGCACCGATCTTCTCCGACTTCACCTTCTGCCACGAAGACCCCAAGGTCGCCGAGGAAGTTGCCCGCGAGTACCTCTCGAAGTACTACCTGACGGTGATCAAACATTACGATTTCGATGGCTCGCACTGGGGTGAAACCCAGGGTTACACCGCCTACCAGGCGGGCGCCGACGCGATCCGCGAGGCCGGGCTCGAGGCGGCGGCCGAGAGCTTCGTGCAGTCCCAGCTATGGGGCACGCCCGAGGAAATCGTCGAGGGCTGGAAGAAGCGGGTTGCGACGACCGGCGAACTCCGCCCGGCGATGGCGGTGTCCTACGCCGGGATGCCCTTCGAGCTGGTCGAAGAAAGCCTCAAGCTGATCGGCTCCAAGGTGGTCCCGGAGCTGCGCAAGGTCACCGCGAAGCAGACGGCGGCCGCCTGATCGATCCGAGTCGCGAGCGGGGCCGCCGCGGCGGCCCCGCGCAGACTGGTCGTAGATGCCGGACACCGGCGCCAGGTCACCGCGAAGGTATCCGGCGAGCGGGGCGGAGCGCCTCGACGCTCCCGGTCGAGGTCCGGTAAGGCCTCGGCGGCGGTGCGCCGGGCGACCGTCGAGACGAACGTGAAGGAGCAACCGATGACGATGCATGACAACGGCAGCCGCGAGGTGGTGATCGTCGCGGCGGTCCGCACCGCGATCGGCCGCGGCCACCCCGAGAAGGGGATCTACCGTGATCTGCACCCCTCCAACCTGCTTGCTCACGCCTACGGCGCGGTGATCGAGCGGGCCGGGATCGACCCGGCCGAGGTCGGCAACGTATTCGCCGGGTGCGTGCAGCAGATCGGCGAGCAGAGCCTCAACATCGCCCGCGACGCGTGGCTCGAGGCGGGCCTGCCGATGGAGGTGCCGGCGAACACGCTCGACACGCAGTGTGGGTCCGGCCAACAGGCGGTCAACGTCGCCGCCGGCTTGATCGCGGCCGGGGTCCACGATGTCGCGGTCGGCGCCGGGGTCGAGCACATGGGCCACATCTCCTTCGCCGCCGTCGCCGAGTCGAACGAGCGCTATGGCTCGCCGATCACGCCGCAGCTGGCGGCCCGTTACGACCTCGTCAACCAGGGCCTCGCGGCAGAGATGATCGCCGACCGGTGGGAGATCGGGCGAGCCGAGCTCGACGAGATCGGCCTGCGCTCCCAGCAACTGGCCCGCCGCGCCACCGACGAGGGACGCTTCCAGAGCGAGATCGCGCCGATCCGCACCGCCGACGGCTTGCAGACCATCGACCAGGGCCTGCGCGAGACGACGACCGAGGGGCTGGCGGCCCTGCGGCCGGCCTTCAAGGAGGACGGGAAGATCACCGCCGGCAACTCCTCCCAGATCTCCGACGGCGCCGCCGCCGTGATCTTGATGGCGCGCGAGAAGGCCGCCGCGCTCGGCCTCGAGCCACGGGCGCGCCTGGTCGACCAGACCACGGTGGGGGTCGATCCGGTGACGATGCTTACCGGGCCGATCCCGGCCACGCGGGAGCTCTTCACCCGCAACGGGATCGGCGCCGGCGACGTCGATCGCTTCGAGGTCAACGAGGCGTTCGCCTCGGTGGTCGCCGCCTGGAGCCGCGAGATCGAGCCGGACCTGGAACGGGTAAACGTCAACGGCGGCGCGATCGCGCTCGGCCATCCACTGGGCGCGAGCGGGGCGCGGTTGATCGCGACGCTGCTGCACGAGCTCGAGCGATCCGACACCGAACTCGGCCTGGTCACGATGTGCTGCGGCGGCGGTCTCGGGACCGGGACGCTGATCCAGCGCATCTGATCTCGAGACAGGTTCCAGTTCCAAGGCGTCGGATGGCGCCGCTCAACGCGGCGCCATCCGGATCGACCCGTCGAGCCGGATCGTCTCCCCGTTCAGCATCTGGTTGGAGACGATCGCGGCGACCAGGTCGGCGTACTCGCTCGGGCGACCGAGCCGGGGAGGAAACGGCACCGAGGCCCCGAGCGAGTCTTTGACCTCCTGGGGGAGGGAGGCGAGGAGCGGGGTATCGAAGAGGCCGGGGGCGATCGTCACGACGCGGACCCCGCGGCTCGCGAGCTCGCGCGCCAGCGGCAGCGTCATCGCGGCGATCCCGGCCTTCGAGGCACTGTAGGCGACCTGGCCCACCTGGCCGTCGAAGGCAGCGACCGAGGCGGTGTTGACGCAGACTCCACGCTCGCCGCCCTCCTCGGGATCGTTCTCGAGCATCCGGGCGGCGGCGAGCCGCAGCGTGTTGATCGTCCCGATCAGGTTCACCTCGATGATCTTGCTGAAGCTCGCCAGCGGGGTCGGGCCGTCGCGCCCGACCAGTTTCCCGGGCGGGCCGATCCCGGCACAGTTGACGCAGATCCGCAGCCCGCGCGGGGCGCCCGCGGCGTCCTCCACGGCGGCGGCGACGGCTTCCTCGTCGAGCACGTTCGCCGCCGCCCCGTTCCCGCCGATCTCCACGGCGAGAGCCCGCGCCCGGTCGCCCGCCAGGTCGGCGATCACGACTCGCGCCCCAGCGGCCGCGAGACGGCGCGCGGTCGCCTCACCGAGCCCCGAGGCGCCGCCGAAGACGATCGCCCCGGCCCCCTCGGTCAACATGGCCGCCCGCCTTTCCGGCCGCGCGAGGAAACCATCGTCAGTTCGTCCCGAAGCCGGCCATCAGGCCGCCGTCGACGGCGATCACGGCGCCGGTCATGTACGGGGTCGCCGCCACCCAGTGGACGACCTCGGCGATCTCCACCGGCTGCGCGGTCCGGCCCAGCGGGATGCTGCGCGAGATCCGCTCGCGGACGGTGTCGTCCAGCTCGGCGGTCATCTCGGTATCGGTGAAGCCGGGCACGACCAGGTTGACGGTGATGCCCTGTCGACCGAGCTCGACCGCGAGCACCTGCGTCAGGCCGGCGAGGCCGCCCTTGGCGGAGCCGTAGGCGGAATCGCCGGGGAAGCCCCGCAGGCCGACGACCGCGCCGATGTTGACGATCGCGGCGCCTGCCTCCATCTCGGCGGCGACCGCGCGGGTCAGGCGGAAGGGAGCGACGAGGCCGACCTCGAGCACCGTCCGGTAGTCCTCGTCGGCGAGGGCGGGCAGCCGACCGCCGATGTGGCGGGCGGCGCCGTTGACCAGCACGTCGATGCCGCCGAAGGCCGTGCGGGCGGCCAGGGCGATGGCCTCCGGCGCGTCCTCCGTGGCCAGGTCGACTCGGATCGGGAGCGCCTGGCCGCCCGCGGCCTCGACCGCTTGCGCGGCTTCGGAGAGGTCCCGTCGACCGATCATCGCCACGGCGTCGCCGGCTTTCCCGGCGAGTTCCGCGACAGCTCTTCCGATACCGCCTCCCGCCCCGGTGACAACCCATCTCCTCATCGGCGGCGACGCTATCCGAAGCCATCCGGAACGGTGGGGAACTGCCTGTGGGAACCTCCAACGTCCGGGGTGCGGGCTTCCACCTTCGGGACCTCGGTCGCCTAAAACCCAGGCCACATGAGTCGGTCACAGGTGTCGCGTCCATTGGATGGTGAGGTTCTGGAGTTCTCCGCAGCGCTCGAAGCCGCGCTCGGCCTGCGCGAGCTCACCATCGAGCCGGTCTCGGCGGGACACTCGAACCTCACCTATTTCCTGCGGGCGGGTGACCGGCGCCTCGTGCTGCGGCGGCCGCCGCGAGGCCCGCTCGCGCCCTCGGCCCACGACGTCCTGCGCGAGTACCGCATGCTGGCGGCGCTGGAGCAGTTCGACGTGCGCGTCCCGCGGGTCGTGGCGGCGTGCTCGGACCCGGCGGTGATCGGTGCTCCCTTCTACGTGATGGAGCAGGTCGACGGCGTCGTCCTCGATCCGGCGACGCCGCCGCCGTTCGACAACCCTGTCGACCGCGCCAAGATCGGCGAAGAGATGGTGGACACGCTGCTGGAGTTACACAGGGTCGAATGGCGGCGCTCGTCGGAGCTCACCCGCATGGGTCGTGCCGACGGCTACCTGGAGCGCCAGGTGCGGCTGTGGAGGGACCTGTGGGGTCACCAGCGCACCCGCGAGGTGCCCTTGATCGACGCGGTCGGCGCCCAGCTGGCGCGAGCGATACCGACCTCGCCGGGGGCGACCCTCGTCCACGGTGACTACAAGGTCGACAACGTCGTCTTCTCACCCGCCGCGCCGCCACGGCTGGTCGCGGTGCTCGACTGGGAGATGGCGACCATCGGCGACCCGCTCGCCGATCTCGGCTTCCTCACCGCGACCTGGCTGCAGGGTGACGACCCGGACCGACTGCTGGGGCTCGCGCGGGCGGGCGCCGAGGAGGGCTACCCGTCCCGGGTCGACCTGGTCGAGCGCTACGCCGCGGGTGCGGCCTTCCCGGTCGAGCGCCTTGCCTGGTACCAGTCGCTGGCGCTTTGGAAGTTGGCGATCCTGCTCGAGGGCTCCTTCGGCCGGTTCAAGGCCGGGACGACCGACGACCCTTTCTTCGCCCGCCTCCAGCAGGGCGTCCCGGCCCTGGCCGAGCAGGCGCATGCGGCCCTGGCCGACGGGCCGATCTGAGCCTGGCCAGGCCAGGACCGCGAATACGCCTACAGCCCGCCGATGAAGGCGAGGGCCTCGGTCTCGAACTTCTCCTGCTCCTCGATGAACGGCGCGTGGCCGCTGTCGGCGAACTCGATGACGGTCGAATTCGGCAGCAGTTCACCCGCCGCGTGTGAGGTGCGGGGGTCGACGACCACGTCGGCGGCGCCGACGCAGAGGAGGGTGGGGACGGTCAGCTGCGGCATCAGCTCGCGATGGTCGAGGTCGCCCAGGTCGACCAGGGTGGCGTCGGCGGCGGCGCTCGTTTCCATGAAAATCGACCACATCCACTCGATCACCGCCGGCCCCGGGTCCTCCTTGAAGACGCCGGCGGTCAGGCCGCGGAGGAAGTCGGCCCGCGTCGTCCGCAACGCCTCCTTGGTTTCGGCGATCGCCTCCTGGGTGCCGCCGAACTCCCAGCCCTCGGCCTGCAGGTAGCGCGGCGATGGGGTGCCGATCAGGACCAGCCCGTCGAGCGCACCGCCGAGCTTCTCGGCCGCGGCGACCGCAACCGCGGCGCCGAGCGACCAGCCGACCAGCACCGCGTCCTCGGCGCCGCGCTCGCGGACCAGCGTCACCACGTCGCCGGCGATCGCGGTGATCGAGGTGTCGGCGAAGTCCTTGTCGGAGTGACCGCAGCAGCGGTGGTCGATCGCCAGCACCCGATGCCCCGCACCGCGCAGCGCCGCCAGGTTGTAATCGAACACGCGACAGCTCATGCCCCAGCCGTGGACGAGGACCACCGGCCGCCCGTCGCCCGCGTAGTCCTCGAAATAGATGCTCTTTTCGCTCTCGACCTCGAGACTTCCCATCAGATCTCCTCTCCGATGCTCGTTTCATCACGATTGATTGACCCGCTGAGCGCGGCGTCGCCGTCAGGTGCGGCGATCTCGTCCGGGATCAGCATCGGCCGATCCCGGAAGCGCGGCATGACCTCCTCCGCGAACAGCTTCATCGAGTCGCGCACCTTTGCGTCCTCGAGCCCGCCGATTCGGAACCAGCAGCTGATGTGCTGCTGGCCGATGTCCCGGTAGACCTCCTCGATCCGGGCGATCGCGTCCTCCGGCGTGCCGAGGATGAGGACGCCGAGCTCCTGCAGCCGCTCGATCGGGAACCCGCCCGCGTCCGCATACGCCCGGGCCATCGCCCCGTAGGCCTCGTAGGTGGCCGGTATGTCGCCGCCCTGGGGGACCACCGACATCACCTTGTCGAAGTACCAGCCGAAGGCGTCGCGGGTGCGTTCCTTGGCCTCGGCCGCGGTCCGCGCCAGGTGGATCTGCCAGTTCAGCGGGAAGTCGAGAGAGTGTGGGTCGCGCCCGCGTTCGACCAGCCTCTTCTTCGCGTCCAGGGTGAAGGACTTCAGCGTCCGCAGGTCCATCAGGGTCGGGGTGACGAGCAGGTTGAAGCCTTTTTCGGCGACCAGGTCGAAGGTCTCCGGGCTGATCGCGGCGACGTAGACCGGTGGATGCGGCTTCTGCAGCGGCCGCGGGTGGAGCTCGGCGTCCTCGATCTGGAAGTGGCGGCCCTGGTAGGTGAACCGGTCCTCGGTCCAGAGCCCGAGGATGATGTCGAGCGACTCCTCGAAGATGCCGCGGCTGTCGCCCTGGGCGTCCTCCAGGCCGAGCATCCCGAACTCGCGCGGCTGGTAGCCGCGGCCGACGCCGAAGTCGAGCCGGCCGCCGGAGATCAGGTCGACCATCGCGTAGTCCTCGGCGATCCGGACCGGGTTGTCGAAGGGGAGGATGCTGACCGCGAGGCCGATCCGCATGTACTTGGTGCGTTCGGCGACCGCCGCCGCCATCACCTGCGGCGAAGGCAGGCTGCCGTAGCTGGAGCCGTGGTGCTCGGCCAGCCAGACCGTGTCGAAGCCGAGGTACTCGGCGTACTCGATCTGATCGAGCATCTCGTCATAGGCGCGTTTGAAATCGCCGTCTGGCGACTCGACGACGTAGAAGACGCCGAACCTCAAATCTCCTCCTCGGGTCCGTCGCCGGCCCGGTTGCCTCTCTCCACCTCACGAACGTACCCCGGCCCCCTGCCCGGGCGCGCGGGTGCCGCCAGGACCACCTTGGCGACTTCCCCAAGGTCGGTCACCCGCGGGTGGGGGCGATCACCTCGAGCTCGCCGGCGGCATGGCGCTCGCGCAGGGCCCGTTTGTCGGCCTTGCCGACGCTGGTCTTCGGGATCTCGGCGACCGCCGCCCAGCGCTCGGGGATCCACCAGCGGGCGACCTGCGGGGCGATGTGGCCGGCCAGGCCCGCCGGATCGAGCTGGGCCCCGTCGCGCAGGACGATGCAGGCCAGCGGCCGCTCCTCCCAGCGCTCGTCGGCGACCCCGATCACCGCCACCTCGAGCACGTCGGGGTGGCTCGCGAGGGCGTCCTCGAGATCGAGCGAGGAGATCCACTCGCCGCCCGACTTGATCACGTCCTTCGCCCGGTCGGTCAGCTGCACGAAGCGCTCCTGGTCGCCGTAGCCGACGTCGCCGGTCCGCAGCCAGCCGTGGTGGAACTTCTCCGGCGTGTCGATCCCGTAATAGGAGGTCGCCACCCACGGCCCCCGCACCTCGACCTCGCCGACCGAGGCGCCGTCCCAAGGCAGCTCGGCGCCCTCGTCGTCGACGATCCGCAGTTCGATCCCGGCCGAGGAGGGCCGGCCGCTCTTCGAGCGCCAGTAGGAATCTTCCTCGGGCTTCGCGTGCTTGGGCGGATGGGAGAGCGCGCAGAGGGGGCTGGTCTCGGTCATCCCCCAGCCCTGCAGCATCGGCACGCCGCGCGCCTTCATCGCGTCGATCAGCGTTCCGGTGACCGCCGAGCCGCCGCAGACGGCGACCCGCAGGCTGGAGAGGTCGACCGGCGCGGGCGACTCGTGGTTCAACAGGTCGTTGAACAGGGTCGGCACGCCCGCGGTGAAGGTCGGGCGCCGCTCCTCGAACATGCGCGCCAGCGAGGCTGGGTCGAGGGTCGACTGCGGCATCACGAAGTCGGCGCCCGACATCCAGCCGGAATAGGGGAGGCCCCAGGCGTTCGAGTGGAACATCGGGACGCTGAGCAGGATCGTGTCCTCCTGGCCGATCGCGAAGGCGTTGGTCGCGCACTGGGCGAGCGAGTGGACGAAGGTCGAACGGTGCCCGTAGGCGACGCCGCGCGGGTCGCCGGTGGTGCCGCTCGTGTAGCAGATCGAGGCGGCGTCGCTCTCGTCGAGCTCGGGCCACTCGGGCACCGCGCCGGGCTCGGCCAGCGCCGCCTCGACGGGCATCGCTCGCGCGCCGAGAGCGGCACCGTCGCCGCCGACGACGAGGAAGCGCTCCACCGTCGGCAGCGAGTCGGCGATCGGCGCCAGCAGGTCGACCAGCTGCTGGTCGACGATCATCAGGCGGTCGGCGGCGTGGTTGACGACGAAGGAGACCTGCTCGGGGAAGAGGCGGATGTTGACCGTGTGCAGCACCGCGCCCATGCAGGGCACGGCGAAGTAGGCGGCGAGGTGGTCGCCGTGGTTCCAGCAGAAGGTGCCGACCCGGTCCCCCGGCGCGATCCCGATCCGCTGCAGCCCGACGGCGAGCCGGTCGGCGCGGTCGGCGATCTCCGCGTAGGCCTGCGTCGTCGAGGAGCCGTCGGCGGCGTAGGTGGTGACGAGGCTGCGGTGGTGGACCGTCCTGCCGTGGTCGTAGATCAACCGGGTCGTCAGTGGCATCGCCGACATCGTGCTTTTCATCTGCGGCTCTCTCTCCTTTGCTGTCGTGGCGCGGGCAGCCCACCCCGATCGAACGTAGCGCGGCGGGCCCGCTTCGTCGTCGAGTTCGACCGGGTAGGTGGGTCGGCGCCTTGGAGGGATCTACAAGGCCTTTTTCCACTGGCGCCCCCGTCTCGATCCACGGGACCTAGGTTCGCGGTTCCCACGCGGGATGCGGGCCAGGTCGCCCAGAGAGGAGAGAGCAGTGGATTCAGGTTTCGCGGTCGGCGGGGCGGAAGCGATCGAACGCACCGCGATGGAAGATCAGCGGCTCGCCATCGGCGCCGAGGTCGAGCTCCTCGACCGAGCCGAGGACGAGCCAGTGGTCGCCCGCCTCCTGCTCGGAGGCGATCCGGCAGTCGACCCAGGCGACCGCTCCATCCAGGACCGGCGAGCCTCCCGGCCCGAGGTGCCACTCGAGATCGGCGAACTTCTCGCCGCCGGAGACGGCGAAGCCCAGCGCCAGATCGGTCTGGCCTGCCGCCAATACGTTTACGCAGAAACGGCCGGTCGCTCGGATGGCGGGCCAACTGGCGGAGCTGAGCGCCGGGCTGATGGCGATCAGCGGCGGCTGCAGCGATACCGACATGAAGGACCCGATCGCGAGCCCCGCGGGGCCGTCCGCCCCATGGCCGGTGACGACACTCACACCGGTGGGCAGGTGGCCCATCACCTGGCGGAAGTGCGCGCTCTCGAACCGGGTGCCTGTCACCGTGAGCGAAGGAAATCAACCGTCGCCCCTTTGCTCGCGCCGGCGGCGGGGCGCAGGTGTGCGAATCCACAAAGCGGCCTGGTAATCGCCGGCGCGATTGGCTACGGTCCCAACAGGAAGTGCGGGGATCGCGCTCGGGTGCTCCCGGGCCGGAGGCGCCGGATCGGAGATCGAGTTTGGTCCCCGCGGTAGACAATCTTGCGGACGTCGGCGAAGCCATGGCGGCGAGGGGACCGACGACGGCCGGGTTCCCCGAGGTCGTCGAGGCCTTCAACGAGATCTCGGGCGCGATCACCGAGCACGTGGCGCTCGACGCGCTGCTCCACATCGTCGCCCTGCGGATCTGCGACCTGCTCGACGTGCGCCGCTGCAGCGTCTACCTGATGGACGAACGCACCGGTCTCTTCCGCGGCCAGGTCGGCCACGCCGACCGCAACATCGACGCCGCGATCAAGAGCCTGACGGCGGGGATCGAGGCCGACGGCTTCACCCGCGAGATCCTGACCACGAAGCGGCCGGTGCTGATCGTCAACGCCCAATCGGATCCGCGGCCGGTGCACTCGACGATGCTCGAGTGGAACGTGCAGACGATGCTCGGTGTGCCGATGGTGCGCGACGGCAGGGTCGTCGGGCTGCTCTTCCTCGACAACGAAGACCAACCCCACGAATACTCCGCGGGGGAGCAGCAGCTCTGCGGCACCTTCGCCAATCTGGCCGCGATCGCGATCTCGCATGCCCAGCTGACCACCGAGCTGCGCTCCAGCCTGAAGACGGTCGAGCGCCAGAACAGGCTGCTGCGCACGGCGGCGGCGATCGAGGACCGGCTGTCGAACCTGGTCCTCAAAGGGGCCAACCTCCATGAGATCACCCGCGCCGTCGCCGAGCTGACCAACAAGCCGACGGTGGTGATGGACGCCGGCATGCGGCCGTTGGCGACGGCCGGCATCGCCGACGACGGCGGGGTCCTGGATGCCCTGCTGTCGCGGCTCCGCCACGATGCCGACCTGGCCGGATCGGTCACCGAGCTCGAGAGCCGCAAGCCGGCGGTGATCGACGCGGCCGGCGGCAGCAAGCTGGCGAAGCGGATCATGGCGGCCGCGGTGATGGTCGGGACCGACGCCTGGGGCTACCTCGCGGTGGTCGAGCAGGGCGGCTGGTTCAACGCTCAGGACCGCATCGTCCTGCGTCGTGCCGGGACGATCATCGCGCTCGAGATGAGCGCCGAGCGGCGCGCCGCCGACGCCGAGATGCGGGCCCAGGAGACGCTCGCCCGTGACCTGATCGTCGGCACCGACGACCCCGCCTCCCTGCAGCGCCGGGCCCACTTCCACGGCCTCCACCTGAACGCACCGCACGTGGTGATGCTGTTCGCCTCCGGCGAGGGTCGCAAGCCGCCGAACGCGAACCGTGTGTTCAAGGCGCTGAGCGCCACCCATCCCGAGTGCAACCCGTTGGCGGTCGGGATCGAGGACGGGGTCGCCGCGGTGATCGAACTGGGGGCGACGGAGGGCGAGCCCGCCGGGGTCGAGGTGGCGAAACGGGTCGCCGCCGACATGGCGACCGCGCTGACCGCGGAGGGGGTCGTCTCGGTCGCGATCTCCGGCATCTGCGAGGAGACCGCGCAGTACCCGTCGGCGTTCCGCGAGGCGCAGCAGGTCGCCCGCTGTATCTCGGTCTTCTGCCCGCCCGATTCCTACCGGGTGCTGTCGAGCGCCGACATCGGCGCCGCCCGGCTCCTGCTCTCGGGGACGAGCAGGGAGGACGCCGAGCGTTTCGCCCTCGACTGGATGAGTGAGCTGCTCGAGCCCGGCAATGAGCACCTGCTGACGACACTGCAGATGTTCTTCGCCGCCTCGCGCAGCGTCCGGCGGTCGGCCGAGCTGCTCGATGTCCACGAGAACACGATCCGTTATCGGCTCGGACGGATCCGTGAGGTCACCCACCTCGACGTCGCCGCCGACGCCGACGACCAGTTGACCCTGCAGTTGGGTCTCCTGATCCTGCGCTTGATCGGGCGGATCGACGACGAGTCCCCGGGCGCCGCTCAGGCGGCGGCGCCGGAGGAGAGCAGCGACCCGATCCGCTCCGCGGAGTAGCCGGCGTCGGCGAGCAGCTCGCGGGTGTGGGCGCCGAGCTTCGGCGCCGGCGCGCGCACGCCGACCGGGTGGTTGCGCATCCGCAGCGGGGAGCCGAGTTGACGGACCGCTCCGACTTCGGGGTGCTGCTGCTCGACGATCATCCCGCGCTCGATCATCTGCGGTTCGGCGGCGGCCTCGGCGAAGTCGTTGACCGGGCCGACGCAGGCCACCTCGCCGAGCAGCGCGACCCACTCGTCGCGCGGGCGGCCGGCGAACACTTCGCGCCAGGTCGGGATCGCCGTCGGGTCGACCCGCGTCGGGAGGAGGTCGGGCCGGCCGACCCGCTCGCAGAGCACCTCCCAGAACTGGTCCTCGATCGCGCCGACGGTGATGTGGCCGCCGTCGGCGCAGCGGTAGACGTGGTAACAGGGAAAGTGCCCATTCAGGAGCATGCCCTCGCGCCCGGGATCGACGCCGGAGGCGAAGTAGTCGGCGAGGTGGATCGAGAGCCAGGCCAGCGCACCGTCGGTCATCGAGATGTCGATGTGGTCGCCCTCACCGGTCTGCTGCGCCCGGTAGAGCGCGGCGAGGATGCCGGCGACGCTGAAGAGGCCCCCGGTGCCGAGGTCGGCGACCTGGACGCCGGGCACGGCGGGCAGCCCGCCGGCGGGGCCGGTGATGTCGAGGATGCCGGCGCGGCCGACGTAGTTGATGTCGTGGCCGGGTGTGGCGCGCAGCGGCCCGGTCTGCCCGTGGCCGCTGATCGAGCAGTAGACGATCGCCGCGTTGACGCCGCGGAGCGCCTCGTAGCCCACTCCGAGGCGGTCGACGACGCCGGGCCGGAAGCTCTCGACCACCACCTGGGCGCGGCCGGCGAGGTCGTGGAGCGCGGCGACCGCGTCGGGGTGCTTGAGGTCGAGGCAGACCGAGCGCTTGTTGCGGTCGATCGTCCAGCTCGCCGCCGACTCGGCGCCGAACTTGGGGTCGCCCCAGCGCATGTAGTCGCCTTTGCCCGGCTGCTCGATCTTGACCACGTCGGCGCCCAGATCGCCGAGCACGGCGGTGCAGAAGCCGCCCGGCAGGAGCCGGCTCAGGTCGAGGACCCGGACCCCGGCGAGCGGGCCCTCGGCGGTCGCCATCTCAGTTCGCCGCGGCGCCGTCGAGGAGCTCGGCGAAGCGGACCTGGGCGGCCGCGCGGCGGGTGGGGATGTGTTCGGTCGGGACCTCGACCGGTTGGTACCCACGCAGGATGCGGCGGGCGACGCCGACCCGGTGGACCTCGTCGGGACCGTCGTAGATGCGCGAGGCGCGCGCGTAGCGGTACATCTCCTCGAGCGGCAGGTCGCAGGAGAAGCCAAGCGAGCCGTGGACCTGGATCGCGCGGTCGAGCACGTTGTACATCACCTTCGGCCCGTGGTACTTGATCATCGCGATCTCGTCGCGGGCCTCCTTCGCGCCGACCTGGTCGAGCTTCCAGGCGGCGTGCAGGGTCATCATCCGCGCCGCCTGCATTTCGGCGGCGGACTCGGCCACCCAGTTCTGGATCGTCTGCTTCTCGGCCAGGGTCGAGCCGTGGACCGACTTGCTGACGGCACGCTCGCAGAGCATGTCGAAGGCGCGCCGGCAGACTCCGAGCCAGCGCATCGCGTGGTGGATGCGGCCCGGCCCGAGGCGCGCCTGGGCGAGGGCGAAGGCGCCGCCACGTTCGCCAAGCAGGTTCTCGGTGGGGACGCGCACGCCCTCGAAGGTCACTTCCGAGTGGGTGTGGATCGGGTTGCGCGCCGCGGGGTCGTTCATCACGCCGAGGTCGCGCACGGTGATCCCGGCCGCGTCGGCGGGGACGATGATCATCGACATCCGCAGGTGCGGCGCCGCGTCCGGATCGGTCAGCGCCATCACGATGTGGAAGTCGGCTTTGTCGGCGTTGCTGATGAACCACTTGGTGCCGTCGATGACCCACTCGGCGCCGTCGCCGACGGCGCTGGTGCGCAGCTGGGTCGGGTCCGAGCCGGTGCCCTCCTCGGTCATCGTGAAGGCGCTGCGCAGCGCGCCGGAGAGGAGTGGCTTCAGCCAGCGCTCCTTCTGTCGCTCGTCGCCGGCGATCGCGATCAGCTCCGAGTTGCCGGAGTCGGGGGCCTGGTTGCCGAAGACCGGCGGGGCGTAGTCGGTGGCGCCGAGGATCTCGTGCATCAGCGCCAGCTTCACCTGGCCGAGGCCCTGGCCGCCGAGGTCGGGCGGCAGGTGCGCGGCCCAGAGACCCGCCTCCTTGACCCGCTCCTGCAGCGGCACGATCGCCCGTCGGTAGCCCGCGAAGTCGAGGTCGAGGGTCTCCAGCGGCAGGATCTCGTCGCGGACGAGCTCCTGCATCCACTGCAGCTTCGCCTCGAAGTCGGGCTCGGTGGAGAAGTCCCAGGCCATCGCGGCTCACCCTAGGGCGGCGTCGGCGTCCCCCGGCCGGGGCGCCGGGGAGGCGGGTTGGAGGGAGTCACAAACGCGGTCGGACGAGATGGCCGGGCGCGGCCCGCGCTTCAACAGAATGACGACCGGTAAATGGGTGGCGCGCAGAGACCGACGAGCATGGTGCCCACCGAGGAGTCCT
>DASZZB010000193.1:0-5375 GCA_035545115.1 Solirubrobacterales bacterium | reverse complement strand
GAGATCGAGGTCGATGCCTCCCGCGAGGCGGCCTTCGCGCTGATCTCCGACCTCGCCCGCCGGCCGGCCTTCACCGACCATTTCCTCACCGGGTTCCACCTGACCCGGATCGAGGCTCGCGGTGAGGGCGCCGGGGCGCGCTTCCGGGTCGAGGCGCCGCTGCGCTCGCCCTGGGAGGACACGGCCCTGGTCGAGCTCGACGAGCCGTTCCGGATCGTCGAGCGCGGCGCCGGAGGCCGCTCCAACCGGATCCCGACCCACACGGTCTGGGAGATCGAGCCCGGCCGGGCCGGCATGACGCTGCTCCGCGTCACCCACTGGACCGCGCCGACGGAACCGATCGACAAGCTGGTCGAGGCGCTCAGCTTCGGCGCTCATTTCCAGCGAAAAGGCTGGAAGGAGGCGCTGAGGCGGCTGCGCGACATCCTCGAGGCGGAAGGACCCGGGGGCGAGCGGATCGCCGTCGCCGGGGGGAACCGCTACGCGACCGGCATCCCCTAATAGACTCCCCGCCGCCGATGCTCTCCGCCCGCCGCCGACTGGTCCTGCCCCTGCTCGCCGCCCTCATGCTGGGGCTGCTCGCGATCGGCGTCTCCGCCTGCGGCTCGGGCGATCCGCACGAAGTCGAAGAGGGTGAAGTCGTCAAGGTCAACCACCTGAAATACCAGGTGATCTTCTCCCGCTACCTGAACGAACACGACAACGAGGACGCCGCCTACCTGGTCGGCCAGAAGCCGCCGCAGGACGCGCACAACTACTTCGGCGTCTTCCTCCGCGTCCAGAACACGACCCACGGGACGCTCGGCCTGGTCCACTCGCTGACGATCACCGACTCGGTCGGCAACGAATACGACGCACTGCCGAGCGAAAGCGAATTCTCCTTCCCCTTCGGCGCCCAGCTGAGCGAAAACGAACAGATCCCGGAACTCGACACGACCGCCCAGAGCGGCCCGATCGAGGGCTCGATGGCGATCTTCGAACTGCCCGAAGAAGTCTCCGCCAACCGGCCGCTGCTGCTCCACATCGTCGGACCGGTCAACGAAGAAGGCATCGTCAAGCTCGACCTTTAGGCGGCTATTCGTAGGCCGCCGAGAGGACCTGCGAGGCGATCGGCGCGGCGACTTCGCCGCCCGCCGCTTCGGCTTCGATCAGCAGCACGCCGACCGCCAGCTTCGGCTTTTCGACCGTGGCGAAGGCGGAGAACCAGGCGTCCTTCTTGTGCTCGGGGGACGCTTCTTCCCCTTCGACGACTTCTTCCCCTTCGCTTTCCACCACCTGGCCGAGTTCGGCGGTGCCGGTCTTGGCGGCGACCTGGCCGGCGGCGATCGCCCCGGCGGTGCCGGTGCCTTCCTCGACCACGCCGACCATCAGTTCGGTCAGCTGGTCGGCGGTCTTCTTGGTCATCACCCGGACCGGCTGCGCCGCCGGCCGCAGCTTCTTCGTCTCGACGATCGAGGTCGGCATCCGCACCCCGTCGTTGGCGATCGTCTGGGCGACGCTCGCCATCTGCAGCGGCGTCGCCAGCACCTCGCCCTGGCCGATCGCCGAGACGGCGAGGTCGACTTCTTCGCCGATCTCGGTCGGGATCGTAGATTCCGCTGGTTCGACTTCCTTCACGATCGACGGCGCGTAGAGTGTCGGCGGCGAGTTGAAGCCGAATTTTTCCGCGGTTTCGACCATCTTTTCGTTGCCGATCCGGGGGCCGAGCGGCAGGAAGTCGGCGTTGCAGGACTCGGCGAAGGCTTCGCGGAAAGTGCCGCCGCAGTACTCGCCGTTGGCGTTTTCGATGAAGCGGCCGCCGACGTTGATGCCGTCGGTGATCTCGAATTCGTCGTCGAGCGAGACCAGGTGGTTTTCCAGCGCCGCGGTGGTGGTGATGATCTTGAAGGTCGAGCCCGGCGGCTGGGGGGCGGAGAACGCCTGTCCGGCGAGGGCGCGGACGTCGCCGTCCTTGGCGTCGAGCACGGCGACGCCGCCCATCCGTCCCGCCAGCGCCGCCACCGCCGTCTCCTGCAGGGAGGGGTCGATCGTCGTCTTCACCGGGGCTCCCGGCTGCGGCTTCGATTCGGCCAGCACGCGGCCTTCGGCGCCCTTGCCGGCCTTGGCCGGGACGGCGAGCAGCCGGCCGCCCGGCTTGCCCGCCAGGCGACGGTTGAAGGCCTGCTCGAGGCCGCTGATCCCGACCGGCGTTTCCGGTGGGAAGCCGAGCTGCGCCAGCCGCG
This sequence comes from Solirubrobacterales bacterium, assembly GCA_035545115.1. Lineage (GTDB taxonomy): Bacteria > Actinomycetota > Thermoleophilia > Solirubrobacterales > 70-9 > VAYN01. The sequence continues at coordinate 3,153 of DASZZB010000193.1, read as the reverse complement.
GCTCTTCTTCTTCGGAGGCTTCGCCGATTTCGCCGGTGACGTCGATCGCGGCGCTCCCGATCGGATGTTCGCGTTCGTCCGCCGGGCCCTCGGCGAGCGGCGTGCCGTCGTCGGCGAGGATCGCCGCCCGCGGCGCCAGTTCGGTTTCGGATTCCAGGCGCTCGCCGCGGCCCAGACCGGGGAAGACGAGGTAGGGCGCCCAGTCGATGCCGCCTTCCGCCCAGGGCAGGTCGATCTCTTCTTCGACCACGCCGAAGGCGACGGTCTCGATCCGCAGCGGCACCGGGACCACGGTCTCGCCGTCTTCGGAGCGGGCGCTCTCGGCCGAGTCGGCGACCAGGCCGCGCAGCGTCGCGACGTCGCGGGCCTTGCGGTAGTCGGCGGCGAAGTCCTTGGCGCTGACCCGGGCCCGTGAGGAGTCGTTCAGCTCCGCGTACATCGCGGCGAAGTTCTTCGCCTGCCAGGCCTGGGCGAAGCGGTTCGCGGCGTCCTTTTCGGGCGACCCGGGGATCCCGGCGACGGCGCCGACGACGAAGGCGATCAGCGCGATCACACCGAGCGGGACCGCACGGGTGAGCAGCCGTCTACGACGCTCAGCCTCAAAAGACCGCCTGCTCACCGCTGGAAAGGTAATCGAGCGGTCCGCTGCATGCTTGTATTCGGTCGGTGACCGTCTTGGATTGGGCGATCGTCGCCTTCACCCTCGCCCTCGCCCTGTGGGGGTACCGACAGGGCCTGATCGTCGGCGCCCTGACCCTGGGCGGCTTCGCGGTCGGCGCCTTCCTCGGCAGCCGATTCGGCCCGGTGCTCCTCTCCCAGGGCCACGATTCCCCCTACGCGCCGCTCTGCGGAGCGATCGGGGCGCTCCTGGTCGGGGCTCTGGCGGCGGTGGCGCTGGAGGGCATCGCGCTGATGCTGCGGCGCCGGCTGATCCGCCATCCCTTCATGCACCGGGCCGACGGGGCGGGCGGCGCGGCGCTGATCGGGGCGGTGGCGTTGGGACTGGCCTGGATCTTCGGCGCGGTCGCGCTGCACGCGCCGGGGACGACCCAGCTGCGCGCCGACGTGCAGAGCTCGGTGATCCTGGGGGAGCTCGACCATGTGCTGCCGCCGACCGGCGGCGTGCTGGACGCGCTCGACCGGGTCGATCCGGCCCCCTCGATCACCGGCCCGGCGACGCCGCGGCGGCGGCCGAGCGCCGCGATCGCCGCCGATCCCCAGATCCTCCACGCGGGCGGCTCGGTGGTGCGGGTGCTGAGCACCGCCTGCGGGCTCGGGATCGAGGGCTCGGGCTGGGCGGTGCGGCCGAACCTGATCGTCACCAATGCCCACGTGGTCGCGGGCGCCGACGACACCACGGTGACCACCCAGAGCGGGGTCGAGCTCGACGCCACCGCGGTCTACTACCAGCCCGAAGACGACCTCGCCCTGCTGCGGGTCGACGGCCATCTGCCGACCCTGCCGATCAGCTCGAGCCACGAGGACGGGGCCGCCGCCGCGGTCCTCGGCTACCCGGAGAACGGTCCCTACACGGTGACCCCGGCGCGGATCGGCGAGACCCGCGACACGATCAGCGAGGACTCCTACGGGCGCGGGCCGATCGAGCGGACGATCACCGCGCTCGGCGGCGACGTGCGCAGCGGCAACTCGGGCGGGCCGCTGCTCGACCGGCAAGGGAGGGTGGTGGGGGTCGTCTTCGCGGCGACCACCGACGGGCCGCGGGGCGGCTTCGCGGTCCCGGCCGAAGCGGTGCGCGGCGCGATCCGGCAGGCCTCGGCGGGCGTCGTCGACACCGGGCCGTGCACGCGCTGAGCCGATTTCCGCCTGCCCGTGACTTACGTTCAGTAAGGTCGATCGACGTGGAAACCGTGTCCCAGCCCCAGACCGCGCCCGCCGCGGCGCCCCCTCCCTGCACCGAAGTCTGCCCGCAGTTCCACGAGGCGATCGAGCTGATCGGCAAGCGCTGGACCGGGGCGATCGTCTGCGCGCTGACCGAGCGGCCGATGCGCTTCGGTGAGCTCGGCAAGGCCGTCCCCGGGCTGTCGGACCGACTGCTCTCGCAGCGGCTGCGCGAGCTCGAGGACGAAGGCCTGGTCGAGCGCGAGGTCGAAGCGGGGACGCCGGTGCGGGTGACGTACTCGCTGACCGAGGTCGGCGAGGACCTCGGGCCGGCGATCCGCGAGCTGAAGGCCTGGGCGAAGCGCTGGAAGGCAACGGCCTGAGGCGTCTCTAGGCTGATCTGCGTGGATCAGCCCGAAATCTCGCTCGGCGCGCCGGCGCGCCCCGGTCCCGACCTGCCCGGGCCGTTCGCGGTCGGCCGCTACGCCAACGCGTTCAAGGACCGGATGCGCGAGCTGGCGCGGGTCCTGGTGATCGGCGAGGTCACCGGCGTGCGGCGCAGCAAGGCGCAGGCGTACTTCGAGTTGCGCGACGGCGACGGAGCGATCCCGTGCGCGATCTGGCTGAACGACCTCGAGCGCCTCGGGCTGCCGGAGGGGGCGCTGCGCGACGGCGCCGAGGTGGTGATCGCGGGCGGGCCGGACTACTACCCGGGCGGCGGGGCCGCCTCGCCCAGCTTCTGCTTCCGGGCGACGCACGTGCGGCTGGCGGGCGAAGGGGACCTCCTGGCGCGACTCGAGGCGCTGCGCGGCCGGCTCCGCGCCGAGGGCCTCTTCGAGCTGCAGAAGCAGCTGGCGCGGCCGCTGCTGCCGAAGACGATCGGCGTCGTCACCGCCGAAGGCGGCGCGGCGCGGCGCGACCTGCTCGCCGGGCTCGGGCGGCGCGGCTGGGGCGGGACCGTGGTCTGGGCGTTCGCGCCGGTCCAGGACCGCCACGCGGCACCGGCGATCGGGCGGGCGCTGCAGGATCTGGCGGCGCGGCCGGAGATCGAGGCGATCGTGGTGACCCGCGGCGGCGGCAGCCTCGCCGACCTCTGGGCCTTCTGCGACGAGACCCTGTGCCGGACGGTGGCGATGCTGCGGGTGCCGGTCGTGAGCGCGGTCGGGCACGAGCGGGATTCGACCTTGATCGACGACGTCGCCGCGGTGGCGTGCTCGACGCCCACGCACGCGGCCGAGGCGGCGGTGCCGCTCGACTGCGGCGCGGCGCGGCGCGAGCTGGGCAGGCAGGCGGTCTGCCTGCGGCGCGGCGCCG
>DASZZB010000192.1:0-6758 GCA_035545115.1 Solirubrobacterales bacterium | reverse complement strand
TGGGGGTGGTGGCGACGGGCACGCGGACGCCGGAGGGTGACCTCCTAATCCCGCTGCACCACCAGGATCACGGCTGCGACCGCGGGGTCACGGCGGTCGATCCGCTCGCGGGCCTCCTCGAGCGGGACGCTCTCGGTGTCGTGCCCGGAGACGATGTCGGCGAGCGTCTGCACCGCCGAGTCGGAGTGGATGACGATCGTCGCCGGGCCGCGGCTCGCCCGCCGTGCCTCGGTCGCCGCGCCGAGCACCGTGGCCGTGACGTCGACGGCGCCGCGCTCGGCGTTCGACCAGCCCTGGCTGAAGGCGAGATCCTGGTTTGACAGCTCCGGTCCCTCGAGGATCTTCAGGCTGGCCTCGTCGCGGGTCCATCTGCGGTCCCCGAGCAACACGGCGCGGCCGGCGAGCCAGGGGTCGACCACGGTGCGCCGCAGCTCCTCCTCGGTGAGATTGAAGGAACGGGCATGGAGCCGGCCGGTCGCCACCTCGATGTGGAAGGCCATCGCGGCCGCGACGCTACCGGGTTCGGGGCCGCCGGGTTGACATGATGGCGCCATGCCACCCCGTCGACCGGATGCGGTCGTCTTCGACAACGACGGCCTGCTGCTCGACACCGAGTCCGTCTGGACCCACGCCGAGCGGGACATCTTCGAGCGCCGCGGCCTCGAGTTCACCGCCACGCACAAGCGCGAGCTGGTCGGTACCTCGGCCGCCGTCGCCGGCGAGCTGCTGGAACGGCGCCTCGGCGAACCGGGCCGGGCGGCGCAGCTGATCGAGGAGCTGAACGAGCTGGTCGTGGTCGAGCTCGAGCATGGGGTGGAGGCGATGGTCGGTGCGCGTGACCTGCTCGAACGGCTGCAGGCCCAGGGGACGCCGATCGGCCTCGTCTCCAACTCGCCGCTCGCCTTCGTGCGGCGCTCACTGGAGATCGTCGGCTTCGAAGCGATCTTCGACGTGGTGATCAGCGCCCACGAGGTGGCGGCGCCGAAGCCGGCGCCCGACCCCTATCTCGAGGCTTGCCGCCGGCTCGGCGTCGAGGCCGGGCCGGCCGTGATCGCGCTCGAGGACTCGCCGACCGGGGTCGCGGCGGCCCGCGCCGCGGGCCTGACGGTGATCGGCGTCCCCTCGGTCGACGGGGTGGAGCTGCTGGAAGCCCACCACATCGCCGCCTCGCTCCTCGACGCGACCGTGGCCGAGCTGGTCGTCATCTGAGCACGCGCCGCCGCCGCAGCACCCGTTCCGCGAGCTCCAGCGTCTCCCGCACCGCGCTCTCGGCCTCGGGGTCGAGGCCATCCTGCAGCGCCCGCTCGGCGACCGCCTCGACCGCGGCGCGCCGCTCGGCGAGGTCCTCGACATCGCGACGGTGGTCGGCGTCGTCGAGCGCCCCCGGCAGCTCGACCAGGAGCGCCTCGACGCCGATCCGCAGCTGCAGCGCCGCCTCGCGCCGCCTGCCCGCGTCGAGGTCGGCGCGGGCGCGCAGCAGGAGGGGCTCACAGACGTCGAGCCGCTCACGGCCGCGCAGCACCGCCGCCATCCGCTCCTGAGGCCGCATCTCCTCCTGGCGACGGCGACGGCGGGAGACCCCGGTCGCCGCGACGTCGACCTCGAGCGCCTTGCAGAAGGCGCCCTCGGCGGTCTCCGCGCCGCTGCCGTATCCGACTCGCGCGGCGACCGCGAGCTCCGCGGTCAGGATCGTCGTGTGGGGATCGGCGGCGGTGATCGCGCGGGCGTGGAGGGCGTCGTTGACCAAGGCGATGCCGGTGGTGAGCGCCGCGTCGAGCGCCTCTGCGGACGCGGTCGTCGCGGTCAGCCAGGCGGCCGCCGCCTCGGTGGCGTCGTAGGGCTCGAAGGCGCGGATCGCGGTCGCCCGCGCCAGCGGCAGCTCGGGCGGCGCCGCCGCGACGTCGGCCTCGCGCGGGCGACGGCGACGGCGCGCGGGGCGGGGTGGGGCGGCGATCGTCTGGACGACGAGGACGCTCTCTCCCTCGTCGCGCTCACGGTGCGCCAGGTAGCGGCCGTCGGCGAGCGGCAGCGTCCCGGCGAAGTCGAATTGGGTGAATCCGAAGAAGGGGCTCAGGTCGGTGAGCCTAGTCTTCGCCGCGCGGCCGGCCGCCGAGGATGCTGCTCTTGCCGTCCCGTTCGGGCCGGTCAGGCAGCGAGTACTTCGACGGTTCGATCGGCACCTTCGGGTTTTCGATCTGGCCGAGACGGGTGACGAGGTGCTCCCACTGGTTCGGTTTCAGCAGTGCTTCGTACTGGGCTTCGAGCGGGCCCGCGCCGATCGGGCGATAGCCGATGTGCACGTGGTCGTAATGGGAGGGTTCGGCGAAGCTGACTTCGCCGGGGAAATCTTCGAGCGAGATCACCTGATGCGGTTGCATCGGCCCCTGCAGTTCGAGCACGTCTTCGATCAGTTCGTGGACCTGCGTGCCCGGACCTTGGTGGCCGGTGACCGGCACGCCGTCGATTTCGGCGATGTCGACCGCGTCGCCGGTCGAGTGCTCGGAGACGCTGCCGTTTTCGGTCAGGTAGCTGTGGCCGCACTCGAGCGCCGAGATTCGCATCTCGAAGCCTTTCGAGCGCAGGTACTCGAGCACCGCGAGGACGCGGCGGTCGATCTTCCCGCCTTCGATGTCTTCGCGGCCGCACTGGTAGATGTCGAGGCCTTCGTCATGGAGGACCCGCTGCTCGAGCGCCTCCTTGGAGAGCAGCAGGACACCGGCGCCGCTGAGCCGTGCGTTGAACGGGTTCTTGCCGTTGGCGCGGTAGATCGCGGTGGCTTCGAGCAGCTTCCAGCCGTCGAGGATCGGCTTCGGGTCGATGCTCGGCGCGCCCTTGCCCGCCGGTCGGATCGAGAAATTGATGTGTGGATCGACGCCTTCGTCGCCCTTCGCGACATGGGCGAGGACGGTGCCGGCGATCACCTTCGAGCCGACCCGGATCGAGCCGTTGCCCGCCGCCTTTTCGAGGGCTTCGTCGGCCTTCGCTTCGATCTGCTGTTCGTGCGGGACCGCCTTGCCGGCGCGCCGCGGCAGCGCCCGCAGCCGTGGCCGCAGTTCCTGGCTTTCGACCGGGACCTTCTTTTTCGCGCCGCCTTTGGTGACGACCGTGCGGCTGTTGCGGACCAGCTTGCCGAGCTCGGCGTAGGTGTAGCGGTTGCCGTAGGTGTCTTCGAGGACGATGAAGCTGCCGAGCGTCGCCGAGTGGCCCATCTTGCGGATCACACCGTCGTTGACGGCGACCACCGGGGAGCCCTGCTTGGCGAAGATGTCGATCCCGCGGCGGGTCGGCGAGGAGGAGATGACTTCGGCGGCGTTGCCGCTGATCCGCGTGTCGGTGGTCGAGTTCTTCAGGGCCTGACGGGCGGCGAGTTCGTCCGAGTAGCGGGCGTCGGCGGCGATCGGGAAGTGGGCGCCCTCGGTGAGGCCGGTCAATGAGCCGACCAGATCGGAGGGGATGCGGCCGTAGGCGCGGGCGTAGGTGAGCACCTCCTGCGCGTACCAGTCGGCATGGTTGTAGGCGAGGATCGCGCCGTAGAGATCTTTTTCCCCGCCCGCCACCTTGAGATAGTGGGCGGCGGCGCAGATCGCGTCGACCGGGTTGTAGGGGTCCTTGCGGCCGTCGCCGTTGGCGTCGAGCCCGTAGGTTTCCCAGCTGGAGGGCAGGAACTGCATCCAGCCGACCGCCCCCGCGCTGGAGACGTTCAGGTTCTTGCCGAAGTCCGTCTCGATTTTGTTGATCGACGCGAGGACCTCCCAGGGGATCCCGTATTCGGTCCCGCAGGCCTGGTAGATCGGCAGCAGGAAGGGCGGGATCTCGAAGGAGTTGATGACGAAGTTGGGAACCCCGATCGGCGCCGGGCCGAAGGGCGCGATGATCGTCGTCGGGTTGGCCAGCGTCGGGGCGCCGCCCGGTTCGAACTGCGCGCCGCCGTCGCTCGCCTCGGCGAGGGGCTGGGTGCCGCCGCCGGTCGCGGTCGGGGCGGTGATCGCGCCGCCGCTGGTGCCGCCACCGCTCGCGTCGCCGAGGTTTTCGTTGTGGACGACGCCGCCGCGGACGGCCGGCTCCGGGGCCGGTTCGAGCGATTCGCCGCGCTGGAATTCCTTGTGGCCTTCCTCACCCGGCGAGGGTTCTTCTTCGCCAGACCCTGAGGTAGAGGTCGAGGGTGAGGTGGTGGTGCCGGAGGGCGTTGAGGTCGCCGCTTCCGGGCTCTCGGTGCCGTCGGCGGGCGAGGAGCAGTCGGGATCTTCCGCGTCGATCAGGCCGTCGCCGTCGTTGTCGATCCCATCCGAGCACTGGGTGGTGGCGGCCGCAGACGAAGAGCCCGTGGTCGGGGGGGCGGTGGAGCTCGATCCGGTCGGGTCGGCGGTGCCTGAGGAGCCCGACGAGCCGTCACCGGAAGGATTCAGGCCTGGCAGCAGGGTTTCGGTCACCGAGCCGAGCGGCGATGCCGCCGGCGCGCTGCCGACCGCCGCCAGTCCGAGGAAGGCGGCGAGCGCCAGGATCAGTGCGAGCTTGCTCTTCATGCGCCTTGTCGTCCACTGCCGCAGGCGGCCACACGCGCGACCGGTTCCCCTCCCAGCGGATCCTCCGTCACGCTACCCACAACGTCGGTCGTCGGCAACGGCAGGCCGCGCCCCCAATATTGACTTAACGATCGTGCCTCCATGCCGCACACGGGAGGTTTCCATCTGTCCCGGATGTGGTCGTTAAGCTCGCGTCGACGAATGAAAAGGATCGGATCGGCTTGTGGACGACTTTGTAAAAGATGAGGACCGGATCGCAGACGGTGACAGCCTGCGTGCCCGCTCCGAGCAGGCGATCGGCGAGATCGCCCAGGCGTTGATCGACAGCCCCCACCTGCACGGCGCCCTGCAGGCCGCCTTCGGCGCCCGCGATCGGGCGCTCGAGGCTCAGCAGGCGGCGATGAGCGCCCTCAACCTGCCCTCGGCGGGCGATGTCGAGCGGCTCGAGCGCCGCATCCGCTCCTTTTCCCAGCGCCTGGAGGATGTCGAGGAGCAGCTCGACGACCTGAGCCGCGAGCTTGGCGGCCTGCGCCGCAAAATCGCTGCAAAAGAGGGTAAGGCGGGGTCGAGGTCCGACAAAGGCTAACCCTCAAGTTGAGGATTAGACTTACCCCTCCCACCAGCCGCGTTCGCAGTTAGCTTCGCTATGCGGCCAGAAGTGCGAACGCCGCGGCGTGGGCGGCTGCGGCGGCGCGCTCGGCGAGCGCTTCGTCGGCCAGCGGATCGGCGCCCGCCGCCTCGGTGACGACCAGGACGGCGGCGAGGCGGATGCCGAGCCGCGCCCCGGCGGCGAAGAGGGCGGCGGTCTGCATGTCGGCGACGTCGCCCTCGGGCGTCGCGTGGCCGGCGGTGGGATGGAGGACGTCGAGGCTGGCCACCGTGCCGAGACGCGTCGCCTCGCCGAGTGCCGATCGCAGTCGCGCCGTCAGCTCGGGGTCAGGGACGGCGCGCGGGCCGGCACCCCGCCCGTCGACCGACCACGGCCGCGCCTCCCGCACCGTGACCAGGTCGCCGGGCCGCAGCGCCGGATCGATCGCGGCACAGGTCCCGACCCTCAACCCACGCTCGACCCCCAACTCGGCGAGGTCGGCGAGGACGAGCGCGGCGCTCGGCCCGCCCATCCCGGTCGATTGCACGGTCAGGCCGTCGCCGGCCGGCGTGCGCCCCGAGTAACCCCAGAGCCCGCGCGCGTGATTGCTCATCTTCGGCTGCTCCAGCAGCGCCTGCGCGAGGGCCATCGCCCGGCCCGGGTCGCCGACCAGGATCGCGTCAGCATGGAACTCTGCCGTGGGTCGCAGTCGTCTGGGCACGGTCGGCGACCCTAAACGCCCCGCTGCGGACTAGCCTCAGCGCGTGGCCGACGAGCGGATCAGTCTGCAGGAGGCGGCGCGGCGGTCGGGCGTCCCGACATCGACCCTCAAACGCTGGGCCGAAGAGCGGATCATCCCGGTCCGCCGCGGGCGTTGGACGGCGACCGCCGCCGCCCAGGCGCGGGTCGTCGCCCGCATGCGCGAGCGCGGCTACTCGCTCGACGACCTGAAGGAGGCGGGGCGGGAGGGGAAGCTCGCCTTCGGCTTCGCCGAAGAGCTCTTCGCCGAAGGCGAGGGCGACGTGGACGTCGAGATGATCGCCGCCGAGACCGGCCTCGAGGTCGAGCTGATCGAGCGGATCCTGGTGATGATGGGAACGCCGGTCGGCCACCAGCGCAACCTCACCGCCGCCGACGCGGCGGCGATCCGCCTCTGCGCCCAGATCCTCGCCGCCGGCCTGCCGCTGGTCGCCTTCCTGCAGCTGGTCCGCGTCTACGTCCAGTCGCTGCGGCGGATCGCCGAGGCCGAGATCCGCCTCTTCCACCTCTACGTCCACGAGCCGCTGATCCGCGACGGCGTCCCCGAGCTGCAGATGGCCGAGGAGATGGGCGACCTCGCCGCCGAAATCATGCCGCTGGCGGGACCGCTGACCGAATATCTCCACAACCGTTATCTCCGCTATTACATCGAGCAGGACGTGGTCGGGCACATGGAGACCGGCGGCGAGCAGTCGACCGCCGAAATGGAGCTCGGCCACGTCGCCGTCACCCTCTGCTTCATCGATCTCACCGGCTTCACCCGCTTCACCGAGGAGGAGGGGGACATCGAGGCGCTCGACGTGGTCGAGAACTTCGTCGAGACGGTCGAGGCGACGCTGCCGCGCGAGGCGACGATCGTGAAGACGATCGGCGACGAGGTGATGGTG
>DASZZB010000191.1:0-18836 GCA_035545115.1 Solirubrobacterales bacterium | reverse complement strand
GCGGCGCCTGCCCGTCGGCGGCGCCTACTCATCCCGATCGGCGCGCTCGCGATCGTCGTCCTCGTCGTCGTGATCGCGACCTCCGGCGGCGGGAACGGGGGTGGTACGCAGGTGAGCGGGCCGCGCTTCGTCGAAACGCTGGTCGTGAGCAATGGTCCGAAGCCGCTGCCGGCGCCGATCTCGGGCGAGTCGGTGGTCGGGATGTCGGGCGGGCCGTTGATCATCGGCCGGCTCGACTCGAGCGAAAGCTCGGTCTCCGGCGTCTTCCAGCTCGACCCGGCGAGCGGGCGCCTGCGTGAAGCCCGCGCCCTCACCGGCCCACTGCACGATGCCGCCGCGGTCGAGCTCGGCAGTCAGGTGCTGGCCTTCGGCGGTGACACCGAAACGATCCCCTCCGTACTGGCGACCACCAACGGCTCGAAGTTCACCGAAGTGACTGAGCTGCCGACGCCGGGCCGCTACCTCACGGTGGCCGCGCTGGGTGGTCGGATCTACGCCTTCGGAGGTGAGGGCGGGAGCGGCGCGGCGAACGACGCGATCCAGGAAGTCGATCCGAAGGCGGGGACGGCGCGATGGCTCGGGGCGGGACCGCATCGGGCGCATGCTCGGGTTCCGGGATAAATCGAGGATGAGACTTCGCCCTCCCGGCACCGCACATAAGAGATCTCTCATACGCCCGCCGCCCGCCGTCCACCCGCTTTCGGCGAGCGGCGGAGTACGGATGCCGGGCCGGGTGCCGACGAGGATGATCGTCCTCGTGGGCTGGCTGATCGGACACCGTGCCCGGATCCTCGCGGCGATCGCCTTCGGCGCGATCGTCCTCGGTGGCGCCTTGCACCTCCTCGGCGTATCCGCGATCGGCGACGCGATCTGGACCGTGGTCCTCGCCCTGCTGGCCGCCGAGCTGGCGTTCGAAGTGGCGCGGACGGTGCTGGTCAGGCACCACATGGGCGTCGACACGATCGCCCTGGTGGCGATGGTCGGTGCCCTCGCCCTCGGGGAACTCCTCGCCGGGGTGGTGATCGGCCTGATGTTCTCCGGTGGCCTGGCGCTCGAGGAACTCGCCTCGGCGCGGGCGCGGCGCGAGCTGACGGCGCTGGTCGAACGCGCCCCGAAGCAGGCCCGGATCCGGGTCGGCGGCGAGCTCCGGGAGGTCCCGGTCGAGGAGGTCGAGGTCGGCGACGTCGCCTTCGTGCGGACCGGCGAGCTGATCCCGGTCGACGGGACGCTGGTCAGCGAGCAGGCGGTGATCGACACCAGCACGCTGACCGGCGAGCCGCTGCCGGTCACCGTCGGCCAGGGCATGCCGGTCCTCAGCGGCACCGCCAATGCGGGGGCGCCCCTCGAGGTGCGCGCCGGTCGCGCGGCGGCGGAGAGCTCCTACGCGGCGCTGGTCAGGCTGGTCTCCCAGGCCGAGACCGAGCGGGCGCCGCTGGTGCGGATCGCCGACCGCTACGCGGGCTTCTTCCTGCCCGCGACGCTCCTCATCGCCGGGCTCGCCTGGGCGATCAGCGGCGACGCGGTGCGGGGACTGGCGGTGGTCGTGGTCGCCACGCCCTGCCCGCTGATCCTGGCCGCGCCGATCGCGCTCTTCTCCGGGCTCTCGCGGGCCGCCGGCGCGGGCGTGATCGTCAAGGGCACCGGCGCGATCGAGACGCTTGGGCAGGTCCGCACCGTCCTCTTCGACAAGACCGGCACGCTGACGATCGGGACCCCGGAGGTGCGCGAGATCCTGCCCCGCGACGGTCTCGGGAGCGCCGAGGTGCTCGCTCTCGCGGCCTCGGTCGACAGCATGTCCGCGCACGTCCTCGGCACCGCCCTGACCGCCGCGGCCCATGAGGCGGGCCTGGTGCTGGAGGAGCCGCTCGAGGTCGAGGAGGATCCCGGCCAGGGCATCGCCGGGACCATCGACGGGCACCGGGTGGCGGTCGGCAGCCGCGGGTTCCTCGCCGCCCACGGCATCCCCCGCAAGGAGATCGACGCGGCCTCGACGGTGGACGGGCTCGGCTCCGGCGAGGCGCGGGTGATGGTCGGCGTCGACGGCGCCATGGCCGGGGTGATCGTGATGGCCGACGACCTGCGCCCTGACGCCGCCGGGATCGTGGGGCGCCTGCGTGAGGAGGGGGTGCGTCAGGTGGCCCTCGTCTCCGGCGACCGCCGCTCGGTCGCCGAGCGGATCGGCCGCGAACTGGGCGTCGACCGCGTGTATGCCGAACAGTCCCCGCAGGACAAGCTCGAGGTCATCCGGCGCCTGCGGGAGGACGCCGCGCAAGGTCCGGTGATGATGGTCGGCGACGGCGTCAACGACGCCCCAGCTCTCGCCCTCGCCGACGTCGGCGTCGCGATGGGCGCGGCCGGGGCGACCGTCTCCTCGGAGACCGCCGACGCGGTGATCACCGTCGACCGCGTCGACCGGGTCGCCGACGCGGTCCACGCCGGTCGTGGCGCCCTGCGGATCGCGCGCCAGAGCGTCGTCGTCGGCATGGGGCTGAGCCTGGTGGCGATGGGAGTCGCCGCGTTCGGTTATCTGCCGCCGCTCGCCGGCGCCCTGCTGCAGGAGGGCATCGACCTCGCGGTGATCCTCAACGCGCTCCGCGCGCTGCGGGTCTGAGCCGGTCGCTCGCGTCGCGAGGTCGCGCCGGAGGTGTTCCGCCTCGACGAAACCGCCGTGGTGATCGGCGCAGGTTCGCTGGAGCCCTTGCTGCAGGCCGCCGAAGCCTGCCCGGCCGTCGTGATCTCGATCGTCGACGAGGAGGCGGGTGCGCCACCCCGTAGTGCTCAGACCACCCGCACGTAGCCGCGCATGTAGCCGACATGGGACATCGCCCACGGGTCGCAGGGCATCGCGCACCACCAGGGGTAGGTGCCGCGGTGGTCGGGGGCGTGGAAGGTGAACGTGGTGGCCTTCGGGTGGCCGGCGGAGCCGGCCGGGATCTTGACGTTCAGGCCAAGCGGCATCGAGGTGAAGCTGTGTTCGCCTTCGTCGTAGTTGAGGAAGATCACCTTCACGGTCGCGCCGGGTTGCACCGTGAAGTCGGCCGGCAGGAAGGCGTCGTGCCAGGTGCCTTCGGGGCCCCGCCTGGCGTGCTCTTCGTCGCTCTTGATCACGACGTTGATCTCTTCGGCGCCGCCGCCGGCGACCGCGGTCCCGGCGGTGCCACCCATCGTCGAGCCGTGGACGGGCGAGCCGTTCATCATCGAGGAGGCATAGTGGCCGCCCGCCGAGCTGCTCGAGCCCTGCATCCGGAAGGCGACGGCGAGAACCGCGACCAGCGAGAGGATCAGGGCCATCGTTGCCACCAGCAGGACGAAGCCCGACGAGGACGACCCGAGCGGGGCTTGGGTCTGGTCGTTGGCTGACATCGTTCCGTTCTCCTCTGTCGTGCAGCTTTTGCGGATCACGACTCGAACCCTAGATCGAGGCGGGCCGGGCTCCATCCGGGTGACGCCGAACGGTTCGAGGGGGTTCCTGCGGACCGTCCTCGCCACCGCTCTCACAGATCGGTGCCGCGGTCGCCTGCCGCACCACCACCGCGTCGCTGCGGGAGATCGGCGTCCTCGCGAATCGCCACCTCCTGCGGGGGATCGCCTTCGAGCTCTGCTTCGCCGTGGCGATCATCTATCTCCCGCCGCTGCAGTCCCTCTTCCACACCGCCGGGCTCGACCTCGGCCAGCTCGCCCTCCTGGCCACGTTCCCGTTCATCGTCTGGGGCACCGACGAGGCCTGGCGAGCCTGGCGCCGGCGGCAAGCCGCTGCGCGCGGCCGTCAGGTCTCTCGGCGACCCTTCTCGCTCACCCCCCGAGCAGGGCGCGCGTCTGGCGGGCCATCTCGAGGTCCTCACGGGCGCTGACGAGCAGCACCGCGGCCATCGCGCCGGCGGGCGAGAGCACCGAGTCGCCCTCGCCGCGCTCGTTCAGCGCCGGGTCGAGACTCACGCCGAGGAAGCCGGCCGCGGCGCAGGCACGATGGCGGACGGTGGCGGCGTTCTCGCCGATCCCGCCGGTGAAGACCAGCGCGTCGAGTCCGCCCATCGCCGCCGCCATCGTCGCGATCGCCGCGACCAGGCGGTGGAGATAGACGTCGAGCGCCAGGCCGGCGCGCTTCTCGCCCCGGCCGGCCCGCGCGAGGACCTCGCGCATGTCGGCGGTGCCCGCCAGGCCGAGCAGCCCCGCCTCGCGGTCGAGCGCCCGCTCCATCTCCTCGGCTGCGATGCCTCGGTGGCGCTGCAGCCACAGGAGCAGCCCGGGGTCGACCGAGCCCGCCCTGGTCGCCATCACCAGGCCCTCGAGCGGGGTGAACCCCATCGTGGTGTCGACCGAGCGACCCGCGGCGACGGCCGCCAGGGAGGCCCCGGCGCCGAGGTGGGCGGTGACCAGTCGCAGGTCCTCCACCGCCGCCCCGAGCAGCTCGGCGGCGCGCCGGGCGGCGTAGGCGTGGGAGAGGCCGTGGAACCCGTAGCGGCGCAGCGGGGTGTCGCCGCCGCTCCAGGCGGCGGGCAGCGCATAGGTGCTGGCGGCGGCGGGGAGGTCGGCGTGGAAGGCGGTGTCGAAGCAGGCGACGTTCACGAGGCCCGGGGCCGCCTCCTCGAGCGCCCGCATCGCGCGCACCGCCTGCGGGTTGTGCAGGGGCGCCAGCTCGGCGAGGCGTTCGAGCTCCCCCTCGACCCCGGCGTCGACCACCGTCGGTCCGGTGAACGCCGCCCCGCCGTGGACCACCCGGTGGGCGGCGGCGTCGGGCGCCGGTGCGCCGGAGAGCATCCGGCGCAGCTCGTCGCGCAGGGCCGTCGCGTCGTCTCCCGGGGCGGCGTCGCGCGCCGCCAGCACCTCGTCGCCGGGTCCGAGCAGCCGCAGCTTCAGGCTCGAGGAGCCGGCGTTGACGGTCAGGATCGCGCCCGCGCCGCTCACCGGTCCCGGGCGAGCGTCCAGTCGCGGACCTCGGGCATGTCCTCGAGGTGCTCGCGGACGTAGGAGTGGTGGCGGGCGAGCATCTCGTGGCAGTGGGCCTCCAGCTCGACCGCGCCCGCGGGCCTGCGCGAGGCGCGCTCCAACGCCATCAGCGCGAGGTGGTAGCGACTCATCCCGTTGAGGACGACCATGTCGAAGGGCGTGGTCGTCGTCCCCTGCTCGCTGAAGCCCCGGACGTGGAAGCGGCCGGGGTGCGGGCGTCCATGGATCACCTGGTGGAGAGCGCGGGCGTACCCGTGGAATGCGAAGACGACCTCGCGGTCATTGCCGAAGAGCCCTTCGAACGCCTCCTCGGTCAGTCCGTGGGGATGCACCGCGGCCGGGAAAAGGGTCATCAGGTCGACCACGTTCACGACCCGGACACAGAGCTCCGGGGTGTGGCGCCGCAGCAGGTCGGCGGCGGCGACGATCTCCATCGTCGGGATGTCGCCGGCGGCGGCGAGCACGACGTCGGGCTCCTCCTCGGGCCGGTTCCCCGCCCACTCCCAGCGCGAGGCGCCCGCCCGGGCGTGCTCGACCGCCTCCTCGTAGGCCAGGTACTGCAGTTGCGGCTGCTTGTCGATCACGATCAGGTTGACGTAGTCGCGGCTGCGCAGGCAATGGTCGGCGACGCTCAGCAGCGTGTTGGCGTCGGGCGGGAAGTAGACCCGCACGACCTCGCCGCGGAGGCTGATCATCGTGTCGATCAGTCCCGGGCCCTGGTGGCTGAAGCCGTTGTGGTCGTTGCGCCAACAGGTCGAGGTGAGCAGCACGTTCAGCGAGCTGACCGGGGCCCGCCAGTCGAGCCGCCGCATCTCCTCCAGCCACTTGGTGTGCTGGATCGCCATCGAGGCCGAGACCATCGCGAACGCCTCGTAGGTGGCGAAGAGTCCGTGGCGACCGCTCAGCAGGTAGCCCTCGAGCCAGCCCTGGCAGTTGTGCTCGGAGAGGACCTCCATCACGCGGCCGTCGGGCGAGACGTCCTCGTCGGCTCCGGCGGCATCCATCAGGCAGCGGTCCTCGACCTCGAAGACCGCGCCGAGGCGGTTCGAGTTGGTCTCGTCGGGACAGAAGAGGCGGAAGTTGGCGGTCTCGGCGTTGGCCGAGTAGACGTCGCGCAGCAGCTCGCCGAGCCGCCGCGTCGATTCGGCGCGGCCGACACCCGGGGCCTCGACCGCGATCGCGTAGCCCGCCGGGTCGGGGACCACGAGCCCGTCCAGGCGGCGGCCGCCGTTCGCATGCCTCGTCGCGCCCATCCGCTTCTCGCCCCGCGGCGCCAGGGTCCCGGCCGCCCCGCGAAGCCGGCCGCGCTCGTCGAAGTGCTCCTCCGGGTGATAGGAGCGCATCCAGTCCTCGAGCATCGCCAGGTGCTCGGGGTTCTCGCGCACCTTCGCGAGCGGCACCTGGTGGGCGCGGAACGTGCCCTCCACCGCGACGCCGTCGACGACCTTCGGCCCGGTCCAGCCCTTGGGCGTGCGCATGACGATCGCGGGCCAGCGGGGTCGCCCCGCCCGGCCGCCCCCGGCCCGCGCCTCGGCGCGGATCGCGTCGATCGCCGCCCGGCACTCCGCCAAGGTCGCGGCGAAGTCACGGTGGACCTCGCGCGGGACCGTCCCCGAGACGAAGTGGGGCTCGTACCCGTGACCGGTGAGGAGCGCGGCGATCTCCTCCTCGCTCGCGCGCCCCAGGACGGTCGGCCCGGAGATCTTGTATTCGTTCAGGTGGAGGATCGGCAGCACGGCACCGTCCCGCGCCGGGTTCAGGTACCGGACGCCCTTCCAGGAGCCCTCCAGGGGCGCGGTCTCTGCCTCTCCGTCGCCGATCACGCAGGCCACCAGCAGGTCCGGGTTGTCGAAGGCGGCACCGAAGGCGTGGACCAGCGCGTAGCCGAGCTCGCCGCCCTCGTGGATCGAGCCCGGCGTCGGCACGCTCACGTGGCTCGGGATCCCGCCCGGGGTCGAGAACTGACGCACGAGGCGCAGCAGCCCGGCCTCGTCGGCGGAGACCTCCGGGTAGACCTCCGAATAGGTCCCCTCGAGGTAGACGTTGGCGACCACCGCGGGACCGCCGTGCCCGGGCCCGGCGACGAAGAGGACTTCGTCGCCGGTCGCCGCGATCATCCGGTCGAGCTGGGCGTAGATCAGGTTCAACCCGGGCGAGGTTCCCCAGTGGCCGAGCAGGCGGGGCTTGATGTGCTCGGGTCGAAGCGCCTCGCGCAGCAGCGGATTGTCCTGCAGGTAGATCTGGCCGACGGTAAGGAAGTTCGCCGCCTCCCAGTAGGCGAGGAGGCGGTCGAGCTCGGCCTCGTCGGGGCGGCCCAGGTCGATGGCCGATGCGACACCCACGGTCCTAGGCTGTCACAGCCGGCGCCCGCACGGGAACGGGGCTGATCAACACCGGGCAGGGCGCCTCCAGTGCCACTTCCCCCGCGACGCTCTTGTGGAAGAGCCGGCCGACGTGCCCGCGCCCATGCGTGCCGAGGACCAGGAGGTCGACCCCGAGGCTCGCCGCCTTCACCAGCTCGGTGACGGCGAAGCCACGCACCAGGACCGGCTGGGCGCGCACCTCGGCCGGAAGCGTGGCCACGGTCTGATGCAGCTCGGCGCGCCGCGCCTCGACTTCGACCGTCGGGTTCGGGCCGACGGCCGTCTCGGGCCCCACCGGGGCGACCTTGCGGACGACGGTGAAGACGCGCAGCGCGGCGCCGTTCCCCAGTGCCAGCTCGGTGGCGTAGGCGAGCGCCGCCCGCGACCCCGGTGATCCGTCGTAGCCGACGCCGACGACGCGCATGCCGACGTCCTCGACGTCGCCGTCCAGCGGCAGCCAGACCGGCTCACCGTCGGCGCGCTCGGCGAAGCCGGGAGGCGCGACGGCGACGGCGCACGATGACTCGCCGAGCAGGCATTCCATCGTCGTGCCCGGGACGATGCGCCCGATCGGACCCCGATGGGTCGAGCCGAGGACGACGAGGTCGGCACCCTGATCGCTCGCCGCGAGCGCCAGCTCCTGGCCCTCCGCGACCGTGGCGACCGCGAGCTCGGCGCCGCGGGCACGGGCGAGGATGCGACCGAGCGCCAGCGCGTCGCGGCCGCGCTCCGTGTCGAGGTAGCCGACCAGGACCTTGCCCGTCATCTCAGGAGCCTTCCTCGTGCGGCGCGACCTCGGCCGGCGCCGCTTTCAGCACCGCCGGCGCGTTGGTCAGCGGCGTGAACTCCTCGCCGCCCTCGACGCCCGCCACGACCGGGTCTTCGGCGACGATCAGATGCAGCGAGGCGCCCGTGTCGCGCGCCAGCGCTTCGGCGCGGCGCAGCGCGGTCTGCGACTCGGCGGTGCCGTCGAAGGCGACGCCGATCCGGTGGATCCCGCGTCGCTCCATCGTCGTGTAGCCGTGCGGCGCGACGACGACCTCGCAGGGCGCGTGGTGGAGCACGTGGTGGGCGACGCTCCCGAGCACGGCGCGTCCGATCGGGCCGCGGTGCGGCGAGCCGACCACCAGCGTGCCGGCGTCTTCTCGCTCGGCCAGTCCGACCAGGCCGAGGCTCGGCGCGGCCACGCCCGGCACCTTTTCGGCGATCAGGCGGCGAGTGCTGGTGCCGGCCAGGTCGTGGGCGAGGGCGACGGCGTCGCCGCCGCCCGGGCTGCCGTCGGAGCCGACCACGATCGGGCCGGTCTCATAGTGGGGCGTCGCGGCGGTGGCGCTCTTCTTCTCGGTGGTCGGCATGGTCGGTCCTCTCGCTCGCTGAAGTTGTCCTGGTCGCGAATCTAGGAGCGGCCGGCGGGCCTGCCATCCGGGTTTCGCCGCACCCTCGCGGCGGCGGGGGCCGGATGGCGGTCGCCGCGCTCAGGCGACGGCGAGGACGCCGAGCGCCAGGACCGAGGCGGCGATCAGGGCCAGCGCCAAACCGGTCGCGAACCGGCCCGCCCGACCCAGCGCGTGCTCGCCCATCAGCTCGCGGTCGCGCCCGAGGCGGCGCAGGAACGGCAGCAGCACCAGGAGCAGCACCGCGTTCAGCGCCTGGGTGAGGAAGAGCAACTGGATCAGCGGCGCGCCGGGGACCAGGACGATCGCCGCGGCGACCACGGTCACGCCGCCGAAGCTGAGGTAGAACGGTCGTGCCTCGGCGAAGCTGTCGTCGAGGTCGGCCTTGTCGCCGAGGGTCTCGGAGATCGAGTAGGCGGTCGAGAGCGGCACGATCGCCGCGGCGAGCAGGGCGGCGCCGAGGAAGCCGAGCCCGAAGAGGGTCGCGGCGGCGCTCCCGGCCAGCGGTTCGAGCCCGCGGGCCGCGTCGCGGGCGTCTTCGATTTCGATCCCGGCCGCGTGCAGGGTGGCCGCGCAGGCGACGATCACGAAGAGGCCGATCACCCCGGTCAGCACGGCACCGACCGCCACGTCGACCCGCTCGTAGGGCAGGTCTTTCTGCTTCAGTCGCTTGTCGACGGCGTAGGACTGGATGAAGGCGAGGCCCCAGGGAGCCAGCGTGGTGCCGACGGTCGCCACCGCGACCAGCAGGCCCTCGCGGCTGAGCGGGAGTTCCGGGACGACGGCGCCGTGCGCCGCCGCGCCCCAGTCGGGATGGGCGAGGATGCCGGAGACGACGTAGGCGACGAAGACCGCCCCCAGCGCCAGCAGCACGTGCTCGACCCGGCGGAAGTTCTCCCGCAGGGCCAGCGCCGAGACCGCGACCGCCGCGATCGGCACGCTGACGTAGCGGCTCATCCCGGTCAGCAGCTGCATCGCCGCGGCGACCCCGGCGAACTCGGCACAGAGGGTGCCGGTGTTGGCGACGACGAGAGCGGCGAGCACCGCCGCCGCCGCGCGGTCGCCGTAGCGCTCGCGGACCAGGGTGAGGAGCCCTTTGCCGGTGACGATCCCGAGCCTCACGCCGAGCTCGTGGAAGACGATCAGCGCCGCCGTCGAGACCACCAGCACCCAGATCAGCTGGTAGCCGTACTTGGCGCCGAGGATCGAGTAGGTGGTGATCCCCGCCGGGTCGTCGTCGGAGAGCCCGGCGAGAAGACCGGGACCGAGGACGGCCAGGAGCGCGGCGACCCCGCCCGTCGCGATCAGCCGGTGCCGGCGGCGGACGATCAGCCCGTGGACATGCCGGGTCGGGACGTGGTGGTGTCGCCGTCTCCCGCCCGCGTCCGCCATCTGGCGATCGTAGGCGGGCGAAGCCCGCGGGGGGCGTGGCCGACCGTCGCGTTTCGTGCGGGCTTCCCCCGATGGGCCCGACCGGCGACGATCTAGGTTGCGGGTGTGGACGGCGAGCGCAAGCGCGGGATGGGGACGGTCGATCTCTGGATCGGAGCCTGGCTCGGTGGCGCCGTGATCGGAGTGGCCAACGGTGCCGCGCGCGAGCTCGCCTACGGCCGGGCATTGCCGGAGCCGGCCGCCAACGGTGTCTCGGCGGCGACGGCGAGCGCCGCCTTCCTCGGCTACTTCGCGCTGCTGCAGCGCCGCCGGCCGCTCCGCTCGCGCCGTCAGGCACTCCTGGTCGGTGGTGTCTGGACCGCGCTGACCGTCTGCTTCGAGTTCGGCCTCGGCCGCGTCCAGGGCAAGGCATGGAGCGATATGAGCGCCGAATACGACGTGCGCCACGGCAGGCTCTGGCCGTTCGTGCTCCTCGTGGTCGCTCTCGGTCCCGAGGCGACGCGGAGGCGCGCCGGATGAGCGCGGCGGCGATCGAGGCTGAGCGGCTGAGCAAGGTCTATCCGGGCGGGCACGGGATCGCCGAGCTGACGATGACGGTGGCCGCGGGCGAGGTGTTCGGCTTCCTCGGTCCGAACGGGGCGGGAAAGACGACGACCATCCGCACCCTGCTCGACCTGATCCATCCGACCGGCGGCTCGGCCCGGCTCCTGGGCCTCGACAGCCGCCGCGACAGTCTCGCGATCCGGGGCCGGGTCGGAAACCTTCCCGGCGACTTCGGCTTCGGCCGCGACACGACCGGCCGTGAGGCGCTGGCGCTCCTGGCCCGGATCCGCGGCGCCCGGACCGAGCGGGCCGGGGAGCTCGCCGAGCGCTTCCGGGCCGACCTCGACCGCCCGCTGGGCGAGCTGTCGAGGGGGAACCGGCAGAAGGTCGGCCTGATCCTGGCGGCGTTCCACCGGCCCGAGCTGCTGATCCTCGACGAGCCGACCGGCGGGCTCGACCCGATGATGCAGGAGGAGTTCCTCACCTTGGTCGGCGAGGAACGCGGGCGCGGCGCGACGGTCTTCCTCTCCTCGCACGAGCTCGACGAGGTCGAGCGCATCTGCGACCGGGTCGGCATCGTCCGCGACGGCGCGCTGGTCGCGGTCGAGCGGGTGCCGGAGCTGCTCGGGCGGGCGCGCCGCAAGGTGTCGGTGCGGCTCGCCGACCATGGCGGCCTCGAGGATCTGCGCCGGATCCCCGGCGTGAGCGACCTGACCTCGGCCGATGGGGCGGTCAGCTTCCGCTTCGCGGGCGACCTCGATCCGGTGGTGAAGGCGCTCGCCGTCCACCGGGTCGCCGACCTGGAGGTGGCCCGGCCGACCCTCGAGGAGGTCTTCCTCGGCTATTACCAGGGCGGGGAGGAGCGATCGTGAACGATGGACTGCTCGCCCTGGTCGGCTTCCACCTCCGCGAGCGGCGCCGCTCGCCCCTGGCATGGGGGCTGCCGCTGGGCGCGATGTCGGCGTTCATCGTCGCCATCTATCCCTCCGTACAGGGTGCCCTGACCAAGGTCGTCGCCCAGTATCCGGAAGGGCTCAAGCAGGCGTTCGGGATCGGCGAGCTCTCCAACGCCGAGCAGTACCTGCACGGCGAGATGCTGAGCCTGATCGTCCCGCTCGCGGTCGGCTACCTGGCCGCCCGCGCCGTCGCCGCCGACCTCAGCGGCGCCGCCGAAAGCGGGCGTCTGGAGGTTCTGCTTTCCGCACCCGTCACCCGCCGCTCGATCTGCCTCGGCGCCTTTCTCGCCGCCGCCGTCGAGATCGCCGCAGTCCTCCTCCTCACCCTGCTCCTGAGCCTGATAGGGAGCGCTCTGGCCGGTGCCGGGCTCGACCTTGGCGACGCCGTGGCCGGGTTCGCGGCGGTCTGGCCACTCGCGCTGGTCGGTGGCGGGCTGGCGATCGTCGTCTCCGGCTTCTCCCTGAAGACGAGCGTGGTGACCGGCGTGGTCGCGGGCTTCCTCGTCGCGATGTATGTGGTCGACCTGATGGGGAAGCTCGACGAAAGCCTGTCGGGGATCCGCTACGCCTCGGTCTTCCGTTACTACGGGAACGCGATCGAAGACGGGATCGAACCCTTCGGGTTTCTCGGACTCCTCGCCCTGGCCGCGGTCCTGGCGCTCATCGGTGCGGTGTTCTTCGAACGGCGCGACCTCGCCGTCTGACCACGTTTTCCTCTTCAAGGTCGGCGGACGACTGCGATAGTGGACGAATGTCGATCACCGACGAGGAGATCGCCGGTCCGGGGGACGATCGGTTCCGCCGTCTGGTCGAGGTCGGCTCCTCGCTCCTCTCCGAGCTCGATCTGGAGGCCGTGCTCGCCTCCGTGGTCGCGGCCGCCCGCGAGCTGACCGGCGCCAGGTACGCCGCGCTCGGCGTCCTCGACCCGGAGGGACGCGAGCTGGAGCGCTTCATCTATCTCGGCATCGATGAGCAGACTCGGGCTGCCATCGGACCGCTGCCGCGCGGCCGGGGCGTGCTCGGCGAGCTGATCCGCCACCCCGAGCCGCTGCGCCTCGAGGATGTCGAATCCCATCCGCATGCCTACGGGTTCCCGCCCGGGCACCCACCGATGCACACCTTCCTCGGCGTGCCGATCAGAATCCGCGACCAGGCGTTCGGCAATCTCTATATGACCGAGAAGGCGGGTGGTGAGAAGTTCGACGAGGGCGACGAGGAGGCCGCGCTGACGCTGGCCAACTGGGCCGCGATCGCGATCGAGAACGCCCGGCTCTACACGGCGCTGAGCTCCCGCGAGGCGGAAATCGAGCGGGCGCTGCGGCGCGCCGAGACCTCCGCCGACATCGCCCGCACCGTCGGTGGCGAGACCGACGTCGAGCGGGTCCTCGATCTGATCGTGAAGCGCGCTCGTGCGCTGGTCGAGGCCCGCACCGTGATCGTGCTGCTGCGCCGACGGGACCGGCTGGCGCCGGCCGCACAGGCCGGTCGCGTCGGCCCCGAGATCGAGGAGCTGACGATTCCGACCGAGGACGAGGTCTTCCAGGCGGCGATGCAGGAACGCGTCGCCCAGCATCTCGACCCCGGCACGCCGCCGTCGGAGGCTCGGATCCGCGAGCGGCTCGGCGCCGAATCGGCGCTGATCGTCCCGCTGCTCTTCCGCGGCCGCGCCGTCGGCACCTTGGTGGCGCTCGACCGCGAAGCGGGCGGGGACTTCGACGACGAGGACCTGCGACTTCTCCAGGCGTTCGCCGCGACCGCGGCGATCGCGGTGGGCACGGCGCAGTCGGTCGAAGCCGGCCTCTTGCAGCAGCAGGTCGAGGTCGCGGAGGGCGAGCGGCGACGGTGGGCGCAGGAGCTGCATGACGGTGTCCTCCAGTCCCTGGCTGCCGTCAGGATCACGCTGGCCGCGGCGCTGCACGGAGCCGGCGAGGACCGCGCGGACAAAATCGAGGAGGCCGCCGAACGGACGGTGGAAGGGCTCGAGGTGCAGATCACCGAGCTGAGCCGACTGATCAACGACCTGCGGCCCGCCTCGCTGGAGCGGTTGGGGTTGCGTGCTGCCCTCGAGGCGCTCGCCGAGGAGTCGGCGAACCGCGGCGACTTCGAGGTCGTCGATGAGATCGACCTGGATGTCGAGCTGACCGCCGACGGGGAACGCGGCATCTACAGGTTGGTCCAGGAGGCGCTGAACAACGTCGTCAAGCACTCCGGCGCGGAGCATGCCTGGGTCAAAGTCGGCGTCGAGGAAAGGCGCGTCCGGCTCCAGGTCCGCGACGACGGCTCCGGCTTCGACCCCGCCCTCGGCCCGGGCAGAGGCTTGCTGGGCATGCGGGAGCGTGTAGAGATGCTGGGCGGCACGATCGAAATCGACTCCCGCCCGGGCGGCGGCACGGCGATCAGAGCGAGCTGGCCGCTGCGCTCGGGCTGACCGGGCTCAGCCCTCGCCTCCGGCCTCGATCACCCGGTTGGCGATCGCGAAGCGGACCAGCTCGGGGCGCGATTCGACGCCGATCTTCTCCAACAGTTTCGCCCGGTTGACCTCGATCGCGCGGACGCTGAGGAAGAGCTGCTCGCCGATCTCGCGGTTGGTGTAGCCGAGGGCGACGAGGCGCAGGAGCTCGAGCTCGCGCTCGCTGAGGTCGTCGAGCGGATCGGCCTCGAGCTTCGCCATCTCGCCGCCGAGGCGGGGGTCGACGTAGGAGCCGCCCGTAGCCGCCGTGCGGATGGCCTCGCCGAGGTTGCGCTCGGCGGCCTGCTTGAGGACGAAGCCCGCCGCGCCGGCGCGCATCAGGTCGCGGGCGGTGCGTGGGTCGCTCTGCATGGTGAGGACGACGATCGCGGTGTCGGGGACCTCCTCGCGCAGGCGAGGGATGTCGTCGCGGGGTTTGGCACCAGGCATCTGCAGATCGAGCACGAGGACCGTCGGGCGTCGGTCTCCCACGAGCTTCCTGGTGGCGCCCGCGTCGGCGGCCTCGCCGATCACGCGAAGGTCGTCCTCGGCTTCGAGCATCGCGCGCAGACCCGCCCGGATCACGTTGTGGTCGTCGGCGAGGACGACGGTGATCTCCGACGGCGCGCTGCTCATGGGACCAGTCTGCCGGCGCCTGCGGCACGCCGCAGCCTCCGATGTGGGGTAACGCCGATGGCGGGCGGCCCTCGCGCCGGGAGGATCGTGGTATGAGAATCCTCGTCGCCCTCGGTGGCAACGCGCTGCTCCGTCGCGGTCAGCCCGCCGACGCCGCCACCCAGCGCGCGAACGTCGAGGCGGCGGCCGCCGGCCTCGCCGAGCTGGCGGCCGGGCACGAGATCGTGATCACGCACGGCAACGGCCCCCAGGTCGGCCTCCTGGCGCTGCAGAGCGAGAGCTACCGCGGGGTGACCCCGTACCCGCTCGACGTGCTCGGCGCCGAGAGCGAGGGCATGGTCGGACACCTGCTCGAGGTCGCACTTCGCAACCACCTTCCCGAGCAGGAGATCGTGACCGTCCTCACCGAGACCGTCGTCGACCCTGACGACCCGGCCTTCGAGGCGCCGACCAAGCCGATCGGGCCCGTGTACTCGGGCGCCGAGGCGGCCCGCCTCCGCGCCGAGCGGGGTTGGAAGATGGGACGCGACGGCGAGCGCTGGCGCCGGCTCGTCCCCTCGCCCGAGCCACGGGCGATCTCCGAGCTTCGCTCCCTCCGACTGCTGGTCGACGCGGGGGTCCTCGTCGTCTGCGCCGGCGGAGGCGGCATCCCGGTCACGCTCGGCGCCGACGGCCGCCTGCGCGGCGTCGAGGGCGTCGTCGACAAGGACCTGACCGCCGCCCTCCTGGCGCGACGCCTCGATGCCGACCTGCTGCTGATGCTGACCGACGTCGACGCTGTCCACCTCGGATGGGGGACGGCCGACGACCGCTCCCTGCGTGAGGCGACCGCCGATCAGTTGCAGGCGATGCCCTTCGCCTCGGGATCGATGGGCCCCAAGGTCGATGCCGCCTGCCGCTTCGTCGAGGCGACGGGCAAGGCGGCCGCGATCGGCGCCCTGGGCGACGCCGCGCGGATCGTCCGCGGCGAGGCCGGGACCCGGGTGGCGCCGCAGCCGAGCGCCGTCGGCTGAGTCAGCCGGCATCGACGAGGGTCGCCGGCACCGCCTGCTCGGTCGGCAGCCGGTTGGCCGCCTGGGGGAAGACGACCGAGGTCGGACCGTCGATCACGAACTTGAGGACCGTGGTGACGACCTGCACCACCTCGGTCTCGCGGGTGCCCATCACGTTGACCGCGGTGAGCAGCCAGCTCACGCCGATCCCGACCAGACGGCGAGCAGGTTGTTCGTGCCGACCTGCGGCCAGAAGACCGCCAGCTTCAGCTTGGGCTTGGTGTCGGCGCCTCCCTCGACCGCTATCTGCTCCATGACGGACCCCTCTCTTGAAAGCCTCGGATTACGCGCCGCGATCCCCCGTCGATCGAGGCGACGCGCCATCCGGGCGCTCCTCAAGCGCGGCTTCGGTTTTGCCGCAGGGCGGAGCGGATCGGCCGGCCCGGTCAGGCAGCCGGGACGATCAGGATGGGACAGGGCGCGGCTCGCAGGATGCGCGCCGCCATTCCCGATCGGAAATCGTCGTGCATCCGCCCGAGGGTAGGCACGCGACGCCACCTCTCCATCCGTGGATCACCACGTCGATCAGGTCAGGCGGCAACTGCCGGCGCGGGCCGCCCGCGCCCCGCCGGCGGCCCCTCCGATCCCTGCATCTGGTCGAAGCGCTGCGTCGGCAGGTGGCGCGTGGCGAAGAACGAGGCGAGGACGAGCAGCGCCGCGCAGAGGAACGCCGTCTTCAGCGCCGTGATCTGCGCATCTTCGTAGTCGGAGACGATCGCGTCCACGGTCGGCACCGGGACCTGCGCTTCGGTCGCCGTCCGTTCCACCTGCGAGGACTCGACGAAGGTCGCCCCCGCGGCGACGTGGGTTTCGACCTGGCCGCGGATGGCAGCCGAGATCTGCGAGTTGGACTCGACGTTGTTGGTGAAGGCGAAGATCAGGCCGCTGATCACGATCGCGCCGAGCAGCGCCGTGCCGAGGGCGGAGCCGAGCTGGGCCGCGGTGTTCTGCAGCCCGCCCGCCTCGCTGCGGTCCTCGTCGCCCACCGCCGACTGCACCACGTTGCCGAGCTGGGAGACGATCAGCCCCATCCCGATCCCGAGCACGCCCATCGCGACGAGGAAGTCGGCGTCGTCGAGGGTCAGGTTCACGGTGTCCAGCAGGAGCAGGGTCGAGACGAAGGTGATGGCGAGCCCGACCCGGACCAGGAGGCGGGCGGGGAAGCGTTTGGCGAGCGCCGAGCCGACCAACGCGCCGGCGAAGAGGCCGACCGAGGCGGGCAGCATCCGCACCCCCGTTTCGAGCGCGTCGAGGCCCTGCACGATCTGCAGGTAGAGCGGCACGGTGAAGAAGACGCCCATCAGGATCAGGTTCTGGGACACCAGCATCGCCACCCCGCCGCGCAGCCGCGGCACCCGGAGCAGGCCGAGGTGGACCAGCGGATCCTCACCGCGCTCCTCGCGCCGGCGCTCCCAGGTGACGAAGCCGGCCAGGATCAGCGCCCCGGCGGCGATCACGAACGGGGTCAGGGAGAAGCCGAACGGTTCGATCGGCGAGCTGCGCGGACGCAGCCAGCCCCAGTTGCTCGCCTCGAGCACGCCGAGCACCAGCGTGCCCAGGCCGGCCGCGGAGAGCACCGATCCGACCCAGTCGAGGCGTGGGACCCGCGTCGGTCGCGGCGGCTCCTCGATCATCCGGATGCCGAGGAGGATGCAGACCGCGACGACCACCTCACCCGCGAAGACCACCCGCCAGCTGAGCTCGGTGGTCGCCCAGCCGCCGAGGATCGGTCCGACCGCGATGCCGGCACCTGCGACGCCGCCGAGCACCCCGTAGGCGACGGCGCGGTCCTGGCCGCGGAAGTTCCCCGCGACCAAGGCGACCATCGCCGGCAGGACCAGGGCGGCACCGATCCCCTCCAGACCCGACCAACCGATCGCCAGCGAGGGGACGCTCCACGAGGCCGCGGTCAAGGCCGAGCCGGCGCAGTAGATGACGAGCCCGACGGCGAAGGCGCGTCGCCGCCCGAACAGGTCCCCGAGCTTGCCGCCGGTCATCATCAGCCCCGCCATCACCAGCGCGTAGAGGGCGATCACCGCCTGGATCGCGGTGACGGTCGTGTCGAAGTCCGCGACGAGCTGGGAGATCGAGACGTTCATCACCGCCTGGTCGAGGACCATCAGGAACTGAGCTCCGGCGAGCACCACGAGGACCGACCAGCGCTTCATCAGACGACCATATTCGGCGCCGATGTACCGCGAAAAGGGGGAAGGACCGCAGGTAGATGTGTGGCGGGGATCGCGGCGCTACGCTGGCGCGATGGACGACGAGTCGCCCGAGCGCAAGATCGCCGTGGCGCTCGCCGACGACCACGCCGTCGTGCGGGGCGCGTTGCGAGCACTGCTCGAGGCACAACCCGACCTCGAGGTGTCGGGTGAGGCGACCGACATCGCGGGCGCCCGGCAGACGGTGATCGACTTCGGGCCCGACGTCCTCGTGCTCGACGTGAACATGCCGGACGGCCTCGGCGTCGACGCCGTCGCCGAGCTGCGCGAGGCCCACCCGGAGACCCAGATCGTCCTCTTGACGATGGAACGCGACATCGGCCTTGCCCGCCGCGCCCTTGACGACGGCGCGCTCGGCTACCTCTTCAAGGACGCCGCCCACCTGGAACTGGTCGAGGCGGTGCGTGCCGCCGCCCTGGGTGAGCGCTACCTGCCCGCCGCGGTCTCGGCCGGCCTTTCGCGCGATCGCAGCGACACGGCGAGCCAGGTTCTCTCGTCACGCGAGACCGATGTCCTGCGTCTGATGGCCCTCGGCCACACCAACCGCGAGATCGGTGAGCAGCTCGACCTCAGCGTCCGTACGGTCGAGACCCACAGAGCGCACATCCAACAGAAGCTCGGCCTCTCGACGCGCCCCGATCTGACCCGCTACGCCCTCGAGCACAACCTGATCGACGCCTAAGGCACGGTGAGGCGCGGTACCGCACGGCTGACCAGATGGTATTCGGCCCGCACTCCCGTCTCGTCGTTGTCGAGGCGGGTGGGGGTGACGTCGACGTGGAAGTCGGGATAGCCCAGCGCGACATCGTGCTGACGGTCGATCAGGAACTTGACGCCGCCGACCGTCCCGATGCAGACATCGTCCGGCCCCCGCGGATA
>DASZZB010000190.1:0-9322 GCA_035545115.1 Solirubrobacterales bacterium | reverse complement strand
CCCCACGCCCGGGACGCATCTCGGACGGCCGCGACGCCCTCAGACCCCGCGACACCGACCCAGACCCCCGGACGCACCCCGCAGGGGCCGCTCCGCCCCCGAACCCGAGCGTCCCCACCGTAGGACCACCATCTAGGCCAGCCGCCGCTCGAAGCTGGTCTCCAGCGAATGCTGGTCGCAATCGCCCGGCGTCGTCTTTTCGAGCCGCATCGTCGCCGCACGGCCGTCGAGGTGGAGCGTCGCCACCTGGTTGTCGAAGCAGGGACCGTCGAGCGCGCGCCAGGTGATGCCGGGGTCGGCGGCGCCCGCCGTCCGCGCCAGCGCCGCGGCCAGCCTGGCGAACGGACGGGTGAAGCCCGCCCGGATCACCTTCTGTTCGCGCTTCGACAGCGGGTTTCGGTACGGCGAGCAGACGCCCTGGTAGATCGGCGCCCGACCGTCGGCCTCGTCGGGCGGGCGGCCGACCTCGCAGAGGTAGGCGTGGTGGACGTCTCCCGCCAGCACCACGACCGATCCCGGCCTGGCGCCGCGGCGTCCCGCCGCCACCTCGCCCAGCAGGTCCCGCAGCGCCCCGAAGGAGTGGCTGAACGAGGCCCAGTGGTCGAAGTCGAGGGCGCGTCGCAGCCGCTCGGCGCCACGCGCCGCCAGCCTGCCGTGGGCGCCGTCGCAGACCCGCTCGTTCCAGGCCTCGAGTCGGTCGAGGCCGGGGGAGAGGAGCCAGGGCACCGTCGTCGCCACCAGCAGGTGGTCGAAGTCCCCCTCCGCCTGGGCGACGATCCAGTCCCACTCCTCCTCGTCGACCATCCGCCGGGCGCCCTCGTCGAGCACCCGCCCCGCCCGCGAGTCGACGAAGATCGCCCGCGTCCGGCCGAGGTCGCGGCAGAAGCTCCAGCGCATCCCGGCGCCGGACGAGCCGATCCGCGCGGCCCAGTCGAAGAGCACCTCCTCGGCGCGCTGGTTGCCGCGCACCGCGCGGTAGGTCTCGTCCTCGTCGAGTGCCTGCGGCGAGAGGTTGCCGAGGTGCTGGTAGATCCAGTAGCTGGCGATGCAGCCGACCGCGCGGCGGTGCCACCAGGACCGTCCACGCATCTCCTCCAGCCAGGAGCGCGAGATGTTCCAGTCGTCGCTCATGTCGTGGTCGTCCCAGAGCATCGAGGTGGAGACGACCGCGAGGAGCCACCGGATCGACGGCTCGCGCCAGCTCTCCTGGTAGAGCCAGGTGTACTCCTCGAAGTCGGTGACCTCCTCACCGGGCTCGCTCTCGGTGCCGCGCCGCTCCGCGATCCTCGCCCGCGTCTGCGGGCTGCCCTCGTCGACGTAGATCTGGTCGCCGAGCAGGAAGAGCAGGTCCGGCCGGGGTGCCGCGCCGCGGGCGATCTCCTCGGCGAGCACCCAGAGCGCGTCGACCTCATACCCGCGTTCGTCCTCGTCTTTCGACTTCGTCCACGGCTCCCGATGGGGGACGGCGACGCGGCAGGAGCCGAAGGCGACGTCGAGCGGGATCTCGCCGCCGAGCGTGCGCAGCGAGGGCGGCGGGAAGGGGGAGTCGGGTTCCGGCCGGCGCAGCTCGCCGTCGAGGCGCACCTCGTAGGGATGCTCGGTCGCGGGCTCCAGCCCTTCGACCCGGACCAGCGCATAGTGGTGGCCCGCGACCCGGAAGGTCGGCTCCACCGCGCCGAGGATCGACACCTCGCAGGGGCCGTCGGTCTCCACCCAGATCGTCGCCTCGGTGTCGGAGACGTAGCGCAGCAGCGGTCCGAGGACGAGGTCGACCACCTCATGCTGTTCCCCCGCCCGCGACGCGGTCAAACGTGAAGGTCGGATGGGTGAAGGTCAGATCGCGGTGAGGCGGGCGAGCTCGTCGGCGTCGAGGGTCAGCTCCACCGCGGCGAGGAGCGGCGCCAGCTGGCGCTCGTCGCGGGCGCTGGCGATCGGCGCCGTCACGGTCGGCCGCTCGCGCAGCCAGGCGATCGCGACCGCGGCGGGCTCGACCCCATGGGCGGCGGCGATCTCGTCGAGCGCCGCCAGCATCCGCTCGCCGCGCTCGTCCAGGTACCGCATGGCGCCCTCGGCGCGGGGGCTGTCGACCTGCTCGCCGCCGGGCCGGTACTTGCCGGTGAGGAATCCCCTCGCCAGCGAGAAGTAGGGGAAGACGGCGAGCTCCTCGCGTTCGCAGACCCCGCGCTGTTCGTGCTCGAAGTCGCGCTCCATCAGGTTGTAGTGGGGCTGGAAGGCGACGTAGCGGGGGAGGCCCTCGCGCTCGGCGACCGCCAGCGCCTCGCTCAGCCGCTCGGTGGTGAAGTTGGAGGCCGCGATGTAGCGGACCTTGCCCGCCTCGATCAGCTCGCCGAAGGCGCCGAGCGTCTCGGCGACCGGCGTGTCGGGATCGTCGAAGTGGGCGTAGAGCAGATCGATCGTCTCGACCCCCAGCCGCTTCAGCGAGTTCTCGGTGGCGGCGCGGACGGTCGCGGCGTCGAGGCCGGCGAGGTCGGGGAACCTGCCGACCTTGGTGGCGATGACGATCTCGTCGCGGTTGCCCCGCGCCGCCAGCCATTCGCCGATGATCGTCTCCGACTCGCCGCCTTCGTTGCCGGGCACCCCGGCCATGTAGCGGTCGGCGGTGTCGAGGAAGTTGCCGCCCGCGGCGCGATAGGCGTCGAGGACCGCGAAGGACTGGTCGCGGTCCGCGGTCCAGCCGAACACGTTGCAACCGAGGTTGAGCCCGAAGACATCGAGGTCGGTGCGGGGGATGACCGGCATCGGCGGCGATTCTAAGGAGTGCGATCGTCCGACTCGATAGGTTTCATACGCACGCGGCCGGGCGGGTCTGTGCGGCCCGCTCGACTCCGGAGCGTCCACGGCGGCTCGATACAGAAAGGTTGAATCGGTGAAGGCAAAAGACCTGGGATTCAAATTCTGGGCGGGCTTGGCGGTAAGTGCGATCGGGATGGGTGTCGTCCTCGCGTTCCTCGCCGGCTTCCTCCTCGGTCATTTCACCGGCCACCAGAGCACCACGACCGTCGCCATGTCTTCCGCCGCGAACGAAAGCGCCGGCGAAGAAGCGAGAGAAGCCGAAGAAGAAGAAGCCGCCCAGGCGGAAGCGGCCGAAGCCGAAGCCGCGGAAGCGGAAGCCGCGGAAAAGGAAGCGGCCGCAGAAGAAGCCGCGGCGAAGAAAGCCGAAGAAGAAGCCGCCGCGAAGAAAGCCGCCGAAGAAGAAGCGGCCGGCGGCAAGGAAGCGTCGGGCGGTGAAGCGGCCCTGGCCGTCGGCAAGGGGATCGTCGAAACGACCTGCTCCTCCTGCCACACGCTCTCCGAGGCCGGCGCCACCGGGACGGTCGGGCCGAACCTCGACGAACTGAAGCCGGCGAAGAGCCTGGTCGAAAAACAGGTCACCGACGGCGGTGGCGGCATGCCCGCCTTCGGCGGGACGTTCTCGAAGTCGGAAATCGAAGCCGTGGCCGAATACGTCTCCAAGGCCGCGGGCAGCGGCGACGACTCGCTCGGCGGCTGAGCCCGCGCGCTCAGCCGGGAGCTAGGCGGGCCGCCGCCAAGCGCGCCAATAGGCGTGCAGGCGGCGCCGGAACGCCTTCGGCTTCTCCGCGTAGACGCGTTCGCCGGCACTGAGCGCAGCGGCGAGCAGCCTCGTCTGCCGGGCCTCGATCAGCTCGCCCAGCCTGTCGCGGTGGGCCGGATCGACCGCCTCGCGCCCGGCCAGGTCCGCGGCCAGCACGGCGAGGTCGTGGTGGTCGCCGAGCAGATCGGTGAAGGCGTGGATCTCCTCCGCGGTCGCCTCGAGCACCGCCGGCCAGGCGTCGCCGAGCAGGCGCAGCTGGTACCAGAGATCCTTGCCACGCTTGCGCAGCTCGTGGCTGCCGTCGGGGCCGGGAGCGGCGCTCGAGAGGGTGAGGAAGGCGTGCCGGCCGTCGCGGTAGGCGGTGTCGAGGCCCGGCGCCAGGAGCTTCCAGCCGGTGTGGCGGATCGACCAGCCCGGTGCCCGGGCCGCGACCGCCTCGATCGCCGCGATCGCGTCCTCCCTCCGATCGCCTTCGGCGTCGACGATCCGGTCCCGGTCGGCGACCAGGGCATCGCGCCAGAGCGCCGTCGCGGCGGGCGGCGCCCCGCCGTCGGTGTCCGCGACCAGGGCGTCGAGCGTCGTCGGCTTCACCTCGGCGTCACGGCTCGCGGAGAGCAGGCGGGCGGCGCCGCGCAATGCATGGTTCTCCCGCTTGAAGGTCTGCCCGCCGATCTCCTCGCGGATCAGGCGCAGGGCCGCGCGGGCCTTCTTCAGGTCTTTGCGGGCGCCGTGGATCGCCTCGACGAGCGCATCGCTGCCGCCGTCCGCCTCGCGTAGCCGTTCGGACGTCTTCTCGAGGCGGCCGACGATCACCCGGCGCACGCCGCCGCCGGCGTCCTCGTCGCTCTGCAGCCGGTAGGTGCCCTGCTCGATGTCGGCCACGCAGGGATCGTAGGCCGCCGGTCGAAAGGGCCGCCATGGATCCCGGAGGCAGGCTCGGCGTCGGCGCGGTCCTCAGCCGTGTCTTCGACCTCTACCGGGAGCACTTCGGGGTGCTGATCCCGGTCGCGTTCTGGATCTTCCTCGCGGTCTCGATCCTCGGCGGCATCCTCAGCCGCACCGACGCCCTCGCCCTGGTGATCTTCTTCGCCGTCAGCTTCGCCGCGGCGATCCTCTACCAGGGGATGGTGGTGAGCCTCGTCCGCGACGTGCAGGACGGGCGCCGCGACTTCTCGGTCGGCGAATTGTTCAACTCGGTCGCGCCCGTCCTCGGGGCGCTGGTCGGTGCCGGGATCCTCTACGGGATCGCCGTCGGCATCGGCTTCTTCCTGCTGATCGTCCCGGGCTGCATCCTGCTGACGATCTGGGCGGTGATCGCGCCCGTGATCGTGATCGAGCGGAAGGCCGCCTTCGAGGCGTTCGGCCGCTCGCGCGAGCTGGTCCGCGGCCACGGTTGGCCGGTCTTCGGCACCGTCATCGTCGCCACCCTGATCACCGCGATCGTCAGCTTGATCCTCACCGCGATCGCCGAAGCGATCGCCGGCGGCCCGATCCTGCGGATCGTCTTCGGTGCCCTCGCCTCGACCCTGACCGCCCCGATCGGCGGCCTCGTCGCCGGGGTCCTCTACTACCGGCTGCGCGAATTGAAGGGCGAGGCCACGCCATCTCCCGGACCCGAGTTCGTCGCCTAGGGATCGAATCCGCGGCTGCTGCCGGCAGGACGGTGAAGGGATGCGGGGGCTGGGCGGGGCGTCACAGATCCGCAGCGTTTCGAACGGTCAGAAAACTGCCAGCATAGAAACCCGTCATATAGGCGGATAACTATCCGTGCAGATTTCTGACCGTTAAGAGATGTGGCGTCTTCGTGGCAGGCGCCCGTCCTTCAGCTCGGCTCCGAGCCCGCCGCCGCCGGACCCCCGCATCCGGTTCGTAGGGCGGTCCGACGGACCCCCGAACGAACCTCCCTGCAGTTTCGTGAGAGAGGGGGTCCGTCGGACCGCCCTCCTCGCCTAATGCTCGAGCAGCCCGGCGACCGCCAGCGCCAGCCGCTCGCCACGCGCGGTCAGCGCGTACTCGGCGTGGGGAGGGCGGCCGGCGACCAGGCGCCGCTCGACGATCCCCGCCGCCTCGAGCTGCTCCAGCCGCTCGGAGAGCGTCGTCGGCGACACCCCGGGCAGCGACTGGCGGAACTCGTTGAAGCGGTGGGCGCCGCTGGAGCAGGCGTAGATCGTCGCCATCGTCCAGCGGCGCTCCAGCAGCCCCGCGGCGGCGCGCAGCTCCGAGGGGACCGGCCGGCAGCTACGACACCGCGGCGACATCGGCTCCGGCCTCGGCGGGCTCGAGCGCCAGCCCGAGCACCTCGTCGATCGACATCACCGGGTGGAAGCTCATCTGCCCGCGAACCTCCTCGGGGACCTCGTCGAGGTCGCCGCGGTTGCGCTCCGGCAGGATCACCTCGGTCAGCCCCGCCGCGTGGGCGGCCAGCACCTTCTGCTTGAGGCCGCCGATCGGCAGCACCCGCCCCTGCAGGGTCACCTCTCCGGTCATCCCGACAGTGTGCTTCACCGGTCGGCCGGTGAGCAGGCTGACCAGCGCCGTGGTCATCGCGGTGCCGGCGCTGGGGCCGTCCTTGGGGATCGCCCCGGCCGGCACGTGGAGGTGGAACTCGCGCTGGAAGCGCTCCGCCGGGATGCCCAGCGCCTCGCGGTGCGAGCGGACGTAGGAGAGGGCGA
Source organism: Solirubrobacterales bacterium (assembly GCA_035545115.1). Lineage (GTDB taxonomy): Bacteria > Actinomycetota > Thermoleophilia > Solirubrobacterales > 70-9 > VAYN01. The sequence goes on along the minus strand of DASZZB010000190.1, from coordinate 3,076 downwards.
TCCGCGCCGACTCCTTCATCACGTCGCCGAGCTGGCCGGTCAGGACCAGGCCCTTGTCGCCGTCCATCGCGGTCGCCTCGATGAAGAGGATGTCGCCGCCGGTGCCGGTCACCGCGAGGCCGGTCGAGACGCCCGGGATCGCCGTGCGCTCCACCGACTCCTGGAAGACCTTCTGTCGGCCGAGCGCCTCGCGCACCGCCTCGAGGTCGAGCGCGATCGGGGCGGCACCCTCGCCGGAGGCGATCTTCGTCGCGGCGCCGCGCAGCAGCTTGCCGAGCTCCCGCTCCAGCTGCCGCACGCCGGCCTCGCGGGTGTACTCGGAGATCACCGTGCGGACGATCTCGTCGGTGACCGTCACCTCCTCCGGCTTCAGGCCGTTGCGCTTCAGCTGCCGCGGCAGCAGGTAGCCGGTCGCGATCGCCAGCTTCTCCTCGGTCGTGTAGCCGTCGAAGGCGATCACCTCCATGCGGTCGAGCAGCGGCGCCGGGATCGTGTCGAGCAGGTTCGCGGTGGCGACGAAGACGACCTCGGAGAGGTCGACCTCGACGTCGAGGTAGTGGTCGCGGAACGAATGGTTCTGCGCCGGGTCGAGCACCTCGAGCAGCGCCGCCGAGGGGTCGCCGCGCCAGTCGGCGCCGACCTTGTCGACCTCGTCGAGGAGGATCACCGGGTTCATCGTCTCGGCGTCGCGCAGGGCGCGGACGATCCGTCCCGGCAGGGCGCCGATGTAGGTGCGGCGGTGGCCGCGGATCTCCGCCTCGTCGTGCAGGCCGCCGAGGCTGATGCGGACGAACTCGCGCCCGAGGCTGCGGGCGATCGACTCGCCGATCGAGGTCTTGCCGGTGCCGGGAGGGCCGACCAGGGTGAGGATCGTGCCGTTGGCGCGGCTGTCCTGCTCGATCTCCCCGGCGCGCTCCTCGCGCAGCTTGCGCACCGCGACGAACTCGGTGATCCGTTTCTTCACGTCGTCGAGTCCGGCGTGGTCGGCGTCGAGCACCTCACGCGTGTGGCTCGGGTCGAGCCGCTCCTCGGAGCGCTTGCTCCAGGGCACCGCGATCAGCCAGTCGAGGTAGCTGCGGATCATCGAGCTCTCCGGCGACTGCTCGCCCTGGCGCTCCAGCCGGCGCAGCTCCTTGGTCGCCTGCTCGGCGACCGCCTCGGGCATGCCGGCCGCCTCGATCTTCGCCTCGTACTCGGCGATCAGGTCGGTCTCGTCCTCGCCCAGCTCCTTGCGGATCGACTCCATCTGCTTGCGCAGGAAGTAGTCGCGCTGCTGCTTCTGGGCGCCCGACTCGACGTCGTCGCGGATCTTCGAGCGCACCTGCAGCTCAGCCAGCCGCTCGCGCTGCAGCTCGACCGCGATCTGCAGCCGCTCGGTGACGTCGATCGTCTCCAGCAGGCGGAGCTTGCCCTCGTTCGGGATGTCGGGGGAGAGGCCCGAGGTGTCGGCGAGCGCGCCGGGCTCCTCGATCGAGCGCAGGAAGTTCGCGATCCGGCCGTCGTCGCCGCGCAGCTCGAGGATCTCCTCGACCACGGCGCGGTACTCGCGCGCCACCTCGCGGATGTGCTCGTCGTCGGGGTGGCCGTCGTGGATCTCCTGCACCTCGACGTGGAGGGAGCCGTCGTCGTCCCCCGCCTGGGCGGCGCCGGCGATCCCACGATGCAGCCCGACCACGGTGGCGACCGGGACGCCGCGGCGCGAGCGGCCATGCTCGACCACTTCGGCGACCACGCCGACGCGACCGTACTCGCCGTCGCTGCGGGGGAGGAGGAAGACGCGCTCGTCCTCGCCGACGTCGATCGGCAGCGTCGCGGTGACGGTGGGGAAGACGATCGCGTCGTCGAGGGGAACGAGTCTGTAGTTCATCGCCAAGTCCACTTTCTGTAGTTAGTCCTTGATCAGGATAGCGCTACACCTTCCGTACCTCAAGCGGTGCGGCGTTCGCAGAACTGGCCGCATAGCGACGCGAACTGCGAACGCCGGGTGGGGAGGCGGGGTAGGGTGGAGGGACATGGACGAGAGTCGCGCGAAAGAGCTGCTGGCGGCCGAGCGAGAGCGGGTGGAAGCGGAGCTCGCGTCGCTGCGCGGCGAAGGGCGCGCCGGGTCCGACCAGGACAAGTCAGCCGGTGACTTCAACGACGAGGGGCTCTACGAAGACGAGCTTGCCGCCGGGCGCGAGCAGGATCTGCGCCGCCGCCTGGAGGCGGTCGAGCGGGCCGAAGAGCGCCTCGCCGCCGGCACCTACGGTCTCTCGGTCCGCTCCGGCGAGCCGATCCCCGACGGCCGCCTGGAAGCCGAACCGACCGCCGAGCTGACGGTCGAGGAGGCCCACGGCGGCAAGCCCGGCGCCGGCTGAGTCGCACGATGCCGAAGGTCAAGGCCCAGATCTCGATCTCCCTCGACGGTTACATGGCGGGGCCGAACCAGAGCGAGGAGCACCCGCTCGGGGAAGGCGGCGAGGCCCTCCACGAGTGGGCCTTCAAGCTCGAGAGCTTCAACGCGATGCACGGCCGCGAGGGCGGCGAGGGCGACGAGAACCCGAGCAACCCGGTGCTTCGCGCCGCGCTGGGGAACCTCGGCGCCGTCGTGATGGGCCGCAACATGTTCGGTCCGGTCCGCGGCCCCTGGCCCGACCAGGAGTGGAAGGGCTGGTGGGGCGACGATCCGCCCTTCCACTGCCCGGTCTACGTCCTCACCCACCACCCGCGCGAGCCCTTCGAGCTCGAAAACCGCAACAGCTTCCACTTCGTCACCGCCGGGATCGAGGTGGCGATCGCCGAAGCCAAGGAGGCCGCCGAAGACCAGGACGTCTCGGTCGGCGGCGCCTCGACCCTTCAGCAGACGATCGCCGCGGGCCTGCTCGACGAGATCGTCGTCACCCAGGTGCCGATCCTGCTCGGCGGCGGCGAGCGCCTCTTCGACCGCCTGCCTGCCTCCACCAAGGTCGAGCTCGCCGCGGTCGTCGAGGGCCCCGACGCCCTCCACCTCACCTACCGCTTCGGCTGACCGCCGAGGACTCGTGATGACCGCGCGGTACCCTTTGCAAGCCACTGCCTGGGCGTTTCCGCGATGCCC
>DASZZB010000189.1:0-7013 GCA_035545115.1 Solirubrobacterales bacterium | reverse complement strand
GACCGCGCCGCCGCCGCCGCCCGCGCCGCCCTCGACGGCCCCTGGGGCGCCACCACGCCGGCGGGCCGCGCCGAGCTCCTGCACCGACTCGCCGATCTGCTCGACGAGCACCGCGCCCCCCTGGCCGAGCTGGAGTCGCTCGACAACGGCAAGCCGGTGAAGATGGCGCTCGCCGTCGACCTCGGGCAGGCGACCGGCCTGCTGCGCTATTACGCGGGCTGGCCGACGAAGATCAGGGGTGAGACGCTGCCGACCTCGGGCCCGCCGGCACACGTCTACACGCGGCGCGAGCCGGTCGGCGTCTGCGGGCATATCATCCCCTGGAACTTCCCGCTGTTGAGCGCGATCCAGAAGCTCGGGCCGGCCCTGGCAAGCGGCTGCGCCGTCGTCCTCAAGCCGGCCGAGCAGACACCGCTGACGGCGCTCCGCCTCGGCGAGCTGGTGGTCGAGGCGGGCTTCCCGGCGGGGGCCGTCAACATCCTCACCGGCGCCGCCGAGACCGGCGCCGCGATCGTCGCCCACCCTGGGGTCGACAAGATCTCCTTCACCGGCTCGACCGAGGTCGGGCGCCGGATCGCCGCCGAGGCCGGCGCCGGCCTCAAGCGGCTGACGCTGGAGCTGGGCGGGAAGGGGCCGACCGTGGTCCTCCCCGATGCCGACCTCGCCGCGGCCGCCAAGGGCGCGTATACCTCGGCCTACTTCAACAGCGGCCAGGTATGCCAGGCCGGGTCGCGGCTCTACGTCCACCGCGACGGCTTCGAGGAGATGGTCGACGCGCTCGCCGCCCGTGCCGCTGCCGCCCGGCTCGGGCCCGGGCTCGACCCCTCGACCCAGGTTGGCCCGTTGGTCTCGGCGGAGCAGCACCGGCGGGTGCGCGCCTACGTCGAGGCCGGGCTCGCGGCCGGCGCCACCCTGGCCGCGGGTGGCGACTCCGAGCTGCCCGAGCGCGGCTACTTCGTCGCTCCCACTCTGCTCACCGATGTCGACGACGCGATGAGCGTCGCGCGCGAGGAGATCTTCGGGCCGGTCCTCGTCGTGATGTCGTACGAGGACGAGACGGAGGCCGTGCGCCGTGCCAACGACACTCCTTACGGGCTGACCTCCTACCTCTGGACCCGCGACGTCGGGCGCGCTCATCGTCTCGCGGGTGCGCTCCGGGCCGGCTCGGTCTTCATCAACATGGGAACCGCAGCCGACCCCTCCGCGCCTTTCGGCGGCTACGGCGACTCCGGTTTCGGCCGCGAGTCGGGCGCCGCCTCCCTCGAGCCTTACCTGGAGACGAAGACCGTGTGGACGGAGCTCGACTGAGTGACCGCCTCCGCGCCGACGCCGCTCACCCTGCGCACCGAGGGCGCGGTGGCGGTGGTCGAGATCGACAACCCGCCCGCCAACGCGCTCGACTGGGCCCTCTACGGGGCGCTGGAAGATCTGCTCCCGCGATTGGCCGCCGACGATCGGGTGCGCGCGGTCGTCTTCACCGGCGCCAACCCGAAGATCTTCGTCGCCGGCGCCGATCTGAAGCAGCTCGGCGCCGATGCGCTCACGCCGGTCAACGTCGAGACCCGCATCGTTCGCGCCCAGCGTGTCTTCGCGGCGCTGGAAGCGCTGCCGAAGCCGACGGTGGCGGCGATCGGCGGGCACGCGATGGGCGGCGGCTGCGAGCTGGCGCTGGCCCTCGACTTCCGCGTCATGGAGCGCGGCCGGGCGCGGATCGGCCTTCCCGAGGCCGCGCTGGGGCTGATGCCGAGCGCCGGCGGGACCCAGCGGCTGCCGCGGTTGGTCGGGCGCGACCGGGCGGCGCGGATGATGATGCTGGCCGAACGGCTGGATGCCGATGAGGCCGAGCGAATCGGGCTGGTCAGCCGCGCGGTCGAGGCGCCCGTCGGCGAGCAGGCGCTGGCGCTGGCGCGGGACCTGAGCGAGATGCCGGCCTCCTCGCTGCGGGGGATAAAGTCGGCGCTGGCCGCCGCCGGCGACCTCGACCCGGGCCTGGCCGCCGAGCGCGCCGCGGCCGAACTCGTCTTCGCTCACCCCGATGCCGCGGAGGGCGTGGCGGCGTTCCTCGAGAAACGACCTGGTCGGTTTCATCATGATCATTGATATGTTGGATCGAATGGCGCCGGGCGTGGTGAGGCGGCAGGTCATCAGCTCTTACGACCGTTGAAAGTGGGGGGAATGGCGAAGACGCCCAAATCGACCGGCGTGCCGTACACGCAGCGACGCACCAAGGCATCCGTGCTCGTCGCCCACGAGCTTGCCCGGCGCGCCGGGGAGCTCGAGCCGGGCGACGCGCTGCCACCTGAGCGGGCGCTGATCGAGGAAATGCAGGTGGGTCGCAGCACGCTGCGCGAGGCGCTGCGGCTGCTGGAGCTGCAGGGCATCGTCACGATCAAAGCCGGTCCCGGCGGCGGGCCGATCGTCGCCCGCCCCGACCACCGCCCGCTCGCCCACACGCTCTCGTTGGCGCTGCAGACCGCCGAGGTGACCTTCCAGGAGCTGGTCGAGGCGCGCCGCGTGATCGAGGGGGACCTGGCGAACCTCGCCGCCGCCAACGCCGGCAAGGAGGACATCGAAGCGCTGCAGAGGTCGGTCGACCACATGGAGTCGATCCGCGCCGACGAGGAGGCATTCCTCGAGGAGAACCTCAACTTCCATGAAATCCTCGCCGACGCCGCCCAGAACCGCCTGCTCGATCTCTTCTACGCCTCGCTGAAGGAGATCTCCGACGGCCACATCATGGGCGTCTCCTATTCGAAGGGCAGCCGCGCCCAGACCGTCAAGGACCACCGCGCGATCGCCCTCGCGGTCGCCGACGGGGATCGCGAGGGCGCGCGCGAGGCGATGACCGCGCACCTCGGTGAGTTCGAGGCCTACATCCGCCGCCGCTACCCCGAGGTTCTGGAGCGGCGCATCCGCTGGATGCTCGACGACCAGCTCGGCTGACGGCGGTCAGAGCCGCTGGATCAGGGTCGCCGTGCCGAGGCCGCCGGCGCAGCACATCGTCACCAGGCCGAGCTCCCCGTCCTCGTCCTCGAGCGTGTGCAGGAGGGTCGTCAGCAGGCGGGCGCCGCTGGCGCCGAGCGGGTGGCCGAGGGCGATCGCGCCGCCGCGCCGGTTGACCCGCGCCATGTCGGGCTCGAGCTCGCGCTCCCAGGCGAGGACGACGGAGGCGAAGGCCTCGTTGATCTCGATCGCGTCCAGGTCGCCGAGCGTCAGCCCGTTGCGGGCGAGGATCTTGCGGGTCGCCGGGATCGGACCGGTCAGCATCGTCACCGGGTCGACGCCGACCAGGACCTGGTCGACGATCCGGGCCCGTGGCGTCAGGTCGAGCTGCTCGGCCGCGGCGGGGGAGGCGAGCAGCAGCGCCGCGGCGCCGTCGGAGATCTGGGAGGAGTTGCCGGCGGTGACGCGGCCATCCTCACGGAAGGCGGGTCGCAGCTTGGCGAGCGCCTCCAGCGTCGAGTCGGCACGGATTCCCTGGTCGGCCGTGTGGACCGCACCGGCCGCCTCGACGGGGAGGATCTCCCGATCGAACAGCCCCGCCTCGGTCGCCTCCTGGGCAAGTCGGTGCGAGCGCAGCGCCAGCTCGTCCATCGCGGCCCGGCTGATCTCCCAGCGGTCGGCGATCAGCTCGGCGCTGAGCCCCTGGGGGACGATCGCGTAGCGCTCCAGCAGCTCCGCGGTGAAGGGGCCGCCATGACGATCCTGGACCTCGAGGTTGACCGGAAAGCCGACCCGTCCCATGTGCTCGATGCCGCCGGCGAGAACGACGTCCTCGACCCCGGCGGCGATCCTGGTGGCGGCGATGTTGACCGCCTGCTGGCCGGAGCCGCAGCGGATGTCGACGGTGGTCCCGCCGGTCTCCTCGGGCAGGCCCTTGGCGAGCCAGGCGGTGCGCGTGATGCCGGCCGACTGCTCGGCCATCTGATAGACGCAGCCGACCACCAGGCCGTCGACCGCGCCCGGGTCGATGCCGGTTCGCTCGAGCAGGCCGAGATAGGTGCGGCCGAGCAGGTCGGCGGGGTGGACCTCGCCGTAGATGCCCTTCTCGCGGCTGCCCCGTCCCACCGGGGTGCGGACAGCTCCGACTATCAACGATTTATTGCCTAACATAATAATCATGATACCATTTAGCCGGGATGGACTTGGCGCTCGGGGACAGAGTTGCGATCGTGACCGGTGCCGGCCGCGGGCTCGGCCGCGCGATCAGCCTGGCCCTGGTCGGTGAGGGCGCCCGCGTGCTGGCCGTCTCCCGCACCGGCACCGAGCTCGGGTCGCTGCGCGAGGTCGCCCCCGAACAGATCGAGACGATCGAGTGCGACCTGCTCGACCGCGCCGCGGTCGCGGCCCTTCCGGGGCGCGCCCTGGAGGCGTTCGGGGCGATCGACATCGTCGTCAACAACGCCGGCGTCGCGCCCGCCTTCCCGTTCCTCGAGGAAGAGCAGGCGAGTTGGGACCGCACCTTCGAGATCAACGTGACGGCGCCGGCGATCCTCTGCCGCGCCGCCGCCGGGCACATGCTCGCGCAGGGCAGCGGCAAGATCGTCAACGTGCTCTCGACCGCGGGCCTGCGCGGCAAGCCCGGGCTCGGCGCCTACGCCTGTTCGAAGGCGGCCCTCACCCAGCTGACCAGGGTGCTGGCCGCCGAGTGGGCGCGGCACGGGGTGCAGGTGAACGCGGTGGCACCGGGAGCCTTCGAGACGGCGGCGCAGGAGGCGGTGCTCTCCTCGCCCGACCTGCGCCATCGCCGCACGCGCAGGATCCCGGCCCGGCGAATCGCCCGGCCGGAAGAGATCGGGCCGGTGGTCTGTCTGCTGGCTTCGCCGGCGAGCGACTTCATGAGCGGCTCCGTCGTGGTGATCGACGGCGGCGAGGAGGCCAAGCTCTGATGGTCATCGACGGGCATTGCCACGTCTGGCCCGACGCGATCGCCGACCAGGCGCTCTCGCTCCCGGTCGAGGATCTGCGGCGCTTCGCCGACGGCAAGGTCTCCAGCCTGATCGCCGACATGGACCGCGCCGGGGTCGACCGCGCCATCTGCCTCGCCGTGGCCGACAGCCCGCGGCGTCTCGACGGCGCCAACCACTTCGTCGCCTCGCTGCCCGCCGATCGCTTCGTCGGCTTCGGCTCCGTCCATCCCGGCGCCTCGGTCGCCGAAAACCTCGACAGCCTGCGCCGGCACGGCCTGCGTGGGGTCAAGGTTCACCCGTTGTTCCAGCACTACCGGCTCGACGACCCGGCCCTGGGCGAGATCCTCGACGCGCTTCAGGGCGAGTTCGTCGCCACCATCCACGTCGGCGAAGGCGGCACCCCCGAGGAGAATGAGCGCTGCACACCGCAGATGCTGGCGGCCCTCTGCAGGCGCTTCCCGCGGCTGGAGGTGATCGCCTGCCACTTCGGCGGCTACAAGCTCCTCGATGAGGTGGAAGAGATCGTCGTCGGCCTGCCGGTGACCATCGATACCTCCTGGTCGCCCTCCCTGGCGGTGCTCGACCCCGCTCGGGTGCGCTCGATCATCGAGCGCCACGGTCCCGACCGGGTCGTCTTCGGGTCCGATTGGCCGATGGCCGACCCGGCGGCGGAGATAGCCGCGATCGAAGCCCTCGGCCTCGCCGCCGACGATGTCGAGGCGGTGCTCGGCGGCAATCTGCAACGGCTCCTCGCCTAGGTCGAGATATGAAAACTTTGACAGGTATGACTATGATCATTATTATCCGTAAAACGGCGGCAAATGGGGCCGTCGATCGAACAAGGAGAGATTGATGCTCAACGGACCCCGGAAGGCATTTCTCCGCGGCCTCTTGGCGCTGTCGGTGGTGTTGGCGTTGGTCGGCGCCGCTGGTTGTGGTGGCTCGGGCAGCTCGAGCACCTCAAGCACTTCGAGCGGCGAAGATGCCGAAAGCACGCCGGCCCGGGAAACGCAGAGCGGGCCGAGTGCCGCGGAAGCCGCCAAGCTCGGTGAAGAAGCCTCCAAACGCGAGGGCCCACCGGTGAAATTGCCCACCCAGACCATCGGTGTGCTCGACGTCGCCAGCGGCTCGGAGGCGACCCGTCGTGGCGAAGAAGCCGCAGTCCAGGCGGCCGAAGCGCTCGGTTGGAAAACCGTCGTGATCGACGCCGAAGGCTCGCCGCAGAAAATGACCTCCGGCATGAGCACCCTGATCAACGAGGGCGTCGACGCGATCCTCGACATCGCCAATCCGACCGCGGTGATCAGCAAACAGCTGGAAGAAGCGAAGTCCAAGGGGATACCGGTGATCAACGTCGTCGGCACCCAGGAACCGAACCCGGGGATCGTCGCCTACTACGCCGACAACCCGGTGGACATGGCGGAAGCCCTCGCGAACTACATGGTCGAAAACATCTCCAAGGGCGAAACGGTCGGGTCCAATACCGAGCAGCTCTACGAAGAGACCGACATCCGCGACAAGAAGGTCAAGGAAATCCTCGAAGGCGCCGGGATCAAGGTCGAAGAGAGCCCGGTCGAACCGGAAGCGGTGCCGGAATCCACCACCCGCAACACGCGGGCGGCGATCACCAAGGACCCTGGCATCGCCGCCTTCGTCGGCAGCGACGACCGCAGTTTCTCGGCGGTCGGCCAGGTCCTCAGCTCGCTGAACAAATGCGGAGAAATCCAGAACTACGGTTTCTACGACGACCTGCTGAACCTGAAGACGATCCGCGAAGGCTGCGGAACGGCGGTGGTGACCAGCCCGCCTGAAGCGGACTCATACGCCGCGATGGACCAGCTGGCACAGTACTTCGCCCGCGAAAGACAGCTGAGTGAAATCCCGGAACGGTGGACCGAACTCGAGGCGAAGATCTACCACGTGCCGATCCGTGGTGCGGAAGCGCAGGAAATCATCACCGAATCGAATCTGCCTCCCGAAGGACAGTATGTGAAGCCGAAACTCGACTTCATCTCGTTCTTCGATGCCAAGTGGCAGAAGGAATTCGGAGTGCCGAAGGGATAGGCAGCGTCGACGCGGCGGCGCCCCCGCCGCCGCCGCGTC
>DASZZB010000188.1:0-9040 GCA_035545115.1 Solirubrobacterales bacterium | reverse complement strand
CTCTCAAACTCGCGGGTGCGGCGCGCTGCGGACTGACGAGGAGCCTCGCCGGCCGCTCGTTACAAGCCGTTCGGAGGGGGTCGAATCTCCCCCTCTCGGATCCCGGTCGCGTCGTTTTTCGGCCCCGGCGCCCAAAGCTGCAAGCGAGCTGCTGGGCTCCATACCGCGGTCGACCTACGTAAAGGGGCCGACACCGCGGTCGACCTGGGTTAGGTATGGGCTAACTAAGGTCGACCGCGGGGCGGGAGCACTAGCCGCGGGGGCGCTTCTTGGCCATGCCGGACTTGCGGGGGAGGTCGGGGGGCGTGGGGGCGGACTTGCGCAGGACGTGGAGATGGCGGTGCTCGCTGCCCGCCCGGTGTCCCACGTCGAGGATGGCTTCGGGACGCATGGCGAGGGAATCCGCGGCGCGGTCCATCTGGGCCTCTTCGTCGGCGTCGCGCCTGCCCTTCCAGGCGACCAGGACGCCGCCTTCCTTGAGGAGCGGGGACGCGAGCTCGGCGAGGGTCGAGAGGCGGCCGACCGCGCGGGCGGTGACGGCGTCGTAGGACTCGCGCGCCTGAGGATCCCGGGCGACGTCCTCGGCCCTGGCGGTGACCGCGAAGGCGTTGGCGATCCCGGCCGCGCCCGCGGCCCGGACGATGAAGGCGGTCTTGCGGCCCACCGACTCGATCAGGTCGACGTCCGCGTCGGGCAGCGCCACGGCGAGGACCAGGCCGGGGAATCCCGCCCCCGCTCCCACATCTGCGATCCGTCCCGCGCTCCGCAGCTCGGGCACCGCGAGCCCCGCGAGGCTGTCGTCGACATGGACCCGCCAGGCCCGCTCGTCGACCACCGAGCTGACCGAGGCGCGCTCCTCGGCAAGCAGCTCGAGCACGGTCTGCAGAGACCGGCGGGCGGCCGGACCGAGCGCCGCCGCAGGGTCGCCGCTCACTCGGAGACGAGCGGTGCGACGATCACGCAGCGGTGGGGCTCGTCGCCCTCGCTGTAGGTCTCGACCCCGGAGCGGCCTTTCAGCCGTTCGTGGACGACACGGCGCTCCTGCGCGCTCATCGGGTCCATCTCGACCACGCGGCCGTTGGTCAGCGCCTGCTCGGCGGCCCGGTCGGCGCGGCTCTCGAGCGTCTCCCGCCGCCGCCGCCGATAGCCCGCCGCGTCGACGATCACCCGCTTGCGCTCGCGCAGGCCACGGAACGCCGCCTGGTAGCAGAGCAGCTGCAGGGCGTCGATCGTCTGGCCCCGTTTGCCGATCAGCAGGCCGTAGTCGTCGTCGCCGACGACGGTGACGGCGATCCGCTCGTCGTCTTCCTCGATCTCCACGTCCCCGGCGAGGTCGAGCTCGTCGAGCACGCCCTCGACCAGCTCGCGGACGCGCTCGGCGGGAGAGTCGGGCCAGTCGGCCAGGTCGGGCACGCGCTCAGGCTATCCGACCGGCCACCATCTAGTCTGGGCCGCGATGGGCACCGTGTACGCGATCGCGAACCAGAAGGGCGGCGTCGGCAAGACGACCACCGCCGTCAACCTCGCTTCCTGCGCGGCCGCCGAAGGGGAGCAGACGCTGCTGGTCGACCTCGACCCCCAGTGCAACGCGACCGTGGCGCTGGGTGGGGACCGCGACCTCCATCCCTCCTCCTACGACTGCCTGACCGGCGATACCGAGGTCGCCGCCGCGGCCCGACCGGCGGGCCCCGACAACCTCTGGCTGGTGCCCGCCAACCGCGACCTGGCCGGCGCCGCGGTCGAGCTCCCGCGCATCGAGGGCGCCGAGACGCGCCTGCGCGACCGGCTCGGCCCGCTGCGGGAGCGCTTCGCCCGCTCCTTCCTCGACTGTCCGCCCTCGCTCGGCCCGGTCTCGGTCAACGCCTTGGCCGCCGCCGACCGCGTCATAGTGCCGGTCCAGGCGGAGTATCTGGCGCTCGAGGGCCTCGTCCAGTTCCTCGAGACCCTGGGCCTGATCCGCCGCCAACTGAACCCTCGACTAGAGGTGTCGGGCTTGCTCATAACCATGTACGACGAGCGCACGCGATTGGCCCAGGATGTCGCGGAGGAGCTGCGCAACCACTTCCCCGGGATGGTCTTCGAGACGGTGATCCCACGCAGCATCCGCGTCGCCGAGTCCCCCAGCTATGGTCTGCCGGTGACCGACCACGCCCCCTCCTCGCGCGGCGCCGTCGCCTACAAGGCGCTGGCCAGGGAGCTCGCCGGCCGTGGCTAGCGGCACCCGTCGGCGGGCCGGGATCGGCCGTGGGCTCGCCGCGATCCTCCCCGAGACGCCCGCCGACGCCGCCACCGGTGAGCTGCTCGAGCTGCCGGTCACCCTGATCAAGCCGAACCCGAGCCAGCCGCGCAACAAGTTCGACCCCGATGCCCTCGCCGCGCTCGCCGCCTCGATCGAGGCCTCGGGCGTCGTCCAGCCGCTGCTCGTCCGCCCGCTGGCCGACGGCAGCTACGAGCTGGTCGCCGGCGAGCGCCGCTGGCGCGCCGCCCAGCAGGCGGGCCTGGAGAAGGTCCCGGCGGTCGTCCGCGACCAGGCCGAGCCGGAGCGCCTGCAGGCGGCGCTGATCGAGAACATGGTGCGCGAGGACCTCAACCCGGTCGAGGAGGCGAAGGCGTGCGCCGCCCTGGTCGAGGACCTCGGCCTGACCAAAGAGGAGCTGGGCCGCCGGGTCGGCCGCGACCGCTCGACCATCTCCAACCTGATCCGCCTCCTCGACCTGCCCGACCAGGCGCTCGAATACCTGGAGAGCGGCAAGCTGAGCGAGGGCCACGGCCGCGCCCTGCTGGGCGTCGACGACAACGACACCCGTCGCCGCCTGGCCCGGGAGGCGGTCGCGGGCGGCTGGTCGGTCCGCGAGACCGAGAACAGGGTTCGGCTGGCCGGCCGGCCAAAGGCCAGGCCGCGGCGCGCCCCGGTCGACGCTGACCGCCGCGCCGCCCTCGACGACGCCACCGACGCGCTCGAGTCGGCGCTTGGCCGCGAGGTCAGCGTCCGCGCCCGCGGCACCGGCATCCTGGTCGAGCTCCGTTTCGACGACCTGCAGGAAGCCCACGAGCTGGCGCGCGAGCTGCGCCGCCGGGGCAGGTGAGCCGCCCGCCGACGCGCCGCTATCATCGCCGTCCCCGGGCGATTAGCTCAGTTGGTTAGAGCGCGTCTCTGATAAGGACGAGGTCCCTGGTTCGAATCCAGGATCGCCCACTGGTCACCAGGCAGGAGGGGTTCCGCTAGGCGGGCTTGACGAAGCAGGCCTTGCGCTCACCGGGCACGGGGTCCTGACCGCCGAACCATTCGCCGCCACAGACGATCCTCCTGGCGTTCACTTCTTCCACCTTCTTGTAGACGTAGCGCCCGTGGGGGCCCGCGCCGGCGCCATAGGCGACGGTCTCCCCGTAGGTGACCGGGCAGTAGTGGGTCTCGGCGCCGCAGAACCGGTACCCGGCCTCGGCCGGCCCGGCCGGCGCGGTCACCGGGCCGATCCACATCTGGACCATCGCGTCCAGCGTGGAGGCGCTGATCTCGCCGCCGCCCCGACACGTCACTCCATGTGAGGTGTCGCAGTAGGCGCCGAAGTCGCCGCCCGCCCGGGCCTGGGCGATCAGGATCACCTGCGAGGACTGGGCGGTGTCCGGGGTCGTGATGTGGATACGGAACCGGGCATTGGTGGCGTCGAATGCGCACGAGCCGCTGTCCTTCGACTTGAAGAGCCGCAGGAACACCGGGTTGTCGCGCCCGAGTTCGTAGGAATAGAGCCGCTTCTTGGTGTCGCAGTTGCCACCCACGTCGCTGAAGGACACCCGGGTGCCGTCCGGGACGCCCTCCCAATGGATGGCCAGGGTGATCTGCTTCTCCGCCGCCAGTGCCGCGGGAGCCGCCAGGAAGGCCGCGACGAGCGCGAGCGACACCCCGACGGCCACGACACGCGCCGGCAGGCGCCGCGCGCCGCGCAGGCGGACGACCCGGCTTGTCGAGGTGCGGCGCCGCACGCCCTCAGTATCCCATGGGGGCGACGAGGAACGAGCCCGGATCACCACCTTTGGGCCAACCTATACTTGGCCGCCAACGAGCGTTGGGAGCAATCTCTTGCAGCAGATGCAGATCTATGGCGTCAGCTTCGACATGGTCGGCAAGCAGCCGATCGTGTTGCTGAAGACGGTCGACGGCAACCGCTTCCTGCCGATCTGGATCGGGCATCCGGAGGCGGCGGCGATCCTGATGAAGCTGCAGGGGGCCTCGACGCCGCGGCCGATGACGCACGACCTGCTCTCCGACGTGCTCGAGAACCTCGACGCGAAGTGCGAGCGGGTGGCGGTCACCGAGCTGCGCGACAACACCTTCTACGCCTCGATCACGGTCTCGGTCGCCGGCTCCGAGGTCGAGATCGACTCGCGCCCCTCGGATGCCCTCGCCCTCGCGGTCCGCGTCGCCGCCCCGATCTTCGCCGCCGAGGAGGTCATCGAGGAGTCGGCGATCGAGTTCGAGCACGAGGTCGAGGACACCGAGGAAGTGGTCGACAAGTTCAAAGAGTTCCTCGACGAAGTATCGCCCGAGGACTTCGCCTCGGGCGATTCCTGAGCGCCGGGTCAGGCGGCGCTCGGGGCGAGCGCCAGGTCGAGGATCCGCGTCACCAGATCCTCGAAGCCGATCCCGGCCGCCTCGGCGGCCTGGGGGAGGAGGCTGGTGTCGGTGAGCCCCGGGATCGCGTTCGCCTCGAGCACCCAGGGGCCGTCGGCGGCGAGGATCAGGTCGACCCGTGCGAAGCCTTCGCAGCCGAGCGCCCTGCAGGTGGCGAGGGCGGCGTCGACGATCGCGGCGCGCTCGGTGGGCGAGAGGTCGGCGGGGCAGACGAAGTGGGTGCGGCCGATCTCGTAGCGCGCCTCGAAGTCGTAGGGATCGCCTTCCGCCGGGATCGCCTCGACGATCGGCAGCGCCTCGCCGGCGAGCACGCTGACCGCGACCTCGCGGCCGGCGACGAAGCGCTCCAGCATCACGCGGTCGTCGTAGGAGAAGGCGGCGACCAGGGCGCCGGGCACCTCGGCCGCCCCGCGGGCGAACTTGACGCCGAGCGAGGACCCGCCGCGGCTCGGCTTGACGACGATCGGGAAGCCGAGCGTGCCCTCGAGCTCGACCAGCGCATCGCCCGCGCCGAGGTCGCGAAACGCGGCCTGGGTGAAGGCGAAGGAGTCGGGGGTGGGGATCGCCGCGGCGCGCATGGTCGCCTTGGCGAGGACCTTGTCGATCGAGCGGGCGCAGGCGGCGGCGTCGGGCCCGGTGAAGGGGATGCCGAGGATCTCCAGCAGCTCCTGGGCGGTGCCGTCCTCGCCGCCGACGCCGTGCATGGCGACGAAGGCGACGTCGGGCCGCTCGGCGCGCAGCCGCCGCACCAGGTCGGCGCCGACGTCGATCGGGACGACCTCGTGGCCGAGCCGGTCGAGGGCGTCCTCGACCCGGGCGCCGGAACGGAGCGAGACGCCGCGCTCGAGCGAGCGGCCACCTTTGAGGACGGCTACCTTCATCGGCGCCCGGTCTGCCGGAAAGGGACCACGACGGAATCCGCCGCCGGTGAATCAGACTGCGGCGGCGGATTCCGTCGTGTCTCGTCAACCGGCACGTCCTCCGCTTCGCGTCCGGGCGTGCCGGGCCGGGACCCGGGCGAGCTCGTCGCGTCTTGGGAGGTGCCCTGGGCGGGAGCCAAGGCCTCGTACAACTGGACCTGCTCCGTGATCACGGCTCCGATCCTCGCGATCCCCTCGCGGATTTCCTCGCTCGTGACGCCGCTGAAGTTCAACCGCATCGAGCTCTTGCCCCGCCCGTCGACGTAGGCGGCGGCGCCCGGCACGAAGGCGACGTCGCTCCGCAGCGCCTTCGCCAGTAGGTCTTCGGTGTCGATGTAGTCGGGCAGCGTCGCCCAGATGAAGAGGCCGCCCTCCGGCTCGGTCCAGCTCGCCGCCGCCGGGAAGTGCTCGGCGAGCGCCGCCAGCATCGTGTCGCGCCGGCCCCGGTAGAGGTCGATCAGCTCGCCGATGTAGTTCCGCCAGCCGCCCTCGCCGAAGTACTGGCGGACGAAGTACTGGGTGAGGGTCGAGGTGCAGAGGTCGGTCGCCCCCTTGCCGAGGACGATCTTCTCCGAGACCGGCGGCGGCGCGACGACCCAACCGAGGCGGATCCCCGGCGAGAGGATCTTCGAGAGCGTCCCCAGGTAGACGACGAAGTCGCCGCCGTCGAGCTGGTAGAGCGGCGGCAGCGCCTCGCCGCCGTAGCGGAGCAGCCCGTAGGGGTTGTCCTCGATCACCAGCAGCTCGCGCGCCCGCGCCAACTCGACCAGCCGGGCGCGGCGCTCGAGCGAGAGCGTCACCCCGGCCGGATTCTGGAAGCTCGGCACCGTGTAGACGAACTTCGGGCGCCGCCCTTCGGCCTTCAGCTCCTCGAGCAGCTCCTCGAGCAGGTCGATCCGCATCCCGTCGTCGTCCATCTCCACCTGGCGGACGTCGGCCTGGTAGCTGCAGAAGACCGGCACCGCCCCCGGGTAGGTCGGCGCCTCGCAGATCACCACGTCGCCCGGGTCGATCAGGGTCTTGGTGATCAGGTCGATCGCCTGCTGGCCGCCGGTGGTGACGACGACGTCGTCGGGATCGGGCAGCATCCCCTCGGCGGCCATCACCTCGACGATGCAGTCTTTGGTCTCGTCGAAGCCCTCGGTCGGCCCGTACTGCAATGCCTCCGCCGCCGACTCCTGGGCGATCCGGGTCATCTGCGCGGCGAAGCTCTGGGCCGGGAAGGTCGAAGTGTCCGGCAGCCCGCCCGCCAGCGAGATCACTTCCGGCCGCGCGGTCACCGCCATCAGGTCGCGCATCGCCGAGGAGCGCATCACCGTGGTCCGCTCGGCGAAGAGGCCCGCGTAGCGCTCCAGGTCCCGCGCCCCGGTGTGGGCGCGACGTTTGTGCGGCGGCTGGGGCACCTCGGTCATCCCGGAAGTGTGGCGGATCGGCGCCCGATTGCCCGCCGCGTTAGGTTTTCGGCCGTGCATTTGCTTCGGGACATCGGCATCGGCATCGCGATCGGCATGCTCGCCGGCACGACCGGGACCCAGGGCAGCGCCCGCGGACGCATGGTCCTCCTCGCCGCGATCGTCGGCCTGGTCGTCGGCTTCCTGATCGACGGCGTGCTCGGCGCGGTGCTCGGCCTCCTCGCCGCGGGCGGCGCCTGCCTGGTGATCTCCGACCTCGTCTTCGGCGCCTCCCGACGAGAGGGAAGCGGCGGCGGCGCGCTCGGCTTCATCGTCGCGCTGGCCGCCTTGGTGGTCCTGGCGATCGCCCTGCTCTTCTCCTGGCTGATCATCCTCGTGGCGATCGCCCTGGCCTGGCTCGGCTGGTCGCGCCACCGCCGCGCCCAGCGCAAACACGCCGGCCTCCGCGTCCTCCGCTGAGCGATCCGAGACGGCCGAGGCCCGCCGTCCACGATCATCAGGCCAGGGATGACCGACGCCGGCCGTAAGAAGCTGATCCTCACCTACGTCGACTCGCTGCGCACAGACATGCTGCGGCGGGCGATCGAGGCGGGCCGCGCGCCGAGCTTCGCGGCGCTGGTCGAGCGCGGCGTCCTGATCGAGGACTGCGTCTCCAGCTTCCCCTCGGTGACGCCGGTCGCCTGCGCCGAGATGGCCACCGGGGTCGGCGCCGACCGTCACTGGATCAGCGGCATGAACTGGTACCACCGGCTGGAGCGCCGCTACGTCGAGTACGGGTCCTCGCTGGAGGCGACGCGGGCCTTCGGTGTCTTCCGCGCCCTCTACGACCTCGTCTACAACATGAACCTCGCCCACCTCAGCCCGGAGATCGAGACGATCTGGGAGCAGCTCGACGACGCGGGCGCCCGGACGGCCTGCACGCCGTACCTGATCTACCGCGGTCGCCACCGCCACGAGGTCTCGCTCGACGGCCTCCTGCGGCGCGCGGTCGACGCGACCCGGCTGAAGTTCCGCCACCACACCTGGGGCCCGGCCGAGCTCTTCTACGGCGACCTCTACGCCAGCCAGGAGGTCCCCTGCAGGTCGACCTCGATCCCCGGCGCCCGCGATCCCTACGCCGCCTGCTGCGCGGTCGAGCTGATGAAGGAGGACGGCTTCGACTTCCTCCTCCTCTCGCTCCCCGACAACGACAACTACTCGCACCGCAACGGTCCCGCGGCGTCGGTCGAGTCGATCGCCCGCGCCGACGAGTGCTTCGGCACCCTGGTCGAGCAGGCGGGCGGGATCGACCCCTTCCTCGCCGAGCACGCGGTGATCCTGGTCGCCGACCACGCCCAGACCGCGGTCGAGCGGGGCCTGCCGCTGGCGGAGATCCTCGCCGCCGAGTGGTCGGTGCTGCAGCCCTCCGAGGAGAAGCCGGAGCGGGCCCAGCTGGCGGTCAGCCCGACCGGCCGCGCCGCCCACGTCTACCTCCTGCCCGGCGAGGGCCGGCGGGCGGACCCGGCGGCGGTGGGGGAGAGGCTGACCGAGATCGAGGGCGTCGACCTGGTCTGCCGGCTGCTCGACGACGAGGGCGCGCCGCTCTACCGGCCCGAGCCCGGGATGCCGGGCGGCGCCGAGGAGTGGGCGACGGTCGAGCGGGCGGGGGAGCGGCTCCGCTTCCGTCCCGGCGCCGACGTCGCCGATCTGCGCGGCGGAGGCTGGGAGATCGACGGGGAGCTCGCGGTGCTGGAGGCTCGGGTCGAGGACGGCAGGCTGCGTAGCGAGACCTACCCGGACCCGCTGCAGCGGGTCTGGTCGGCGCTGACCGCGCCGCACTCGGGCGACTTCGTCCTTTCGCTCGCCCCTGGCTTCGAGGCGGTCGACTGGGGCGGCGCGAGCCACGCGGGCGGCGGCAGCCACGGCGCCCTCCACGCCGGCGACAGCCTCGGGCCGCTGCTCTTCGTCGGCTGCGGGCCGGAGTCGGCCGAGGCCCGCGAGCAGTGGACGCTGCGCGACGTCGCCCCGGCCGTCCTCGACCACTTCGGCCTCGCCGAGTGACCGTGTCGATGGGCCGAAAACTTGCCTATATGTCTAGT
>DASZZB010000187.1:0-6892 GCA_035545115.1 Solirubrobacterales bacterium | reverse complement strand
GCCGCCGGCTGACAACGTTGATGGGCCGAAAAGTCCTGATATAGAGGACTTTTCGGCCCATCAACATGGGTTGGCGCGTCGGCCGGGCTCAGGGGGCGACGCTGCGGCCGCCGCAGGCGTAGATCACCTGGCCGCTGATGTAGGCGGCGTCGGCGGAGGCGAGGAAGGCGACGATCCCGGCGATGTCGTCGGGGTTGCCGATCCGGCCGGCCGGGATCCGCGCGACCAGCTTCGCCAGGACGTCGGGCGGCATCGCCTGGGTCATCGGCGTGTCGACCAGGCTGGGGGCGACGGCGTTGACCCGCACCCGCGGCGCCCAGCGCTGGGCGAGGGCGCGGCCGAAGCCGACCAGGCCCGCCTTCGAGGCGCTGTAGTTGGTCGGGCCGAAGTTGCCGAGCGAGGCGCGCGAGCTCATGTTGACCACCGCGGCACCGTCGACGAAGCGCTCCTCCAGGGCCAGGGTGAGGCGGATCGCGGCGACCAGGTTGATCTCGATCACCGCGGCGAAGTCCGCCTCGCTCATCTTCGTCGCCCGCGCGTCGCGGGTGATGCCGGCGTTGTTGACGAGGACGCCGACCTCTCCCGCCGCGGCGCGCACCGCCTCGACCCCCGCCGTCGCGGTCAGATCGGCGACCACCGCACGCGCGCCCTGCGCCGCCGCGACCTCCTCCACCGCCGGGTCGAGATCGACCAGCACCAGCTCATGCCCGGCGGCGGCGAGTCGCTCGCCGATCCGCCCGCCGAGCCCGCCCGCGGCACCGGTGACGATCGCCGTGCTCACGTCCGCCCGCCCCTCACGCCGGCAGTTTCCCCAGGTTGGCGCCGCCGACCTGCAGGAGCCGGCCGGTCAGGGACGACGACGTCGACATCGCGATGACCTCCGCGACCGCGGGATCGTCCTCCCCGCCCCCGTCGGCGGCGACACCCTCCGCCGCCACCACGTTGATCCGCCAGCCCGGCTTGGCCCCCTCGATCGCCAGCGTGCGGACCATCCCGAGCAGGCCGGTGGCGACCGCCGCGTCGAGCGTCGAGCCCTGCCCGAGCAGGTCACCGGCGGCGAGGACGACGGCCACCGGCCGGCCCGCCTCGAGCGCCTCGCGGGCGGCGAGGAAGGCCTCGGTCAGCGCCGGCGTCACCGCGCCGGGGTCGTCCCCGAGCGGCGCCGGGCGCAGCACCAGCGGCTCGGCTGTCCCCTGCTCTGCGTGCATCGGCCCGAGCGTACCGCGGCGGCAATACAGTTCGGCCGATGGAGGAGACCCCGGAGATCGTCTGGCGTCCGAGCGCCGCCGCGGTCGAGGCATCCAACCTCACCGCCTACGTCGACTGGCTGCGCGCCGAGCGCGGCGTCGACGTCGCCGCCTACCCGGAGCTTTGGCGCTGGTCGGTCGACGACCTCGAGGCCTTCTGGAAC
Source organism: Solirubrobacterales bacterium (assembly GCA_035545115.1). Taxonomy (GTDB): domain Bacteria; phylum Actinomycetota; class Thermoleophilia; order Solirubrobacterales; family 70-9; genus VAYN01. The sequence goes on along the minus strand of DASZZB010000187.1, from coordinate 5,481 downwards.
TCGATCTTCGACTGGTTCGGGGTCGAATACGACGGCGAGCGCGGCCCCGCCCTCGCCTCGCGCGAGATGCCGGGCGCCGAGTGGTTCCCCGGCGTGCGCCTCAACTGGGCCGAGCGCGCCTTCGCGGGCAAGGACGACGGCGCCGTCGCGATCCTCCACGCCTCCGAGCTGCGCGAGCTCGAGGAGACCACCTGGGGCGAGCTGCGCTCGCGGGTCGCCGCCTGCGCGGCGGGGCTGCGCTCGCTCGGGGTCGAGCGCGGCGACCGCGTCGTCGCCTACCTGCCGAACGTCGTCGAGGCGGTCGTCGCCTTCCTCGCCACCGCCTCGATCGGGGCGATCTGGTCGAGCGCCTCGCCCGACTTCGGCGCCGGCTCGCTGATCGACCGCTTCGCCCAGATCGAGCCGAAGGTGCTGATCGCGGTCGACGGCTACCGGTACGGCGGCAAGGACTTCGACCGCACCCCGATCGTGCGCAGGCTGCAGGAGGCGATGCCGGGCCTCGAGCACACCGTCCTCCTCCCCTACCTGGACCGCGAGGCGACCGCGACCTCGGGCGCCGCCGAGCTCGCCGGCGTGACCCGCTGGGACGACCTGATGGCCCGGGGCGCGGGCGCCGAGCTCAGCTTCGAGCGCGTCCCCTTCGACCACCCGCTCTGGGTCCTCTACTCCTCCGGCACCACCGGCCTGCCGAAGGCGATCGTCCAGGGCCAGGGCGGCATCCTGCTCGAGCAGCTGAAGAAGATGTACCTGCACACCGACGCCCATCCCGGCGACCGGCTCTTCTGGTTCACCACGACCGGCTGGATGATGTGGAACTTCATCGTCTCCGGCCTGCTCACCGAGGCGGCGATCGTCCTCTACGACGGCAACCCCGGCCACCCCGACATGGGCGTCCTCTGGGACCTCGCCGAGCGCGCCGGGATCACCACCTTCGGCACCTCCGCCGCCTACATCTCGGCCTGCATGAAGGCGGGCGTCGAGCCGGCGCGGGGACGGGACCTCTCCCGCCTGCGCGCGGTCGGCTCGACCGGCTCGCCGCTGGCGCCGGAGGGCTTCGACTGGATCCACCAGCAGCTCGGGGACGTGTGGCTCTTCTCGACCTCCGGCGGCACCGACCTCTGCACCGCCTTCGTCGGCGGCGTGCCGACCCTGCCGGTCTACCGCGGCGAGCTGCAGGCGCGGGCGCTGGGGGCGAAGGTGGAGGCCTGGCACCCCGAGGGCCGGCCGCTGGTCGGCGAGGTGGGCGAGCTGGTGATCACCGAGCCGATGCCCTCGATGCCGCTCTTCCTCTGGGGCGACGCCGACGGCGAGCGCTACCGGGAGAGCTATTTCGAGATGTACCCCGGGGTCTGGCGCCACGGCGACTGGATCGAGATCACCGAGCGCGGCACCGCGATCATCCACGGCCGCTCCGACTCGACCATCAACCGCGGCGGCATCCGCATCGGCACCGCCGAGATCTACCGCGCCGTGCTCGAGTCCGACGCGGTCGTCGACGCACTGGTCGTCGACCTGCCGCGCGAGGGCACCGACGGCTGGATCTCCCTCTTCGTCGTCCTGCGTGAGGGGGCCGAGCTCGACGACGACCTGCGGGCCTCGCTGGCCCGGGCGATCCGCGGACGCTGCAGCCCCCGCCACGTCCCCGACGAGGTCCGCGCGATCGCCGCCGTCCCCCGCACCCTCTCCGGCAAGGTCGTCGAGGTACCGGTGAAGCGCATCCTCTCCGGCGCCGATCCGGACAAGGTGGTGAGCCGCGACTCGCTCGCCGACCCCGAGGCGCTCGACTACTTCGCCCGGCTCGCCGCCGACCCGGCCTGAGCCAGAAGCCGCACCTCGGTGCGGCGGAGGGCCTGCATGCCCCCGGCAGCCTGAAGGGTCTTGAAGCCGGAGGTGGTCTTCGGATCGCTGCGGAGGCCATCGGGACCGAGCAGCTCGACAGTCCCGCCGTCGACTTCGAAGCGATACCCGAGGTCTGGATTCGACCGCGGCTCCACCCCGCCGCGCTCCACCAGCCGGCGGCCACCGACCTTGGCAGCCGGTAGATCGCCGTTCGCGGCCAGGAGCCGCGTCCCTGCGGCCTGGCGCAAAAAGAGGGCCGCCCCGAAGGACGGCCCTCTCGAGCTGGTGCATGGGAGCGCACGCATGACACCGCGGTCGGGTGGGACAAAGCCCGACCCCCACGCGCGCGCCGGTGCCCGGGTTGGATTCCACCGGGCGCCCGAACCAGTGCGGCGCCTAGCGGCCCTGCACCTCCAGAGTCCCTCGAAGCATGTGACTCGAAATTAGGACCACCTCCTTTCTCTGGTCAGACGATTGAAGCACACGCCGGCGGCGGTGCCGCGAGCCCGCCTCCGGCGGCCGACCGGGCTCGCTAGATTCCCACTCGATGCTCGCCGCCCGCGCCATCGCCGCCTCGATGGAGGACCCGCTCTCGGCGCTCGAGGTGGGCGAGGTCGCCGAGCCGAACGTGCCCGAGGGCTGGGAGCTGATCGACGTCAAGGCGGTCTCGCTGAACCACCACGACGTCTGGTCGCTGCGCGGCATCGGCCTGCCCGCGGAGCGCCTGCCGATGATCATCGGCTGCGATGCCGCCGGGACGGACGCGGCCGGCAACGAGGTGATCGTCCACGCGGTGATCGGCGACCCGGACTTTCCCGGCGGCGAGATCATCGACCCCGGCCGCACCCTGCTCTCCGAGCTGCACCCGGGCACGCTCGCCGAGCGGGTCGCGGTGCCGCGTCGCAACCTGATCCCGAAGCCCGCCTCGCTGAGCTTCGAGGAGGCCTGCTGCCTGCCGACCGCCTGGCTGACCGCCTACCGGATGCTCTTCGACCGCTCCGGGCTGAAGCCCGGCCAGACGGTGCTGATCCAGGGAGCCGGCGGCGGCGTCGCCAGCGCCGCGATCGAGCTCGGGCGGGCTGGCGGCTTCCGCGTCTGGGCGACCAGCCGCGAGCAGCGCAAGCGCGACTTCGCGCTCGCGTGCGGCGCCCACGCCGTCTTCGAGTCCGGCGCCCGGCTGCCGGAGAGGGTCGACGTGGTGATCGAGACGGTCGGCAAGGCGACCTGGGGGCACTCGCTGCGCGCGCTGAGGCCGGGCGGGCGGATCGTCGTCGCCGGCTCGACCAGCGGCCCCGACCCCTCGGCCGAGCTGAACCGCGTCTTCTTCAAAGAGCTCGAGGTGGTCGGCTCGACCATGGGCACGCTGGAAGGGCTCCGACGCCTGGTCTCATTGGTCGACCTGAGCGGGATCCGCCCGCAGATCGACAAGGTCCTGCCGCTCGCCGAGGTCGCCGAGGGGATCCGCGCCCTCGTCGAGGGCGATGTGCTCGGCAAGATAGTGATCAATCCCTGAGGGGTAGGGCAGCCACATGGGTCGGCTCCGTCAAGGCACGCTCCTCGCCGCCGTCGCTCTCCTCGCTCTCGTCCCGACGACCGCGGGCGCCGCGACCGGGCGCACCGTCGCAGTCACCGCCTCGGCGACGATCAAGGTGCCGAACGACACGGCGACGCTCGGGGTCGGCGTCAAGCGCGAACGGAGGACGCGCGCCGCGGCGTTGCAGGCGACGGCCGCGGGCCTGCGCAAGGTGATCGCCGCCGCCCGGGCGTTCCCCGGGGTCGGCGAAGGCGACGTGCGGACCGGGCGGATCGACGTCAGCCCGGTGACGAAGGGCAAGGTCACCGTCTACCGGGCCACCGAGGGCGCCCAGGTCACCCTGCACGAACCGGCGAAGGCGGGCGAACTCGTCGCCAGGGTGCTCGCCGTCGGCGCGACCGGGATCGACGGCCCCGACTTCAGCGTCGGCGACGAAGAAGCAGCGTTCGCCCAGGTGCTCGCCGCCGCCTTCGTCAAGGCGAAGGAACGGGCGACCGTGCTCGCCGGCCAGGCCGGGGCGACGCTGGGCGCCGCGTTGACGATCGAAGAAGGCGAAGGCGCGAAGCTCTTCGCGCCGGAAGCCGGGGCGGTGGAGAAGTCGGGCGCCACGGCGCAGCCGACGCCCCCGACCAAGCCCGGCACCTCGAAGGTCAAGGCGACGGTCCACGTCGTCTTCGAACTGCTCTGACCCCTGCCGGGGTTCGCCGTTTATCGCTACACAGTTTTGGGTAGCGTTCTTCGCGGAAACCGACTCGGAGGAAGAACGGTGAGCAAGGGCATCCTGCGGCGAGTGACGATCGGGCTGCTGGTGGCGGTGATGGCGATCCTGGCCGTGCCCGCCGCGCAGGCGGCGCCGCCGACGCCCGAAGAAGACCCCTTCTACGACTACGCGGGGGCCACCCCGCTGGCCGAGATCGCCCCCGGCACGGTGCTCAAGTCGCGCACGCTGAACTACCACGTCGCCGGCCTGCCGCTGCCGGTGAAGGCGGTCCAGCTGCTCTACCGCACGACCTCGGAGCTGGGCGAACCGGCGGTCGACGTGACCTCGGTGCTGAAGCCACCGCTCGCGCTCGGCACGCCGCAGGTCGTCGCCTACCAGTCCTTCTACGACTCGCTGAGCACCGAAGCCGACCCCTCCTACGCGATCTCCGGCGGCCTCTCCCTCAGCGGCGGGATCCCGCAGTTCGAGTCGTCCCTGATCGTCCCGTCGCTGCTCGCCGGCCGCACCGTGGTGGTCGCCGACACCGAGGGCGAGAACGCCGACCTCGCGGCCGGGCCCGAATACGGGATCGACACCCTCGACAGCCTCAAGGCGGCTCTCGCCGCCCCGGCGACCGGCCTCTCACGGGCCAGGAAGATCGGCCTGATCGGCTACTCCGGCGGCGCGATCGCGACCGAGTGGGCGGCCGAGCTGGCGCCGAGCTACGCGCCGGAAGTGAACGCCAAGCTGGTCGGCGCGGCGATCGGCGGCGTCCTCGTCGACCCGGCCCACAACCTGCACTACGTCGACGGCAGCCTCAGCTGGGCCGGGGTGATGCCGATGGCGATCATCGGCGTCTCACGCGCCTTCCACATCGACCTCACCCCCTACCTCTCCGAATACGGCAGACAGGTCTTCGCGAAGCTCGAAAGGGCGACGATCACGGAAGCGATCGGCCAGTACCCCGGCCTCACCTGGGCGCAGCTGGCGAAGCCCGAATACGCGGTGCCGGAGGACATCCCGATCTACGTCCACACCGTCAACCAGCTGATCATGGGGACGGGCGGCACGCCGACCGCGCCGCTCTTCATCGGCCAGGGCGCGCTGGGCGAGCTCGAAGGCACGGCCGGGAACAAGCCCGGGATCGGCGAGGGCGACGGCGTGATGATCGCCGGCGACGTCCGCAGCCTCGCCCGCGAGTACTGCGAACGCGGCGACCAGGTCCTCTACGACCAATACCCGCTCGGCCACATCACCGCGGCCGCGCCGTGGATCGCCGCCGCGGTCCCCTGGCTGGAAGCCCGCTTCGCCGGCGCCCCCGCCCCGCAGAACTGCGCGAGCATCGAACCCGGCAACCCCCTCACCCCGATCGCCGACTAACCCCCAGTGTTGATGGGCCGAAAAGTCC
>DASZZB010000186.1:0-5501 GCA_035545115.1 Solirubrobacterales bacterium | reverse complement strand
AGCGCGACGCTCGCGTCGAGCAGCCGGGCCGCCGCACGGGCCACGGCAGGCAGCCCCGCCCCCGATTCGACCGCCTCGGAGAGCGCGTCGAGCAGCGTTGGATCTGCCGGTGCCATGCGGGTTTCGGCCTCGTCGGACGTGGCGTTCACCCGCTGGATTATCCCGACCGGGAGGTCAGGTGATGAATTCGTGGATTTCGGGCCAGTATTTGACGATCACCAGCCCGATCACGACGCCGCCGACGATCAACGCCGCGAGCACGAAGAGGGAGAGCACCCCGGCCGCCGTCTTTTCCCACAGTCGCCCGGCGCCGCTCAGCGCCGGGCTGAAGATCAGGGTGACGAAGGTGATCAGGCAGATCAGTGCGGCGATCCCGAAGAGGATGTACTGATGGCCGATCTTGGCGAGGCCGAAGGCGATCACTGCTGCGGATTGTGGCGCAATTGGGAGACGACGAGGCCGATCGCGGCGCAGATCGAGAAGCAGGCGGCGCCGAGCGCCCAGCCGGCGCTGACATCGCTCAGGTAGTGGACGTTCAGGTAGATGCGCGAGAGACCGACCAGCGCGGTGAGGACGATCCCGGCGACGACGACCAGCGCGGCGCGCGCCATCCCCGGCCGCAGCCGCACGACGATCGTCGTCGCCGCCCAGACGTAGATCACCGAGTGGGCGGCATGGCCGCTCGGGAAGGAGGAGCCGGAGGCGGCGACGAGGCCGTCGGGCGGGCGCGGCCGGTCGACTGCCGCCTTCAGCTCGTGGACGCCGATCTGGATCAGCGCCATCCCGACGAGGAGGACGCAGACCTCGGTCCAGTGGCGGCGCCAGGCGAGCGCCACCGCGCAGACCGCGGTCAGCGCCCAGACGAAGCCGCCGGAGCCGAGGAAGGTGAAGAGCTTCGAGAGACCGGTGAGGAACCCGCAGCGGAGGGCTTCGACGACTTCGACCGCGGTTTCGTCACCGGGGGTCGGACCGGGGTCGCGGCCGACCACGACGATGTAGGCGACCAGCACGAAGACGGCGACGGCGAGGACCGCCATCAGCGAGGTGAATTCGAGCCCGAAGCTGCCGCCGGGGGTGAGGCGGTCGCCGATCAGGCGGAGCCCGGTCTCGTGGCGGCGGGCGAAGGCGACGATCCAGCGGGTCGCGGCGTGGTCGTCGAGCCAGTCGACCGCGGCGCGGCGATTGGCGGCGACGCGGAAGAAGCGGATCGCCCAGACCGTCCCGACCACGACGACGATCAGCGCGCCGAGCAGGAAGGCGCCTTTGCCGGCGTACCTGATCGCGGTGTCGATCGAGCGCGAGAAGACGTAGCCGATGACGACGGTGGCGCTGACCCAGATCCCGCAGCCGAGCACGCTGTAGGGGAAGAACTGGCGGAAGCGCATGCCGGAGCTGCCGGCGATGAAGGGGGCGAAGGCGCGGACGAAGCCGACGAAGCGGCCGAGGAAGATCGTCTTGCCGCCGTGGCGGGAGAAGAAGTCCTCGACCTGCTCGAGACGGTCGTGGCCGAAGCCGAAGCGGGGGCCGTGCCGGAGCAGGAACTCGCGGCCGAGGCGGCGGCCGAGGAAGAAGCTGGTGACGTCGCCGGCGCAGGCCATCGTCCAGGCGAGGGCGATCGTCAGGTAGAGGTCGATCGCGCCCTGGCCGGCGACGGCGCCGCCGAGCAGCATCACGGTCTCGCCGGGGGCGACGAGGCCGATGAAGGCGCCGGTCTCGGCGAAGGCGAAGAAGCCGACCAGGGCGTAGGTCCAGGCACCGAGCGCGTGGGCGACGTCCTCGAGGATCTTCTCCAGGTCGAGGACCTGGGTGAAGAGGTAGTAGGCGACTGCGATCGCGACGACGATCGCCAGGCGCGAGGCCCACTTGCGTTGGGTCGGGGTGCCGGGGAGCTTCATCGGGGTGCTCCGAGGGACCGTGGCCCCGTGACGCCCTCCGGACGCGCCTTCGGCGCTGAGTGTCCGGAGGACATCACGGCGCCACGGCCGACAAGCCGGCGAGGCAGACGATCGCGTCGCCACGATCGATGGCGGCGGCCGCGGCCTCGGCTTCGCTTAAAGCTGGGAAGAGACCGACCGCCGTGGGGCCCGAGCCGCTGAGGAAGACGGCGGGGGCGCCGGCGCGGCGGAGGGCGTCGAGGGCGTCGCCGATGTCGGGACGCAGGCTGCGGGCGGCGGGCTCGAGGTCGTTGACCAGCAGCTCGGCGTAGGCGAGCGGCGAGGCGCCCGCCCCGGCGGCGTCGCGCAGGCGCGCGGCGATCTCGTCGAGCTCGGCCGGGTCGCGGCCGAGGCCGAGCCGGTCGGCCTCCTCGAAGACGGCCTTGGTCGAGAGCCCGCCGCCCCCCGGCAGGAGGAGCGCCGCGTGCTCGGCCGGGGCGGGCAGCCGCTCGATCCTCTCCCCCGCGCCGCGCACCAGCGCCAACCCCGGGCGCAGCTGCGAAGGAACATCGGCCCCCAGCTCCGCGGCGATCCCCGGCAGATCGGCGACCAGACCCCCGAGCCCCCCGCCGGCGTTCGCACTTCTGGCCGCTATCCGGCTATTACTGCGAACGCCGGTGGCGAGGCGGAGGACGGCGGCGGCGTCGGCCGAGCCGCCACCGAGGCCGGCGGCGACCGGGGTGCGCTTCTCGATCTCGATCCGTACCGGCGGGTGGTCCCAGCCGCGCTCGCGCAACGCCGCGAGGGCGCGGGCGGCGAGGTTCTCGCCCTCGACGCCGGGGCAGATCACCTCGTCGCTCTCGGCCTCCTCGATCCGCAGCAGATCGGCCAACGCGAGCGGCTCGAAGAGCGAGCAGAGCTCGTGCAGGCCGTCGGGGCGGGGGCGGCCGAGGTAGAGGCCGAGGTTCAGCTTGGCGGGGGCGTGGACGATCATCGCGGGCGGGCGCTCCGTGGCGGAGTCAGGACTCCTGCCGCTGGAGGATCGCGGAGAGGGCGGCGAAATCGGCGGGCGCCAGGCTCTCGGCCCGGGCATCCTCGCGGAATCCAAGCTCGGCGAGACCGGCGCGGGCGGCGGCGCGCGGCGCCGGGACGCCGCGCAGGCCGGCGATCTCCAGCGAGCGGGCGAGGGTTTTGCGGCGGTGGGCGAAGGCGGCGCGGACCAGCTCGCGGGTCGCCGCGTCGGCGCCCGGGCCGGTGCGGCGGAGGCGGAGGATCGCCGAGGCGACCCGCGGCCGCGGCTTGAAGACCGCCGGGTCGACCTTGCGGACCAGCTCGACCTCGCAGGCGAGCTGGGCGATCGCGCTGGGCGCCCCGTAGGTGCGGCTGCCGGGGGCGGCGCGCAGGCGCTCGGCGATCTCCAGCTGCACCATCACGGTCCAGGTCGCGAGCCGCGGTAACTCGGCGATCGTCCGCAGGACCACCGGCGTCGCCACCGAGTACGGCAGGTTGGCGACCATCGCGTTCGGGGCCGGGTCGAGCGCGGCGAGGTCGAGCTTCACCGCGTCCCCCCAGTGCAGAGACACGTTGGGAAGGGTCGCGATCGGGACCAGCGCCGCCTCCAGCCCGCGGTCGATCTCGACCGTGTGCAGGTGCGCGACCCGCGCCGCCAGCCGCTCGCTCAGGACCCCTTCCCCCGCCCCGACCTCGAGCACCACATCGCCCTCCCCCACCCCCGAGTCGCGCACGATCGCGTCGAGCAGGTTGGGGTCGGCGAGGAAGTTCTGGCCGAGCCTGACCACGGTCGGCTACCAGCCGAAGAGCGCCCGGGCGTTGGCCTCGACCGTGCGCCCCAGCTCCGCGACCGTGACGCCGCGCTCGGCGGCGACCACCGCCGCGGTGGCGACCACGTTGGCCGGCTCGTTGCGCTCTTTACGGCGCACCTGGGGGGTGAGGAAGGGGGCGTCGGTCTCGACCAGGATGCGGTCCGCGGGCACCTTGGCGGCGGCGAATCGCAGCTCGGCCGAGCGCGGGTAGGTGACGTTGCCGGCGAACGAGCAGTACCAGCCGCGCTCGGCGGCGTCGGCCACCTTCTGCGGCGCCGAGAAGCAGTGGAGGATCACCGTCTGCCCGCCGGCGCGGCGGTCCAGCGTCGCGAAGATCTCGTCGATCGCGGCGCTCTCGCCGTCCTTGTCGCGGGCGTGGATGACGATCGGCAGGCCGAGGTCCACCGCCACCTCGATCTGGCCGGCGAAGGCGCGCCGCTGGTCCTCCGCGGAGGCGGTGTCGCGGTAGAAGTCGAGCCCGGTCTCGCCGATCGCCCGCACCGTCTCGTTGCCGGCCAGCTCGGCCAGCGCCGCCTGCGCCGCGGCGTCGAAGCCCGCGGCGCTGTTGGGATGGCGGCCGACGGCGGCGAAGACCGTCTCCTCGGCCTCGGCGACCGCGACCACCTCGGCGTTGGTCGCCTCGTCGAGCCCGACGTTCAGCATCCGCTCCACCCCGGCCGCGGCGGCCGCCTCGAGCAGCTCGGCGGTCGGCTTCTCGCAGAGGAAGAGGTGCGTGTGGGAGTCGATCACCCCGCCCAGTCTAGGCTCGAATAGCCTTGCCCCCGATGGCCGACCCGGCGGACTACTACCGCGAGATCTACCTGCGCGGCCTGGGTGGCGAGACGCCCTCCGTCCCGGTCCCGGTCGCCGAGCTCGAGCGCCGCGCGGCGGCGGCGATGGAGGACCGCGCCGCCGGCTACGTCTTCGCCGCCGCCGGCACCGAGGACACGATGCGCGCCAACCGCGAGGCCTTCGCCCGGCGCCGGATCGTCCCCCGCATGCTGCGCGACGTCTCCGAGCGCGACCTCTCGACCGAGCTGCTGGGGACGGCGATGCCGGCGCCGGTGCTGCTCGCGCCGATCGGGGTGCAGCGGATCCTCCACGAGGACGGGGAGCTGGCGACCGCCCGCGCCGCCGCGGCGCTCGGGCTGCCGATGATCGCCAGCAACGCCTCCCACTTCACGCTGGAGGAGATCGCCGCGGCGGGCGGCCCCGACGCGCCGCGCTGGTTCCAGCTCTACTGGCCGAACGACCCGGAGCTGCTGGCGAGCTTCGTCCGCCGCGCCGAGGCGGCCGGCTACGGGGCGATCGTCGTCACCGTCGACACCTTCATCCCCGGCTGGAAGCCACGCGACCTGCAGCAGGCCTGGCTGCCGTTCCTGGAAGGGATGGGCAACGCCAACTACATGCAGGACCCGGTCTTCCGGGCGGCGCTGGAGAAGAGCCCGGAGGAGGATCTCGGCGCCGCCACCGGCCACTACCTCGGCGTCCTCGCCAACCCGGCGCTGACCTGGGACGACCTCGCGCGGCTGCGCGAGCTGACCTCGTTGCCGATCCTCGTCAAGGGGGTCCAGAGCGTCGAGGACGCCCGCGAGGCGACCCGCCGCGAGGTCGACGGGATCGTCGTCTCCAACCACGGCGGCAGGCAGGTCGACGGCGCGATCGCCTCGCTCGACGCCCTGGAGCCGATCGCCCAGGCGGTCGGCGGGGAGCTGGCGATCCTCTTCGACAGCGGCATCCGCAGCGGCGCCGACGTGATCAAGGCGCTGGCCCTCGGCGCCGACGCCGTCTGCGTCGGCCGTCC
>DASZZB010000185.1:0-2130 GCA_035545115.1 Solirubrobacterales bacterium | reverse complement strand
AGGCGCCGAGGCTCATCGGCGAGGTGATCTTGACCAGGCGCAGCATGTAGAGGAAGCGTTTCGGTCGGCCGAGGTCTTTGATCAGGAGGACCGGGCTGACCGTGACCCCGACCAAGGCGCCGGCCCAGGCCCGCCGCGCGAGCCCGTGGCGCCCGCTGAAGGTCGCCGCCGCGCCGAGCCCTGCCGACGCCCCGGCCAGGCCGCCGAAGAAGAAGTAGAAGGGGATCTCCGGTTTCCAGACCGGTCGCTTGACGATCGGGCGGCCGTAGTAGCTGGTCGGCCGCTCGCGCGGCACCATCGCCCGTTCGGCCTTCTGGCCGCGGTAGCGGCTTCGTCCCTCCCCTACCGCGCTCACTTCCGCCCTCCGAGGAAGCTCGCCGCGATGCCGCCGAGCAGGGCCGCGGCCGCCGCGCCCGCCGCCGCCCATACCTGGGGCGAGCGGCGGGTCGGCACCACCGGGTCGGGCGGCAGGCGATAGGTCTCGGGCTCGTCGAGCAGGAGGAAGAAGGCGCCGAAGCCGCCCACGCCGTCGTCCTCGGACTCACCGTAGAGGCGGGCGTCGCTCCAACCGCGGTCATGCAGCCGCTCGACCCGTCGCGCCGCCCGCTCGCGCAGCTCGTCGAGGTCACCGAACTGGATCGAGTCGGTCGGGCAGGCCTGGGCGCAGGCCGGTTCCATGTCGTCCTTCAGCCGGTCGTAACACATGGTGCACTTCCAGACCCGGCCGTCGCCCTCGCGCTGGTCGATCACCCCGAACGGGCAGGAGACGACGCAGTAGCCGCAGCCGTTGCAGATGTCCTCCTGGATCACGACGGTGTCGAACTCGGTGCGGAAGATGGCGCCGGTGGGGCAGGCGTCAAGACAGCCCGCCTCGGTGCAGTGCTTGCAGACGTCGGAGCTCATCAGCCAGCGGAAGCCGTCGTCGTCGGTGTGCGGATCGAGGCCCTCCTCGGTCAGGCTCTGGCGGGACGCCTCCGCGACGAAGGACTCCGGCGCCGCCTCCTCCACCCCGACCGAAACCTTCTGCTCGATGAAGGCGACGTGACGCCAGCGGTCGGCGCCGAGTTCGCCGCTGTTGTCGTAGGAGGAGCCGGTGAAGCCCTGGGGATCCGCCGGCACCTGGTTCCACTCCTTGCAGGCGACCTCGCAGGCCTTGCAGCCGATGCAGACCGAGGTGTCGGTGAAGAAGCCTTTGCGGGCGCTCATCGCGCGCCCTCCCGATAGGAGCGGACGAACTCGGGCAGATCGGCGCCGCGCGGCCGGCGTCCCGGACGGATGTCGCAGGTCGCCGCCTTCACCTCCTGGATGTGGACGTTCGGGTCGAGCGCGAACGGGAAGAGGTCGTTGGCGGAGTCGCCGGTGCTGATGCCGCGGTTGCCCCAGTGGTAGGGCAGGCCGACCTGGTGCAGGACGCGACCGTCGATCCGCAGCGGCTTCATCCGGTCGGTCACCATCACCCGCGCCTCGATCGCGCTGCGCGAGGTGACGACCGTCGCCCAGTCGCCGTGCTCGAGCCCGCGCTCACGCGCCAGCTCCGGGCTGACCTCACAGAACATCTCCGGCTGCAGCTCGGAGAGGTAGGGCAGGGTGCGGCTCATGCCGCCCGCGGTGTGGTGCTCGGTCAGCCGGTAGGTGGTCACCGCGAACGGATAGGCGTCGGAGCCGGGCGCGCCGCCGGTCGGGTTGTAGGGGTTGTCCCGCCGCTGGAACCGTTGGCGGACCGGGTTGGCGCGCTGTCCGTAGAGCGCGTTCTCGAAGGGCGACTCGTGCGGCTCGTAGTGGGTGGGGAACGGCCCGTCGACGATCCCGTTCGGGGTGAAGAGCCAGGCGCGCCCGTCGCCCTGCATGATGAATGGCTCGTCGCCGCGCAGCGCTTTCTGGGCCGTGGCCTCTTCCGGTGGGATGTAGTCGGGCGCCTTGTCGGGGCTGAAGTCCGGCACGTCCTCCCCGGTCCATTCTTCTTCTTCGGCATCCCACCAGACGTAGCGCTTGCGCTCCGACCACGGCTTGCCTTCCGGGTCGGCGGAGGCGCGGTTGTAGAGGATGCGCCGGTTCATCGGCCAGGCCCAGGCCCATTCCGGCGCGACCCAGGTCTGCTCGCGCCCCGGCTTGCGCCGCGCGGTCTGGTTC
>DASZZB010000184.1:0-4492 GCA_035545115.1 Solirubrobacterales bacterium | reverse complement strand
GGGCCGCATGCTCGACCTGCCCGAGGTCGCCCGCCGGCTGCTCGCCCGCGCCGGCGTCGAGCGGGTCGAGTCGGCCGGGCTCTGCACCTTCTGCGAGGGCGAGCTCTTCTTCTCCCACCGCCGCGACCAGGGCCTCACGGGGCGGATGGGCAACCTGGCCTGGATCGAGGAGCCGGGCCGGCGCCCCGAGGGGCGCGGCTGAGCGATGCCGCGCACGCTCTTCCACGACATCGACCCGGCCCGCGTCCGCGCCAACCTCGAGGAGGTCGCCGCCGCGGCGGCGGGCCGCGCCGAGGTCCTCGTCGCCTGCAAGTACGTGCCGGTCGAGGAGATGGGGGCGCTCGCCGCGGCCGGGGTCACCCTGGTCGGCGAGAACCGCCTGCAGGACCTGGCCGCCAAGCACGAGCGCTGCGCCGACGATTTCACCTGGGACTTCATCGGCAACCTGCAGAGTCGCAAGATCAGGCAGATCCTGCCGCTGGTGCGGCTGATCCACTCGGTCGCCACCGACTCGGCGCTCGAGCAGCTCGGCCGTCACGGGGCCGCGGAGACCGAGGTCCTGATCGAGGTCAACGTCGCCGAAGAGGAGGGGAAGGGGGGCGTCGCGCCCGCCGCCCTGGCCGACTTCGTCGCCCGCTGCCCGGTCCGCGTCTCGGGCCTGATGACGATGCCGCCCGCCGCCGGGGACGAAGAGAGCTCGCGGCCGCACTTCGCCCGGCTCGCCGAGCTGGCAGCCGCCAACGGTTTGAATCGCCTCTCGATGGGAACCTCGCAGGACTGGCGGGTCGCACTCGAGGAGGAGGCGACGATCATCCGCCTCGGCGCCGCCCTGTTTGTGTGATTCGGCGCTAACCTGGCACAAACCCAGAATCATCGAAATTCGTCAAAAGGAGTCGGCCCCCAGAGGCCGAAACAGCCTGCATGGCCCTGAGGGATACCTGGCATAGAGCACTTGTCTACTTCGGCCTCGCCGAGGATCACGACTACGGTCCCGAATACGAGGAAGATTTCGAGCCGGAGACCGGCACCGAGGAAGCCTTCGAATCGCGTCGCGAACGGGAACCGTCCTCGGTCCGGCGGCTGCCGACCTCGCGCCGCGCCCGCCGCGACGAGATCGACGACATCTTCGCCGACGACGAGCCGATCGCCGCGAGTCGCACCCGCACCCTGCGCCCGGTCGACAACGGCGGCGACCTCCAGGTCCACCTGGTCATCCCGCGCAACTTCAACGACGCCCAGCAGGTCGCCGACCAGTTCAAACGGTCGGTGCCGGTGATCCTCAACCTGCAGACCGCCGACCACGAGCTCTCGAAGCGGATGATCGACTTCTGCTCGGGCCTCACCTACGCGCTCGACGGCGGCATGCAGCGGATCGCCGAGAAGATGTTCCTGTTGACGCCGCGCAACGTCGAGGTCTCGGCGGAGGAAAAGGCGCGGCTGATCGACAAAGGCTTCTTCAACCAGTCCTGAGCCGGGTAGGCTCGGCTCCATGAGCCGTTGGCCGTCGATCTCCTATCCGGAGTGGAGCGCCAGCTGCGACACGCTGCACGCCCACACGCAGGTGCTGGGCAAGCTCGCCGCCGAGCTGGCGCCGCCCGAGCCGCAGCTGCAGCACGCCGCCCTGCGCCTCACCGCGCGCGGCTGGGAGACGCTGCCGTTGCCCGCGCCGGACGGCTCCGGGGCCTTCGTCGTCGTCCTCGACCTGCACCGCCACGAGGCCTTGGTGGAGACGAGCGACGGGCAGCGGCGCGCCGTCCCGCTGATCCCGGACCGGCCGGTCGGCGAGGTGACCGGCGAGCTGCTCGCGGCGGTCGCCGCGGTGGCGGGGGAGGCGAAGATCGACCCCGAGCCACAGGAGGTCGCCTGGACCGTCCCCCTCGACCAGGACACCGAGCACGCGACCTACGACGAGCAGGCGATCGCCGGGTACTTCGGCATGGCGACCCGTGCCGCCCAGGTGCTCGCCGCCTTCCGGGCGCCGTGGCGGGGCCGCTCGACCCCCGTCAACGCCTGGTGGGGATCCTTCGACCTCGCGGTCAACCTCTTCTCCGGCGATCCGGCGGCGCCGCCCTCGGACGACTTCATCATGCGCAACGCGATGGACGCGCAGGAGGTCGCCGTCGGCTGGTGGCCGGGCGACTCCGGACACCCCGGCGCCGCCTTCTACGCGTACGCGCATCCGGCCCAGGAGGGGTTCACGGGAGCCGATCTAGGCGTCGAGGGGGCGCGCTGGGACGGCGAGCTCGGCGAGTACGTGCTCGAGTGGGAGGACGTGGTCGCGGCGCCCGACCCCTCCGCGCTCGCCCTCGACTTCGCCCGCGCCGCCTTCCGCCACGCTTGCGCGACCTGCGGCTGGGACGCCGAGCTCGCGGCCAGCGCCGAAGGAACCCCGCCGCCGGTCACCTGAGCGCCCCACCGCCTGGCGTTCGCACTCCACGTCGCTATCCGGTCATTTCTGCGAACGCCGCGTCGACCCCCGCCCGGGTGGCGTTCGCAGTTGGCGTCGCTATGCGGCCGTTTCTGCGAACGCCACGCGAAGTAACCTCCGCGGCGTGATCATCGGCTTCGTCGGATCGGGGAACATGGCCGCGGCGATCGCCCGGGGGCTGGCGGGCGAGGTCGACGGGATGCTCTTCTCCGACTCCGGCTCGGGACGGGCGGCGGCGCTCGCCGCCGAGCTGGATGGCGAGGCGCTCTCCGCCGAGGAGGTCGCGGCGCGGGCCGACGCGGTCGTCCTGGCGGTCAAGCCCGCGGCGCTCGACGCGGTCGCGCCCTCGCTGGGGGAGGCGCGGGAGATCGTCTCGGTGCTCGCGGCGACGCCGCTGACCCGCCTCCGCGAGGCACTGCCGGACGCGCGGATCCTGCGCACGATGCCGAATCTCGGCGTCGAGGTCCGCCGCGGCGTGATCTGCGTCGCCGGCGACGAGCTCTCCCCCGCCGTGACCGCCGCGCTCGACGCGATCGCCCACGTGGTCGAGATCGACGAGGGGGACTTCGACGCCGCCACCGCGGTGATGGGATGCGCGCCCGCCTACCTGGCGCTGACGGTCGAGGCGATCGCCGACGCGGGCGCCGAGGACGGCCTCGACCCGGAGCTGGCCCGTGAGCTGGTGGTCGAGACGACCGCCGGCACCGCCGAGCTGCTGCGCCGGCGCCATCCCGCCGACGTGCGCCGTGCCGTCGCCTCCCCGGGCGGCAGCACCGAGGCGGGGCTCGAGGAGCTCGACCGCCTCGGCGCCCGCGCCGCCTTCGCCGGCGCCGTCGACGCCTCGCTGCGAAGGATGCGGGGATGAGCGCCGCCCTCGCCGCGCTGCCGCTCGCGATCGGCAAGGACGACGTCGCCACCTACGTCAGCGCCCTCTTCGTCGTCTACACGATCCTGATCCTGCTCAACATCCTGCTCTCGTTCGTGCCCCGCATGCCGACGTACTCGCCCTGGCTGCGCGCCGTGCTCGACTTCGTCACCGAATCGACCGACCCCTACCTGAACATCTTCCGCCGCTTCCTGCGCCCGATCGGCGGCGCCGGCGGCTTCGCCTTCGACCTCAGCCCGATCCTCGCGCTGCTCGTCCTGTTCCTCGCCGAGGGCATCGTCCTCGGCGCCCTCTCGTGAGTGGCCGCGTCGCGCGGGCCTGGCGGCTCGCGGCAGTGCTCGCCGTCGTCGTCCTGATCGTCGACCAGGTGGCCAAGGACATCGTCGAACACCACATCGTGCTCGGCGAACAGGTCGAGCTGGTCGGCCCGCTGAAGCTCACCCTGTCCCACAACGAAGGGGTCGCCTTCGGCCTCGCGAACGGCGGCGGGATCGTCCTCGTCGCGATCTCGCTGGCCGCGCTCGCGGTCGTCCTCTGGTTCTTCTCGCGCGACCCGGCCCGGCCGGGGATGTGGGTCGCGACCGGCCTGCTCGCCGGCGGCGCGTTCGGGAACCTGGTCGACCGGGTGCGCCACGGCCACGTCACCGATTTCGTCGAACTGCCGCACTGGCCGCCCTTCAACCTCGCCGACTGCGCGATCACCTGCGGGGTCGTGATCCTCCTCGTCATCTACGTCCGCGAAGCGGAGCGGTCCGAGCGTGGCTCCTGAGGCGTCCGAGGGGGGCCGGCCGGGCGCGTCCGAGCTGCGCGTCGTCCACCTCGACGACGATCTCGCCGTGATCGACAAGCCGGCCGGGCTGGTCGTCCACCCGGCGCCCTCGCACAGCGGCCCGACCCTGGTCTCGGAGCTGGGCGACCTGCTCGCCGGCGGCGACCCGGAGCGGCCGGGGATCGTCCATCGCCTCGACAAGGACACCAGCGGGCTGATCGTCGTGGCACGGGGGCCCGCGGCGCTGGCGGCGCTGCAGGAGGCGGTGCGCGAGCGACGGGTGGAGCGCCGCTACCTGGCGCTGGCCGACGGGCGCCTGGCCTCCCGGACCGGGACGATCGACGCGCCGATCGGGCGGGCGACGCGGCGCCGCACCCGGATGGCGGTCGCGGGGGCGGCCTCGCGCGAG
>DASZZB010000183.1:0-9240 GCA_035545115.1 Solirubrobacterales bacterium | reverse complement strand
TGGCGATGCAGTCGACCACCCGCTCGCCCGCGATGCCGAGCCGTTCGCCGACCGCGCGCAGGATCCGCGCGTTGGCCTGGTGGTAGACGAAGAGGTCGACGTCGTCGAGCTCGAGCCCGACCAGACCGACCGCCTCGACCGTCGAGGCGGCCATCAGGTCGACCGCGTGGCGGAAGGTCTCGTGCCCCTGCATGCGGATCACCAGGTCGTCGCGGTCGATCGTGATCAGGTCGGCGCGGCTGCCGTCGGCGCGCAGGACGATCGGGCCGACGCGGCTCTCCAGGGTGCCGCGCATCAGCACCGCCCCGGCGCCGTCGGCGAAGACGGCGGCGGTGGCGCGGTCGTCGGGGTCGGTCAGGGGCATCATCAGGTCGGCGCCGATGACCAGGACGTTAACGGCGCGCCCCGATTCGATCTGGCCACAGGCGACGGAGACGGCGCTGAGGAAGCCGGTGCAGGCGGAGTTGACGTCGTAGCAGGAGGCCTCGACGGCGCCGAGCAGGGCGGCCACCCGCGGCGCGGCGGCGGGCATCAGCTCCTCGTTGGAGGTCGTGGCGAGGACGATCAGGTCTACCTCGACCGCGGCGACGCCGGCCTCGGCGAGCGCCTCGGCGCCGGCCGCGGCGGCGAACTCGAAGAGCCGTTCGCCCGGCCGGGCGGCGCGGCGCTCTTCGATCCCGGTCCGCTTGACGATCCATCCGGCGTCGATCCCGAGCCGCTCGGCGATCACCGCGTTGGGGACGATCGCGGGCGGCAGCGCCGTGCCGACGCCCGCCATCTCGGCGCCGCAGCGGACCAGGGGCGGGGCGGCGACGGTGGGCGCGGGCGTGAGCAGCGGCTCAGGGCCTCTAGGCACCGGCCGCCTCCTTCGCCGGGTCGAGGGTGCGGCTCTCGACCGCCTCGCCGAGGGTGCGGCGCGAGAGGCCGGTGAGGACGTCGCCGGGGCCGGTCTCGAGGAAGACGGCGGCGCCCGCCGCCCGCATCGCGGCGAGCGTCTCGCGCCAGCGCACCGGCTCGGTCAGCGCCGCCAGCAGGTCGGCGCGGACGTCGGCGAAGGGAGCGGCGGTGATGCAGGAGAAGGCACCCGGGGCGGCGGCGAACTCGGTCGCCTCGAGGATCTCCCGGTAGCCGGGGATCGCCGGCTCCATCAGCGGCGAGTGGAAGGCGCCCGCGACCGGCAGGCGGATCGCCTTGGCGCCTTCGGCCCGCAGCGCCTTGCGCGCCTCGCCGACCCGCTCGGCGTCGCCGGAGAGGACCATCTGGCCGGGCGCGTTGTCGTTGGCGAGGGTGAGCTCGAAGCGCGCGGCGACGGTGCGGACGACCTCGTCGGAGCCGCCGAGCGCGGCGACCATGCCGCCCGGCCGGATCGCCGAGGCCTCCTCCATCAGGCGGCCGCGGACGATCGCCAGGCGCAGCCCGGCGCCCGCCTCGAGCGCCCCCGCCGCGACCAGTGCCGGCAGCTCGCCGAGCGAGTGCCCGGCGTAGAACCCGGCGCTCGGCTCGCCGGCCGCCTTCCAGTGGGCGAGGCCGGCGATGAAGAGGGCGGGCTGGGCGAAGTGGGTCCCCTCGCCGATCTGCTCGAAGGGGTCGGCGCCCAGTTCCTCGCGCGCCTGCTCGACCAGGTCGGGGCGCTGCTCGACGGCGACCGCCGACATCGTCCGCGTCTGGCTCCCCTGGCCGGGGAAAAGTAAGGCGGTATCTGCGCTGATGCTCGGCACTTGTAGTGAGTATTGGTCCGGTCGGCCGCGGGGGTGACGCGGCGCCGCCGCAGTCCCGACATTCGGGGGGCGGCCCGAGCGGCGGACTGGCGGTCAGACGAGGATCTTCAGCCGCTGCGCCTGGCGGGTCGCCTCCGCCCGGTTCCGCACGCCGAGCTTACGGTAGATCGCACTGGTGTGCTCCTTCACGGTGTGCGGCGAGAGGTGGAGGCGACCGGCGATCTCCTTGTTGGTCGAGCCGGTCGCGATCAGCGACAGCACCTCCTGCTCGCGGGCCGAGAGCGGCGAGTCGAGCGGCGCCTCGGCGAAGACCTCGTGACCCTGGGAGACGCGGCGCACGGCGCGGACGACGTCGACCGCCGACCAGTCCTTGGAGATGAAGCCGGCGGCGCCCGCGGCGCGGGCGACGTTGGGCGAGATCACCCCGGCGCCGGAGATCAGGAGGACGCGGGTGCGGGGGCTGACCTGGTGGATCTCCTCGCAGACCTCGGCCCCCGACTCGGTGCCGAGCAGCATGTCGACCAGGGCGACCTCGGGCTGGGCTTTGCGGCAGGCCTGCACCGCCTCGGCGCCGGAGGAGGCGGCGAGGCAGCGCTCGACCCAGCTCTGGCGCTCGAGCAGGAGGCGGAAGCCCCACTGCACGACGTCGTGGTCGTCGACCACCAGCACCCGCAGGCCGCGCCGCTCGCTCATCTGCAGCCCACCGGGACCACCAGCCGCACCTTCCAGCGGTCGCCGCCGGCCGAGCCGAACTCGACCAGCCCCTCGTAGCGCAGCGCCTCCAGGGCGGCGAGCCGCAGGCCGAGGCCGCCGCCGCGGGTGGAGCGGCCGTCCCCGGCGCCGTCGTTCTCGACCGAGAGGCTGAAGGTCTCGCCGTCGGAGGCGACGTTGACCCAGGTCGCGGTCGGATGCGCGTGGCGGTCGACGTTGCGGAGCGCCTCGCCCAGGACCAGCTGCGCGACCGGCTCGAGGTCGGCCGGCACCGCGACCCCGTCGGCCCACTCGACCCGCAGCTCGGGGCGGGTCTCGACCAGGCGGTCGAGCAGCTCGGCGAGGCAGGCCTTGGTCGGGCGCTCCGGGGTTCCGAGCGGGCGGGTGAGGGCGCGGCGCAGGTCGGCGACCACCGAGCGCAGCTCCTCCTGGCAGCGGCGCCGCTCCCGCTCGGAGAGCTCCTCGTCGGAGCCGAGTGCGAGGGCGACCCCGAAGAGCCGCTGGATCGCGTTCTCGTGCAGATCACGGGTCAGCTCGACCCGTTCGTGGAGGCGGCGCTCGCTTTCGCGCCGCTCGGTCGAGTGCTCGACGCTGGCGGTCAGCGCGGCGAGTCGGCCGAGCGTCATCATCGTCTCCCGCTCGCCGTCGTCGAGCGGGTAGTCGTCGCCTTCCCGGTCGGCGAAGATCACCCCCAGCCAGCGCCGCGCGGCGGCGATCGGCGTGCAGGTCAGGTAGGCGCTCTCGGGCAGCTCGGCGTAGCGGGCGGGTACGTAATCGGAGAGGTCGCCGTCGCCGCCCTTGATCCCGACCTCCACCACCCGATCCTCGTCCAGCGCCAGCCGGGCGATCGGCGTCTCGTCGATGGTGCCGCCGATCCGCTTCATCAGCTCCGGTGCGATGCCGCAGGCGCCGACCGGGATCACCGAGCGGTAGGTCTCGTCGTGCAGCAGCAGCACCGCCCGCCGCATCGTCGTCAAGGTCACCACCGCCTGGCACACCCGGTCGTAGAAGACCCCCGATTCGGTCGCCTCCTCGAGTTCCGCCAGCAGCCCGACCAACACCTCCACCGTGCCGGCGCGAGGTGCCGGCGCCGCAGTGCTCGGTCCCCAGATGCTCATCTCCGTCAGACAGATTACGACTCGACCGAAGTCACCTCGGTAAAGTTGCCGAGCTGTAGTGGTACGATTGTCCAACTATGGCCTACATAATCGTCAACCGACGCGGGGCATTCGAGGCACGGGAGTCTCGTCCCACCGCCGACGGTCCGCGCAGTCGCACGCTCGCGACGTTTCATGAGCTCGACCAGAAGACGATCGAGAAGATCACCTCTCGGGCGGAGAATCCCCCGTCACCGCTGGAGCTGCGGGACCTCGCGCTTCGTGCCGGTGCGCCGCTCGCGGCGAAACCGGTGGACGCGGCCGCCCGCGCCATGCTTCGCTCACTCGCGCGAGGTGAAAAGCCGACCCCGAAGCTCCGTCGGCTTCTGCTCGATGCGTTGGACGGGGAACCGAGGCAGGCCGCGGAATGGCTTGGGGCTTCGCTCGCCGAGCGGGGCGAGGCTCTCCGTGACCTGCTCGGGCTCGGCGACGCGATGCCGATCCGCCATAGGCCCGACAAGATCAGCTTCCCGAGGATCAATTCGATTGACGACTCCACCTGAGAATCGCCGACATCGGCCCCCGCCGCTGGCCGACATGGTTGTCGCGATCGATCAGGCGCTGGCCGTGGCCAAGGTCCCTCATGCGATCGGCGGCGCGATCGCCTACGGCTACTACGCGGAGCCGCGGGTCACCATCGACGTCGATGTCAATGTCTTCGTCCCCACCGATCGTTGGCCGGAGGTCAGGGCGGCGCTGGAGAAGCTCGGCGTCGATGCCTCGGCGGACGAGTCGGCGCTCGCCCGCGACGGTCAGGTCCGGCTCTGGTGGGGTCGCAATGCCGTCGATCTCTTCTTCTCCTACGACCCCTTCCACGACGAGATGGAGGGCGCGATCCGCCGGGTGCCGTTCGGCGATGTCCGGATCCCGATCCTCGCGCCCGAGCACCTGGCGATCTGCAAGGCGATCTTCGACCGCCCGAAGGACTGGCTCGACCTCGAAGCGATGCTGGCCTTCACCGAACCCCTCGACGTCGACGCGATCAGATCGTGGCTGACCCGAATGGTCGGCCCGGAGGACGAGCGCCTGAAGAAGCTCGACGCGCTCGCCGCCCGTCTCGAGTTGTGACGCCTACTCGGGGGCGGCGGCCTGGTCGGCGACGATCGTCATCTGGTCGTTGCGGACGCGGCCGGCGGGGACCGAGGGGTCGGCGGCTAGCAGCTGCTCGAGCGGCCGGCGCTTCTCCGCGCCGGTGACCAGCCAGAGGATCTGGCGCGCCTCGGCGAGGGCGGGGTAGGTGAGCGTCATGCGACGGTGGCCCTGGTACTCGCCGGCGGTCATCGCGACGCGGCGGTCGGTGACCTCGAGGACCGGGTCGTCGGGGACCAGCGAGGCGGTGTGGCCGTCCGGGCCGAGGCCGAGGTGGACGAGGTCGATCCGCTCCGGCAGCGAGGTTTCGTACTCCTGCGCGGCGGCGTCGAGATCGCGCTGTGTGACCGGCATCGGCCGCAGCGCCGGCTGGTGCTCCATCGAGAGGCCGAGCACCATGTGGGTCAGGTTGCGGTCCTCGGAGCCGGGCGAGGCGATCCGCTCGTCGACCTGGAAGAGCTCGGTCCGGGCCCAGGGCATCTCCTCCAGCTCGCCGAGGATCGCCAGCATGTTCCAGGGCGAGCGGCCGCCGCTCATCGCGAAGGAGAAGGAGCCGTGGTCGGCGACCGCGGCGGCACCCGCGGCGGCGATCAGCTCGGCGGCCCGACGGGCGGCGGCGCCGTCGTCGGCGACCAGCTCGAGGTCGGTCGGCACGGCGCTCAGTTGTCCCTCTCTTTGTGGCCGCCGAACTGCATCCGCATCGCCGACAGGACCTTGTCGCCGAAGTCGCCGAGGTCTCGCGAGTAGAAGCGCTCGTGCAGGGCGGTGGTCAGGACCGGGGTCGGCACCCCCTCCTCGATCGCCGCGATCGAGGTCCAGCGCCCCTCGCCCGAGTCGGAGACGCGGCCGCTGAACTGGGAGTGCTCGGGGCTTTCGGCGAACGCCGCGGCGGTCAGGTCGAGCAGCCAGGAGCCGACCACCGAGCCGCGCCGCCAGAGCTCGGCGATCGCCGGGATGTCGAGGTCGAATTCGTAGAACTCGGGCTGGTCGAGCGGCGCCGTCTCGGCGTCGTCGAGCCGCTTCGATTTGCCCGCGTCGGCGTTGTCGAGGACGTTCAGGCCCTCCGCGTAGGCGGCCATGATCCCGTACTCGATCCCGTTGTGGACCATCTTCACGAAGTGGCCGGCGCCGTTGGGGCCGCAATGCAGGTATCCCTGCTCGGCCTCGCTCGGGTCGCCGCTCATCCCCGGCGTGCGCGGGGCCGCGTCGACCCCCGGCGCCAGGCTGGCGAAGATCGGGCCGAGACGCTCGACCGCCCCGTCCGGTCCCCCGATCATCAGGCAGTAGCCGCGCTCCAGCCCGAAGACGCCGCCGCTGGTGCCGCAGTCGACGTAGTCGAGCCCCTTCTCGGCGGCCCGCTTGGCGCGGCGCATGTCGTCGCGGTAGTAGGAGTTGCCGCCGTCGACGATCGCGTCGCCGGAGGAGAGCACCCCTTCCAGCCCTTCGACCGTCTGTTCGGTGATGCCGCCCGCCGGGACCATCACCCAGACCGAGCGCGGCGCGCTCAGCTTCGCGGCCAGGTCCTCCAGCGAGGAGGCGCCGGTCGCCCCCTCCCCTTCGAGCCCCGCGACGGCGTCGGCGCTGACGTCGTAGGCGACGATCGTGTGGCCGTCTTTCATCAGCCGTCGGGCCATGTTGGCCCCCATGCGGCCGAGGCCGACGATTCCAAGCTCCATTGCAACCCTCCTGGTCCGCACTGCGTTTTGAGGCGAACGCATCGTAGAGCTGTTCCTTATCCCCGGTATACCGGCATAAGGAACAGCTGCACGCGGTAGCCTGCGCCCGACGATGCCGCAGCGGACGAAAGGACACATCGACCGGGCCGCCGACGTCCTGGCGATCTTCGGGATCAGCGGCGACCTGGCGCGCAAAATGACCTTCCGGGCGCTCTACCGGATGCAGAGGTCGGGGATGCTCGACTGCCCGGTGGTCGGCGTCGCCCTCGACGACTGGGACGACGAGGCGCTCCGCTCGCACGCCCGCGAGGCGGTCGAGGCGACGGTGAAGGACCCCGACGGCGAGGCGCTCGACGCGATGCTCGCCCGTCTCAGCTACGTGCAGGGCGACTACGGCGAGGAAGCGACCTATGAGCGGGTCGCGGAGGCGCTCGGCGACGCGCGGCAGCCGGTCTTCTACCTGGAGATCCCGCCCTCGCTCTTCACCACCGTCGTGAAGGGCCTCGGCAAGGCGGGCCTCGTCGACCGCGCCCACGTGGTGATCGAGAAGCCGTTCGGCCACGACCTCGAATCGGCCCGGGCCCTGCAGGCGAAACTGTGCGAGGTGCTCGACGAGGACCAGATCCTCCGCATCGACCATTACCTCGGCAAGGAGCCGGTGATGGACATCACCTACCTGCGCTTCGCCAACTCGATCCTCGAGCCGGTCTGGAACCGCAACTTCATCTCCCACGTGCAGATGACGATCGCCGAGAACTTCGGCGTCGACGACCGCGGCCGCTTCTACGACGCGGTCGGGGCGATGCGCGACGTGATCCAGAACCACGCCCTGCAGGTGCTGGCGCTGATCGGGATGGAGCCGCCGAGCGGCAACGATCCCGACGCGATCCGCGACCAGAAGCTGGAGTTCTTCAAGGCGATGCGGGCGGCCGACCCGAAGCGCTACGTGCGCGGCCAGTACGACGGCTTCCTCGAGGTGAAGGACGTCGCCCCCGACTCCGACACCGAGACCTTCGCCGCGGTCGAACTCGAGGTCGACAACTGGCGCTGGAGCGGCGTCCCCTTCTTCATCCGCGCCGGCAAGTGCCTGCCCGCCAAGACCAGCGAGGTGACCGCGGTCTTCCGCCGGCCGCCGCAGCTGGGGATCGGCCACGGCAAGACGCCGGAACCGAACCAGATGACCTTCCGGATCGAGCCCACGCCGGGCTCGCGCATGCGGATGTACCAGAAAGACGCGACCTCCGAAGAGTTCGAGCCGGCCGACCTCGAGGTGCTCTTCGAACGCGAACCGGGCTCCGACCCCGAGCCCTACGAGCGCCTGCTCGGCGACGCCCTGAACGGCGTCCACACCCTCTTCACCCGCCAGGACGCGATCGAAGAGACCTGGCGCGTCGTCCAGCCGCTGCTCGACCAGCCCGGCCCCGTCCACCCGTACGAGCCGGGGACCTGGGGACCGAAGGCGGCCGGCGACCTGGTCAAGGGCGTCGCCACCTGGTCGAAGCCCTGGCTGCCGGAGAGCTGACGCCGCGAGCTTGGGGGCGGATCTTCGGACCCCCTCTCTCACGAACAGCATGGAGGTTCGTTCGGGGGTCCGAAGATCCGCCTCGATCGTTCGGTGTGGAGCGAAACCGTCGCCATGCGACAGGAAAGCTCCACAGGAGACGCTCCCGCAGCTTTAGCTGAAGGTGTGGGGGCGCTCGGAAGTCTCTTGAGCTGGAGAAGCTGAGCTGAGGTTCGAAGGGAGCCTCGGGGGACCCTCGAACGAGCCTCCCCGCTGTTCGTGAGAGAGAGGGTCCCCCGAGGCTCCCTCCTCGCAACCCCCTTTTCGGGTACCCTAATCAGGGCACCCTAATTATGATCCCTACCTTCGTCATCACCCTGCGAGAGGGCGTCGAGGCCTCGCTGATCGTCGGCATCATCGCCGCCTTCCTGGTCAAGGAGGGACGCCAGGACGCGCTGCGCCAGATGTGGATCGGGGTCGGCGTCGCGGTCGTCCTCTGCACCGCGGTCGGGATCGGCCTGGACGTCGTCGGCGAAGAACTCCCGCAACGACAGCAGGAGGGGCTGGAGACGGTCGTCGGCCTGATCGCGGTGGCGACGATCTCCTACATGATCATCTGGATGACCCGCCACTCGCGGGAGATCAAGGCCGAACTGGAGGGCGAGGCGGCGAGCGCGCTGGCCCGCGGCTCGGCGATGGCCCTGGTCGGGATGGCCTTCCTCGCCGTCCTCCGCGAGGGCTTCGAGACCTCGGTCTTCCTGCTCGCCGCCTTCCAGGACGCGACCAACACGACCGCCGCCGGGACGGGGGCGGTCCTCGGCCTCGGCTGCGCGATCGCGATCGGCCTCGGCCTCTACCGCGGCGGCGTCCGCATCAACCTCGGCCGCTTCTTCCGGGTCACCGGCGTCGTCCTCGTCTTCGTCGCCGCCGGCCTCCTCGCCACCGCCGCCCACACCGCCCACGAGGCGGGCTGGATCTCCAGCTTCCAGACCGAGGCGGTGAGCCTGCGCTGGCTGGTCCACCCCGGCACCGTCTCCGAATCGCTGCTCACCGGGATGCTCGGCCTGCGCGCGGCGCCGACCCAGATCGAGGCCTTCGTCTACCTCGCCTACGCGATCCCGATGGCGCTCTTCGTCCTCTGGCCGCGCGGCCGGCGCAGGCCTCGGCGCACCGCCGGACAGCAGCAGCAGGCCGGCGCCACCGCGGCTCAGAACCCGGCTTAGCCATGCCACTCTCGCGTCGTCGATTGCTCGCCTCGGCGGGCCTCGGCGCGGCCGGGGTCGGCCTCGGTGCGGGCGGCTATCTGGTCGGCCACGATGCGGCCTCCGCCGACGCCGCCGAAAGCGAAGGCATCGTCCCGTTCTACGGCGAGCACCAGGCGGGCATCG
>DASZZB010000182.1:0-24987 GCA_035545115.1 Solirubrobacterales bacterium | reverse complement strand
CGGGCGAGGTCGTGTTCCTTCGGCCTGGCCACATCGAGCGCCCCTTGCAGTTCTTCGGCGATTTCCTCCGCGCCGCTCCCACCGCCGGTGCCGGAGCCTTCCGGCCCCGACGACGTGCAGGCGCTCGCGACCACGCTCGGCGGGTCGGGCAGGCTCGGGATTTCATAGTCCGGCTTCGCTTCGAAGTCGAAGGAGCGGGCGATGTTCTTCGCGTACTTGTCGCGCGTGGTCAGCGGCGCCAGCCCGAACCGGTAGCGGATCAGCGCCAGGATCGACTCGAAGCCGTAGATGTTGTGGTCGACATGGTTGCGTTTCGCGTAGGGCGAGACGAGCACCGCCGGGATCCGCATCCCCATCTGGCCGAAGTCCTCGGCGAGGTCGGCGCTCGAACGGACGTCGGGGACGCGCGGCGGCCGCACGTGGTCGAAGAAGCCACCCCACTCGTCGTAGACGATGAAGAGCGCGCCGCGCCTGTACTGCGGGCTTTCGAGGAAGGCGTGGACGACATCGGACATGAAGGCCTGGCCGACGCGGACGTCGCCATGTGGGTGTTCGTCGCCCGAGGTGCCCTGTTCCTCGCCCGCGAAGGAGGGGTCGACGAAGGAGACGGCGGGCAGCGTGCCGGTCGCGCAGCGCTCGTAGTACTCCTCGACCTGGCCCGAGCGGGCCAGCCCCGGCGCGCCCCAGAGCGCCGACACCGGGATGTCGGTGTAGAAGTAACGGTTGGAGACCCCGGCGGCGGCGAGCGAGGCGAAGATCGTCGTGTCGGGCCAGCCGAGCGTGTCTTCGGGGTTGCCGTCTTCGAAGGGGAAGGTGTTGTCCTTCATCCCGTAGGACTGCGCCGCGTGCATGTAGTAGCGGTTCGGGTAGGTCGAGGCGAGCAGCGAGCAGAAGAAGCGGTCGAAGGTGGTGAACTGACGCGCCACCGCGGGGATGAACGGCAGGTCCTGTTCGGCGTAGTAGCCGATCGAGAACACGTCATTTTCGCCGGAGCGCAGGAAGCCGTCCATGCGGCCGCCGTCGAGCTGATCCCTCCCCCCTCCCCAGGAGTGGTCGGGGTCGGGATGGGCGCAGCCCTGGAAGTCGGGCGCGAGGCGATGGGTCTGGAACTGCCGACCGATGGCGTCGGCGTAGCTGAGGCCCGCCTGGCGGCCGTCGGCACCGGGCAGCCAGCCGAGGTAGTGGTCGAAGGAGCGGTTCTCCATCATCAGGACGACGATCGTGTCGAGCGGCAGGTTGCGCGCGTCGGGGACGTCGACGCGCTCGGCCGCCGCCGCCTCGGCGAGGATCGTGTCGGGGCGCAGGACGCTCGCCATCCCGATCGCCAGGCCGCCGGTCACGGCGGCGCGCTGCAGGAACTCGCGGCGACGCATCATTTCCTCCGGATCGCGAGCCTGCTCGGCATCCTGCCAAGAGTCACCGCCGTGTCCGCCGCTACCCATTTCTCGGTAGAGTCTAGAGCGCAACGACAGCTCGATGTAAAAATCGTGTCTCGGCTAGGGGAGCACCGCGGAGCCGCGGATCAGCGGGCGGACGATCGGCATCGCCTTCGGCATCTTGCCGTGCTCGAGCTCCTCGATCGTGAAGGCCGAGGCGCGCAGATCGGCCTCGGTGTCGCGGTTGCAATAGCAGCCGTCGGCGATGAAGCGCCATGGCTTCTCGAGGCGATCCTGCCAACGCGACCGGTCGGGGTCCTCGGAGCGGACGTGCTCGACGAAGAGGAGCCGACCGCCCGGTTTCAGCACCCGGGCGAGCTCCGCCACCGCGGCGGGCGGGTCCGGGACCGTGCAGAGGACCAGCGTCGCGACCGCGGTGTCGAAGGTGTCGTCGGCGAAGGGCAGCGCTTCGGCCGGGGCCGCGACCAGGCGACGCGGCGGGGGACCGCCGCCCGCCTCCAGCCGCTGCCGCAGCCTCGCCCCCATGTGCGGGTCGGGCTCGACCAGGGTCAGGTCCTCCACCCCCGCTCCGTAGAGATCGAGGTTGACCCCGGTCCCGGCGCCGATCTCGACCACCCGGCCGCGCGCCGCGGCCAGTAGCGCGGCGCGCATCTCCCCCAGCCCGTTCTCCTCGGTCGCCTTCAGGGCGCGGTCGTAGAACCGCGCGAACGCCCGTCCCCAGGTCGCGTCGTAGAGCTTTCCCACTACTTGACCGCGGGGTCTCCGCTGCCGTGCGCCACCCGCTCCTCGTAGGCGGCGCGCGCCCCGTGGTCGACCTCGGTCATCAGCTTGTCGGTGCCCATCGCGCGACCGATCCACTCGGCCGCCGAGCGCGGCAACAGCGCCGCGCCGCGCAGCAGCGCTCCGTTCGACTTCGGCACGTAGACGTCGAAGCGCGGCACCTGCAGCGCCTCGACGACCGCCTCGGCGACGTCGGCGGCCTCGACCGGTTTCACCCATCTCTGGCCGACGCCGCTGGTCAGCTCGGTGTTGACGACGGTCGGCATCACGCAGGAGATCTCCACCCCGCGACCGCGCAGCTCCCCCCGCACCGACTCGCTCAGGCCGACCACGGCGTGCTTGGTCGCCGCGTAGGTGGCGATCCCCGGGACACCGGCTTTGCCCGCCTGCGAGGCGATGTTGACGATGTGGCCGCTGTCGCGCGGGATCATCCGCCGCAGCGCCAGTTGGGTGCCGGTGATGACGCCGATCAGGTTGATGTCGATCTGGCGGCGGAACGAGTCCTCCGACTCCTCGACGAACGGCGTCACCGGCATGATCCCGGCGTTGTTGACCACCACGTCGAGGGGGCCGAGCTGGCGCTCCGCCTCGTCGAGGAACGCCTCGAAGGACCCGCGGTCGGTGACGTCGAGCGAGAGCGCGACGCTGCCGCCGCCGAGCCCCGCCGCCGTCTCCTCGGCGAGCGCCAGGTCGACGTCGCCGATCGCCACCCGGCAGCCGCGCCGCACCAGCGCCTCCGCCGTCGCCTTGCCGATCCCGCGCGCGCCGCCGGTGATCGCCACCACCTTCCCGTTCAAGGACCGCCGCTCTTTCGCCATGACTCCTCCTCTCCGGCCGTCGGGCCGGTTCCCGGCTACCCGGCCGGCTTGTAGACGGTGACCACGGCGGCTCCGCCGAGGCCGATGTTGTGCTGCAGGGCGACCTGCGCGCCCTCGACCTGTCGCTTACCCGCTTCCCCGCGCAGCTGCCAGGTCAGTTCCGAGCACTGGGCCAGCCCGGTCGCGCCGAGCGGATGCCCCTTCGAGATCAGCCCGCCCGACGGGTTGACCACGACCTGGCCGCCGAAGGTCGTCGCCTCGGCCTCGACCAGCTTGTGCGCCTCGCCCTCCGCGGCGAACCCGAGCGCTTCGTAGGTGATCAGCTCGTTGGCGCTGAAGCAGTCGTGGAGCTCGCAGACGTCGACCTCGTGGGCCTCCACCTCGGCCTCCTCGTAGGCGGCGCGCGCCGCGGTCCGCGACATCTCCGAGCCGACGATCGTCATGCAGTCGGCGCCCTCGTCGAAGGTCGAGGTGAGGTCGGTGACCATCGACTGGCCGACGATCTCGATCGCCTTGTCCCAGAGGTCGTGGTCGTCGACGTAGCGCTCCGAGGCGACGATCGCGCAGGCGGCGCCGTCGGAGGTCGGCGAGCACTGCAGCTTGGTCAGCGGCTCGTGGATCATCTTCGCCGCCTTGATGTCGTCGAGGCTGTACTCGTCCTGGAACTGGGCGTAGGGGTTGTTGACCGAGTGCTTGTGGTTCTTCCAGCCGATCCAGGCGAAGTGGTCGGCGGTCGAGCCGTACTTCTGCATGTGGTCGCGGCCGGCGTTGCCGAACATCTGCGGGGCGGGCGGCGAGGCCTCGGGGTCGCGCAGTTCGAACATCCGCGTCGCGTGCCGGTCGAGCGCGTTGGTACGGTCGGTGTACTTGACCCCGAGGCTGCCCGGCTCCATCTTCTCGAAGCCGACCGCGAGCGCGCAGTCGACGAGGTCGCCCTTGACCGCCTGGCGGGCGAGGAAGAGTGCCGAGGAGCCGGTCGAGCAGTTGTTGTTGACGTTGACGACCGGGATACCGGTGAGGCCGAGCCCGTAGAGGGCGCGCTGGCCGTAGGTCGAGTCGCCGTAGCAGTAGCCCGCGTAGGCCTGCTCGACGTCCTCATAAGGGATGCCCGCGTCGGCGAGCGCCTTCTCCCCCGCCTCGACCGCCCAGTCGGGGTAGTCGCCCTCCTTCGTCCCGGGCTTCTCGAACTTGGTCATCCCGACCCCGATCACGAACGTGCGGTTGCTCAACTCTCGCTCCTCTCCAGATTGGCCGGCCGGCCAGTAAGTTAGCGCGCTTCACCGGGGCCGGGATAGACCCGGAAGGCGACGTAGGCGATCGCGATCCCGACCGCGGTGCCGAGGAGGCGTTGACCGGCCGCGTCGAGGCGGGCCTCGCCGAGGGTGTCGGAGAGCAGCACCACATACGCGGTGATCGCCGCGGTGAAGAGCGCGTACTGGACGGTGAGCAGGCCGAAGGAGAGCGCCGCGGCGAGGCTGAGCGTGATCCCGATCCACAGCTCGGCGCCGTCGAAGAGGACGGCGAGCCCGGTGGCGACGGCGATGCCGGCGACGGTGCCGACGGCGCGCAGGACGAGGCGGCGGTCGGTCTCGTCCTCTTCGGGGCGCAGCACGAAGAGGATCGTCAGCGGGATCCAATAGCCGTGGTCTCGCATCCCCGCCGCCCGGTAGATCGCGACGCCGAGCGCCAGGGCGGCGCCGTAGCGGATCGCGTGCCGCGCGTAGGGTGAGTCGAGGCTGAGATTGGCCCGCAGCCGCGCCTTGACCCGCACCGGATCCCAGCCGCTCTTGCCGTCCGCCTCACGGTCGTAGACGAGCCAGACGCACGCCGCCCAGGCCGCCTGCAGCAGAGCACCCAGCGTGCCGTAGGCGAAGGCGGGGACCGCGTCGTCCACGGGCAGGAAGAGTCCCTGGCTGATCATCAGCGCGACCGTGACGACGAACCCGCCGAAGGCGAGCCGCAGCGTGTCGGCGTAGCAGTAGCCCGCCGCGGCGCCGACCAGGCCCATCGCGACCACCGCCGCGGGCGCCGACTGGCTGCTGAGGACCCCGAGCGCCGCCGCGGCGCCGATCAGCGGCGCGGTCGCCGCCTGCCAGACGGCGCGCGGGCCGGCGGGCGCGTCGAGCGCCGTGAATCCGCAGATCAGGGCGCCGGTGGCGATCGCCCCGCGCGAGGGCCATCCGAGCGAGAACTCGAAGATCAGCGCCAGGGCGATCGGCACGGCGACGAGGGCACCGCGGCGGAGCGCCGGGCCGGGCGCGGCCGGGCCGATCGAGAGGAGTCCCGAGGCCCGCAGCCGTCGCATCTCGCCCGCGGTGTCATACAGCTTGGGCCTGGTCTGGATGGACATCAGGGCGAAGTATCCTGGGGGGTCGTGATCCTTGCCGACATCAGCAGCGACCCCGCGGCGGGGGTGGGAATCCTCGCGGCGCTCGCGGCGGGGGTCGTCTCCTTCCTCTCCCCCTGCGTGCTGCCGCTCGTGCCGGGCTATCTCTCGGCGGTCACCGGCGTCTCCGCCGCCGAGCTCGACGACGCCGACTGGCGCCGCGTGGTCGGTCCCAGCCTGATCTTCGTCGCCAGCTTCTCGGCGATCTTCGTCCTGCTCGGGCTGACCGCGACCGGGCTCGGCTCCTTCCTCTCCTCCAACAAACCGCTGCTGACCAAGATCTCCGGCTGGCTGATCATCGCGATGGGCGTCCTCTTCGTCGGCTCGCTCTTCATCACCCGCCTGAACCGGGAGTGGCACGTCGAGGCGCTACTCTCGCGGGCGGGCAGGGGCGGGCCGATCGTCGCCGGGGCCGCCTTCGCGATCGCCTGGACCCCCTGCATCGGCCCCACCCTGGGCGCGATCCTCTCCGCCGCCGCGGCCTCCAACTCGGCCGGCCGCGGCGCCTTCCTGCTGGCGGTCTACTCGGCGGGGCTGGCGATCCCCTTCCTGGCGACGGCGCTCGCCTTCTCGCGGATGACCACCGCCTTCGCCGTGGTCAAGCGCCACTACCAGGCGATCGTCGCGATCGGCGGCCTGATCCTGATCGTGATGGGACTGCTGATCGTGACCGGCGAATTCAAACAGCTGAACATCGAAGCCCAGAACTGGCTGTCGAACCTGGGCTTGGACTTCTGGAACCAGGTCTAGCGTCCGCATTTACCCCCCACCAGGCGGGGGTGAATGCGGACGCTCAGCTAATTCTGCGTGGCGGGGACCGTGGTCTCGAGCTCCTGGCCGACCGCCTCGGTGATCTCGAGGCCGTCATCCTCCATGTCGCGCGAGCAGACGATGCGGAAGCGGCCGGTGCCGATCTCGGCGTCGGGGACGACGGGAAGGCCGCGGATCTGGTCCCAGCCGAGGCGCTCGACCTCGAACGGGTTCATCCGCACCTCGGCCGCCGGGAAGGGACAGCCGGCGTTGTGCTGGTCGATCGCCTTGGAGATCGCCTCGAGGTTCTTCACCTCGGCAGAAGCCATCCTCACAGGATAGGGAGCCCGGGCCGGCTCCCTCGCGCCGACCCGACGGACCAGAGCGGGGCCCGGCTCGGAGCGGGCGACGCGATCACCGACGGAAGCGGTCGGCGAGCCAGGTCTCGCTGTCCTCGTTCGCGGCGGCGGCCATCGCGGTCGGGAAGGAGAGGAAGCCATGGGGGGACTCCGGGTACACCCGCAGGTCCACTTCCCC
Organism: Solirubrobacterales bacterium; assembly: GCA_035545115.1. Classification (GTDB taxonomy): domain Bacteria; phylum Actinomycetota; class Thermoleophilia; order Solirubrobacterales; family 70-9; genus VAYN01. The sequence goes on along the minus strand of DASZZB010000182.1, from coordinate 18,319 downwards.
GCCCGCCGCCGACAGGCGCATCGCCATCGCCAGGCTGTCCTCGAGCACGAGGTCCTCGGCGCCGACGACGAGCAGCGCCGGCGGCAGGCCGCGAAGGTCACCGAAGATCGGCGAGATGTCGGGGTCCGTACGGTCCCCGACGGCACCGACGTAGGCATCGATGAAGAACTCGTCGGCGTACTTGCGACCGCCGGGCGTCTGGCCGCTGAGGTCGAAGGCGCCGTAGTGGAGCACCGCGGCGAGGAACGGCTCGACCAGCCCCTTGCCGCGTAGCCGCAGCAGGGTCGTCATCGCCAGGTTGGCGCCCGCCGAGCCGCCGCCGATCGCCAGGCGGGAGGTGCCGAACCGCTCCTCGGCCTGCTCGAGCAGCCACAGGGCCGCGGTCTCGCAGTCGTCGGGCGCGGCCGGCCAGGGATGCTCCGGCGCGAGCCGATAATCGACGCTGACCACGGCGACCCCGACCGCCTCCGCGGTCCTGCGGTTGCGGAAGTCGCTGCGCGCCGCCCGGCTCATGTAGAAGCCACCGCCGTGGATCTCCAGGTAGACGCCGCGGACCTCGCCGCTCTGCGGCGTCGTCACCCGCACCGGCACCTGCCGTCCGTCCGCCGCGGCGACCACCTCGACCGCCGGCGGGCCTTCCGGCTCGGGCCGCGGAGAGAGCCCGGTCCGATGCGCCTCGAGCCCCTCCGGCGTGCGCGGGTCGGGCATCTCCTTACCCTGCGCCGCCGCCGCGGCGTTGAAGTCCCGCGCCTCCTCGACCAACGGCTTCAGACGCCGGTCGATCAGGTTGTCCAGTCCGAGCCGCATCTCGCCCCGGATTTGTACCCGCCGGGGCGGCGGCCGAACGTCCGTTCGCTCCGCCGCCCGCGGCGCTAACGTCCACCCGTGTCGATCGCGGATTGGAAGCGCACGGTCGCGCATCTCGACATGGATACGTCTGCAAAACTGTCCGTGTCGAGAAGGGAGCAGCGATGGAGGAGAAAAGCGCCGCCGCCGCAGGCGCACCACTAGACGGCTACGTTCGAGTGTCGCGCGTCGGGGGTCGTAAAGGCGAGGGCTTCATCTCGCCGGATGTACAGGAACAGGCGATCCTCGATTGGGCGAAGCGCAGCGGCCGGAAGGTCCTGGTTGCCGAGCACGAGTTGAATAAATCCGGCGGGACGATGGATCGTCCGATCTTCAACGAACTGATGGAGCGCGTCAGGAACGGCGAATCCTCCGGCATCGTGGTCTACAAGACCGACCGCTTCGCCCGCAGTCTTCTAGGCGCGGTGACGACGCTCGCCGAGTTGGGTCAGCACAACGCGGCCTTCGCCTCCGTCACCGAGCCCCAGCTGGACTACTCGACGCCGGCTGGGCAGGCGTTCCTCCACATGCTCTTCGTCTTCGCGGAGTTCGTGCGGGCGACCATCAAGGAGTCCTGGGCGATCTCTGCCCGCAAGGCGATCGAGCGCGGCGTTCACATCTCCCCCGCTCCTTATTTCGGCTACTACAAGCGCGAAGACGGCCGGCTCATCCCAAGCCCGGAGGCACCCCTGGCGATCGAGGTGTTCGAGCGACGCGGCCTGAACCGCGAGCCGTGGGCGGAGATCGCCCACTGGCTGAACGAGGTCGCCCCTCGCGAGAGCGGCCAGTGGGTCGCCGCCACGGTCCAACGGCTTTGTGCCAACCGCGTCTACCGTGGCGAGGCGAGCCGCTACGTCAAACAGAACATCGACGGCCGCGACCCGATCATCAATCGTGATGCACACCCCGCCCTGGTCAGCGAGGAGCTTTGGCGGGAGTGTCAGATGGTGAGGACCGCAACGGGCCGCAAAGACCCGCCGGCCCTCCTTCTGAGCGGCATCGTCCGTTGCGCCGGCTGCCGCTATCGGATGAGCAAAGGGACCGGACCGGGCGGCGAGGTCATGTACCGCTGCCGTGGTGCCCACGCATCCGGTCAATGCGAAGAACGCGCATACATCAAGGCCGACGCCATAGACGACTACGTGGAGGCCGTCTTCCTCGACGGACTGGACCAGGAGGCAGAAGCCGTCCCCGACACCGCCGACCGCGACGAGGCCCTTCGGCTGCTTGAGGAGGCACGGGCAGCAACCGAGGACTTCCGCAAGGACACCGCCGCCCGCCGCAAGCTCGGGGATGCCTGGCACGAGTGGTTGGATGCCTATCTCTCCGATGAGCGCAAGGCAGAGATCCGCGTGGCCCAGATCACTGAAGCCACCGCGACCGGGGGACGCCGGCGACTATTCCGAGACGACTACCTTGCGATGCCTTTGGCCGAGCGCCGCTCCGTCCTCGCCGGCTCGATCGACGCCGTCATGGTCCGGCGTTCCAATGGGCGGGGCCGTAACGTCGATCCGACTCCTGAGCGAACCCGCATTCTCTGGCGCGGAGATGCCCCCGAGGATCTTCCGAGGCAGCGCAGGCGGAACGCGATCCGTCCCTTCGTCTTCGACGGGCACGAGGTCCCAGCCGGGGTGTCGGAGGCGGAATGAGCGTCGGTAGACGGCGAAGCCGGCGCGGCGCGCCGAGGCCGGCATAGGCGGTTGGTGGGGCGGCAGCTTCACGCTGGCGCCTCTCCCACCCAGATCACCTCGCCCGCGCCGGCCTTCTTCACGGCGCGTTCCACCGCCCGCCTGGCGGTCCCCGGTGCGCAGTAGTAGTTGACCGCCGATATCTGGCCGAGCGCGACGGCATGGCGCCAGGCCCGGATCAGCACTTCCAGCCGACGCGGCGCCTTTGCCGTCAACTCCACCTCGACGGGCACGATCCTCTTGCCCTTGACCACGACCAGATCGGCCCGGTGCATCTGCTGTCGGCGGTACCGACCGCGACCGACCGGCACCGACGCGATCTGGCGATCCTCGATCCGTTCGCGCCAGGTGAACTCGCGCTCGCTCAGCACTTTGACCCCCTCCGAGCCGAAGCGCTGCTCGAGGCGGATCGCGAGGTCGGCGCAACGCAGGTGGTGACGGACCAGCCCCGGCGACACCGCCGCGACCGGCAGGCCGAGGTCGACGTAGTCCAGGCCGTCGCGCGTGGCCCGGACCACGGTCGGCTCATCGCGAAGCAACCGCACCCGCTCCAATAGGCCGAGGTCCACGCAGATAGCGATGCGGCGATAGGTCGCGGTGCGACCGGCACCCATCGCCGCCATGACCTGATCGAGGCCGACGATGCCGTGACGACCGACGAAGGTAAGAAGCTCTCGGTCCCGGCTGCGGCTGCGTCCTCTCGCCGCGCTCATCGACCCCACCCGCGACTCTCGCCCGTCTCGTCCACACACCGACTAGACGTAGCCGTACCTAGTTCCGTCCCTATCCGTACCTCGATATCGGCCCGTCCCTCGTCCGCCTCGCCCCCGGACCAGGCCGACGCCGCCCCACCCGCGACCGTCCCTTCCCGTCTGGCGGAGATCCACCATCCCTTTCCGAACCCACACCATCCCCGGTCCCCCACCCCACTCTGGAACCAACCGAAGACCCCGTGTCCACGCCCGTCTCCCGCACCGCTCACCACCCGCTTCCGGGCAGCCGACCCCACGAGATCACGAATGCTCGCATTTATCCATCGTGAGGTCGTGTGGTCGGCTGCCCGGAAGCGCCCCCAACCTTGATCCAGAGCCAAGACGGGGGTGGACACGGAATCCACACTTTCGTCCACACCTGAGTCCACCCCTGGGACGGTGTGCGCGACCCGCCGCCAACCTTCCTCCACCGCCGACCCAGGAGAAGATTTAGCGCCGCGCCGGCAGGCAGTCAAGGGCGCTCCGCGCCCGACCCCTTCAGGGGTTGACGGCCTGCCGGCGCTGCGCTCGACTGGCTCCTGTGTCGGCGTGCGGGGGTCTGCCCCCGTGATACCCGACGCCTCCCGCTCGATTTTCGCTCTCGCCTCCCCGCTGGTTGGCACTGGTGTCCTCCCGTCCTCGTCGTGGTGACGAAGACGGGGAGGCACCGCGAAGCGGTGCGACAATCGTCTGAGGCACCACGACGAGGACGGGAGGCCCCAAAGCTGCGCGACCGCAGGCGAAGGGAAAAGCCGAAGGCCTACACCAAAGTGATGCGGAAGTTACAGGTCACTCGAAACACTCGAACTTTTTTCGGTGACCAGAGCCGTCAAGGATAGCGACCATGCAGACGTTTGTGGGCGCGTTCGTAGACGGTTCGCTCATCGGGGTCGTCCGGGTGTCGCTCACCGAAGGCGAGGAAGGCCCAGGCAAGCCCCTCGGCTCTCAAGATCACCTGAAAGACGAATCCGAAGGGCGCCGCCGACGCTCCCTGCCGCCCCAACGGTACGTAGACCTTGGCACAGCCAGGAAGCCGGGTGCCGTCGTCCCCTTCGGCCTTACACCTGAATAGATCGACCGGCTCCCTGCCTTCTTCGATCTGCCGGCGGGCGCGCTCCGCCTGGGCGCGGGCCGGCGAGCGCTCCCGTAGACGCCCGACCTCCTGGCTCCACTCCGCCTCGGCGAAGACAAACGCGATCTCGGGTGGCTCTTTCCCTGCCTGCGGCACGCCCCAACGATACGCACTGCGAGAACCCCCTTCGGGGCGGACCTCCACCCAGGGGCGAGCTTGATCCGGCCGGGGCCAGCTATCCCTCGTCGTCGGTGGGAAGGTGACCGGCGACCCGCTCGAAGTCCTCGGCCGATGCCGGTTTCCAGCCGCGCTCGGCGTAAAGCTCGGAAACCGGCGTGATCGGCGTCTCAAGCGTCAATCCGCCGCCCTGTCGGGCGGGCACGACCTCGTAGCGCCGACCGTCGATCTCGACCAACTCACCAACGTCGAGCTTTTTCACCGCAGTAGTCATTAGGGCAAGTGTAGTAGGGGGTGATGATGGTCATGGGGGTGATGTGGTGGCGCGACGTGATGTATCAGCAGAAGCCTAGGGCGAATCTCCCTGATAGAGGCCGTGAGAGCCGGGGAGCGAGCCGAAGGAGAAGGCGCCCGGGGACGGCTCGGGCGTGAGCCTCGGCACCCAGTAGATGCCGTCGAGGAGTTCCCCCGGCGGCACCGCCATCGCGCCCGCCAAGCGGATCAGCGTGTCGATCCGGCAGACCCGCTCGCCCTTCTCAAGCAAACCGATCTCGGTCCGATGCAGGCCCGCCTGCCTTCCCAACCTCTCCTGCGAGAGGTCTTCCCGTTTGCGGACCCGGCGCAGGTTGCGGCCGAAGCGCTCGGCCACGGCGGGGTCACGTTTCTTCTGCGCCACCGCCGCCGTCCTGTCTCGGGTCCCACGGATCGTCTTCGCGGGGTTCGCGGAGCGGCGGGCCTGCGACCTCCCACTCGATCCCGGTGAGCAGTTGATCGACGGAGACACCAAGCCCCGCCGCCAGCTTGATCAGGGTGGAGGCCAGTGGCATCCGGTCGCCGCTCTCGTAGAGGCTGAACTGCGTGCGGTGGATGCCCGTGCGTTCGCCAAGCGCCTCCTGCGAGAGGTCGAGGAAATTTCGCCGTCGTCTGACGCGCCGCCCGAGTTGCCTGGCGACGCGCCTGTCGAATTCGTCCATCAGCCGATGGAGAAGCCGAGCTCGGCCATCTGGCGGGCCGGACGGACGGGCACCAACAGGTCGCCCTGGCGACGGATCAGACCGGCCCATCCGAGCCCGCGGACGGCGATTTCGAAGGCGTCGGATTCACCCCAGTCGCCGGGGTCGCGGACGCGGGCGATGCGGGCCTCCTCGTAGGTCAGCAGGGCCGGGTACTCGTCCAGCAGCTGGTCGAGGATCCAGGCCTGCTCCTCTTCGTATGCAAGCTGCGGGTCACGATCGGGGCCGGAAGGGGGGCGAACTTCGCCCCGAGAACTATCTTGAGGGTGCATGGGAGTTACGGCTCCTTTGCCATGCCCCCGGACGTTCCAGCGTCGCGGGGGCGCTTTTTGTCTGTCGAGCGGGACCGTAGCGCAACTTGTTGTAAAGCACAAGCTGGAATGCGACCGATGTGAAACCGTCCGTGGATGCCGCGCCCCGAAAATCCTCAGCGGGCGCTCGGCGCGGCAATCAGGGCGCTGCGCGACGAGCGCGACCTGAAGCAACTGGACGTTGCCGAAGACGCCGGGATCACCGTCGCCCATCTCTCAAAAATCGAGAGCGGCAAGGTCAATCCGACCTGGGGAACCGTCGAGGCAATCGCCAGCGCCCTCGGGGTAGCCCTGGTCGAATTAGTGGGGCGCAGCGAAGAGCTATAAGAAGGCGCGACAGCAGATTGAGATCCGCTGGGTCGGGCCGAAACCACCATTCGTGCTACGTCTGTGCCCAGTATTAGATTGCATGAAATTCAGGCTGTAATACCTGCAAATTAGGCTAATAGACGGAGTTAATGATGCCCAAGACGACTCGCCCCACGGACGCTCAAGTGGCGGCTGCAGAGGAGCAAATCCTCGAACAGTCGAAGCGCATCGACTTCTACCTCACGGAGTACTCCGTCGAGTCACTGGCGCACAAGATGCGCGCAGAAGAGCTAGTTGTACCCCAGTATCAGAGGGAATTCACCTGGGAGAAGGAGCGCAAGTCAAAGTTCATCGAGTCGCTGCTCATGGGCCTGCCAATTCCGTTCTTGTTCTTCTGGGAGATGGAGGACGGGCGCCTTGAGATCGTGGATGGCTCCCAACGACTGCGCACCATTGAGGAGTTCATACTCGGCGGTCTACGCCTAGGGGATCTTGAGGTCTTGACTCGGGTGTCGCGATTCACCTTCGATGACTTGCCGCAATCCCGCCAGCGCAAGACTGGTAACCGATCAATTCGGGGAATCGTTCTCAACGAGCATGCGGATGAGCAGGCCCGCTTCGACATGTTCGAGCGGATCAATACCGGCAGCAAGAACGCAAACCAGGCCGAGATCAGGCGCGGGGTCTTGAGCGGCCCATATATGGCGCTCGTAATTGAGTTGGCTCAAAGCGAACCTTTCGTAGGCATGGCGCCAGTCTCAGACAAACGAAAAGCCGAGCGCGAGCGGGAGGAGCTAGTTGCTCGCTTCTTCGCATACGGGGACGGCCTCTCCGGCTATCGGGACCGACCAGCCCAATTTGTCTTCAATCACACCCGGCAGATGAACGAGGCGTTCTCGAAAGACCCAAGCCTTGAACAGGCGTACCGAGATCGCTTCAACCAGACGATCTCGTTTGTCGATCAGACCTTCCCCTACGGATTTCGAAAAACTCCTCAAGGGAAAGCAACTCCTCGCGCTCGATTCGAGGCAATTGCAATCGGCTCTTGGCTAGCGCTTCAGGAACGACCTGGGCTAACACCGCAACCAGTCACCGAATGGCTTGATAGCCCCGAGTTCAAAGCCGTCACCGGCTCGGACGGAGCAAATGCAGTTGCTCGTCTTCGCGAGCGCATGAGCTTCGTCAAACGGAAGCTTCTAGGGATCTAGCTCGATGTCCGAGCTTCGGGACTTCTTCAACGAAAGGCGGAACGAGGTCAACGCCTACATGGACTTCCTGGATTCCATCAGCGCCCAGGCTCAATCCGGGGCACCTCGCTTCGACGGCATGACCCAGGGCATCACGCCAGAACAGCAAAAGCTTCTTTACGCCAGCGTGTATCTGCAGCTCTACAACCTGGTTGAGGCGACCATGACGCTATGCGTCGAATCCGTGGCTAAAGCGGCTGCCGACGATGCGAAATGGACGCCTGACGATCTCTCCGAGCCTCTCCGGCGAGAGTGGGTCCGCACCACGGCTCGGACCCATGTGGACCTGAACTACGCAAATCGCCTTGAGGCTGCGATCAACGCGGTCGATCATGTCGTTGGTTCCCAACCCGTTGGATCAACCTTCGCAATTGACAAGGGAGGCGGCGGGAACTGGGACGATGAGGCTATTGAGCAAATGAGTGGTCGGCTCGGCTGCAAACTGAAAGTGAGCGCAGCGGTTCGATCCTCGGTGAAGCGACCGTTCAAAGACGACCTCGGCCCCTTGGCTTTGGTGAAGTCGAGAAGAAACGATCTCGCCCACGGCAGCATGTCTTTCGCAGAATCAGCTGCCGAAGTCACGGTTTCCGATCTTCAACAGCTGGTTGATGCCGTCCTTGGCTATCTAGGGGAGGTCGTTAGCCAGTTCGATGCCTACGTGGCTGGTTACGAGTATCTCAGTCCCGAGAAGCGCCCGACGACTAAAGCATGAGCCGTCCATTTCCGGTAAACGGCGTCGATCTATTCTGCGGCGTGGGCGGGCTGACCCACGGCCTACGCAGGGCGGGGATCAATGTCACCGCCGGGGTAGACATCGACCCGGCCTGCGCATATCCGTACGAGGTCAACAACAAGGCCAAGTTCTTCGAATGGGACGTTGCTGAACTGGACCCAGACAAACTTCAGAGCCTCTTTCCCCGGCGCGGCTTGAAACTCCTCGCCGGTTGCGCTCCTTGCCAACCGTTTTCGACCTACAGCCGCAGCGGCCGGGGGCGTCAAAACGAGAGCAAGTGGCCGCTGCTCCTCAGTTTCGGACGACTGGTCGAAGCTCTTCAACCGGATCTCGTCACGATGGAGAATGTGCCGCAAATTCTTGATCACGAGGTCTTCCAAGGCTTTCTCCAGAGCCTCGACGGCTACTCGACTTGGTGGTCAACCGTTGAGTGCTCTAGCCTCGGCGTCCCTCAGACGCGCAAACGCCTCGTGCTCCTCGCCTCGAAGCTTGGAAGCGCCGATCTCAGGGTAGGCATGCCAGCACAGGAGGGCTACCGATCTGTCCGCGACACGATCGGGCTTCTGCCGCCAATTGAGGCAGGAGGGAAAATTGCAGACGATCCACTGCACACCGCGCCCACGCTGAGTCCCCTGAACATGAAACGCATCCAAGCCTCACGTCCGGGCGGTTCGTGGAGAGATTGGCCCGTCGATCTCCAAGCCGCCTGCCATCGGCGCTCAACCGGTGCCACCTATCCGAGCGTCTACGGTCGCATGAATTGGGACCAACCCGCCCCAACGATCACCACCCAGTGCTTCGGCTACGGAAACGGCCGGTTCGGGCATCCAGAACAGGACCGCGCCATTTCGCTAAGAGAGGCCGCGATGCTTCAGACCTTCCCTCGAGACTATGCGTTTATCCCGCCCCAGTCCAAAGTCAGGTTCAACAGACTTGGGCGCCTCATCGGCAACGCCGTACCCGTTCGTCTCGGGGAAGTAATCGGTGAGGCGCTGGTACGTCACGTCCAAGCCGCGGCTTAAAGCTAGCCGCCTGCCGTCCTCCTCGGATCGAAAAGGAGGCAGACGAACGCCTGTTCGCTCCGCCGGTCTGATCGCTACCGTTTCCTCGTGTCTTCGATTGCCGACTGGCCCCGTGTGGTCGCAATTGTTGATATGGACGCCTTCTACGCGTCGGTCGAGCTGCGGCGGCAGCCGGAGCTGAAGGGCAAGCCGGTGGTCGTCTGTGGCTCGGGGCCGCGGGCGGTGGTGACGACCGCCAGCTACGAGGCGCGGAAGCTGGCCGGGATCCACTCGGCGATGCCGGCCGCGGTGGCGCGGCGACGGCTGCCGGACGCCATCTACATCAGGCCCGACTTCCCCGCCTACCGCGAAGCCTCGGCGGTGGTGATGGAAGTGCTGCGCGCGAACGCGGAGGTGGTCGAGGTGGTCGGCCTCGACGAGGCGTATCTCGACCTCAGCGGGATCTTCTCGCCGAAGGCGACGATGCGGCGGATCAAGGCGGAGATCCGCGAGGCGACCGGCCTCACCTGCTCGGTCGGGATCTCGGAGAGCCGCCTGCTGGCGAAGATGTCCAGCGAGCTCGGCAAGCCGAACGGGCTCGTCGTCGTCTCGCGGGAGGACGCCCTCGCCCGCTTCGGTGCGGGCTCGCCGGGCGTCGTCCCCGGGATCGGGCCGAAGACCGTCGAACGGCTGGCGAAGCTCGGCATCACCACCCTCGCCGCGCTCGGCGGGTGGGACCGCGGCGATCTCGAAGCGCGCTTCGGCCCCCGCTCCGGGGCCTGGCTCCACGCCCGCGGCAACCTTCGCGACGAGACGCCGATCAGCGTCTCCCGCGAGACCAAGTCGCAGTCGGTGGAGACGACCTTCGACATCGACGTGGCCGAGCTCGCGGCGCTCGAGCGGACGCTCCACGAGCAGACCGAGGAGCTCTGCCGCCGCCTCCGCAAGAAGGGCCTCGAAGGGCGCTCGATCGGGATCAAGGTCCGCCTCGACGACTGGACCAACGTCACCCGGTCGCAGTCGGTGGAGGCGCCGACCAACGACCCCGAGGTCGTCTGGCCGGTCGCCCTCGACCTGCTGCGGGCCTACGACCCGCCGCGGCCGGTCCGCCTGCTCGGCGTCCGCCTCGCCTCCTTCGACAACGAGGCCGACGCCGCCGCCGCGGAGGACGAGCCGCAGCTCCGGCTCGCCCTCCCCGGCTGACGCGGGCCAGTGCGTTGGGTCCTTGCTAGTGGTCGGCCATCACGTTGCCGACGCCCGGGAAGCGGAGCGCCTCCTTGGTCGCTTCGGTCAGGTCGTAGGCGCGGCCGGCGACGTAGGGGCCGCGGTCGATCACGGGCACGGTGATCGAGTGGCCGTGGTAGCGCAGCTTCACCTTGGTGCCGCAGGGCAGCGTCTTGTTGGCGACGCCGAGCGTCCCCGGCTCCAGGGTGCCGCCGCAGGCGACGCCGTTGCCGTAGAGCCCGGCCCCGTAATAGGAGGCGCCGGCCAGCCGGTAGCTGGTCAGATGGCGGGCGGGGCTGTGGGAGCCGCGCACGTGGACGTCGTGCACGCCGTAGGCGGTGACGGCGTAGTTGCCGATCGCGCCGGCGTCCCAGCGCACCCGGAACGTGCCGTTCGCCTTGGTGTGACGCGCCAGGATCCGGTGGTCGGGGCCGCCGAGGACGACCTTGACCCGACGGGCGCCCGACGGGCGCACCTTGCCTCGCGCGGTCACGCGGCCGCCGCTCAGGACCGAGTGCCCCGACAGGTGCAGCGTGACGTGTGACTTGACCCGCTCGGGCGCCTGGTGATGATGCTGTCGGCCCCCTTGATGCCGGGCGGCCGCCGGTGACGCGCCGATCGACAGCGCCAACGCGGCGCCGACCACGGGCAGGATGAATCGCATCGTGTCCTCACTCGCTTTCTGCCTGCCTACGGGGTTAGCTGACGAGCTCGCGGGCGCGGCGCCATGGCCACGTCCGTTACGGGCGGCGAGCCGCCCGATTCGCCCCGGTGCCGCGGCCAGACGAGGCGCCGCGGCTGGTGGTTCCCCCGCTCCCCGTCGCACTGCGGCGAGGGGACTCGGCAGATGGGTTCTTTCCTTTGGGTCCGGAACACGCTAGGCGGGGACCTGTCGCGCCCATGTGAGCGGGCGCACAGAGCCGGCGATCCGCACGAAACCGTGCACCGGCGCGCAAACCGCTCTGCAAAGCCAAGGGAGAGGGCCCACACGGGCCGAACGCCGTGTGCGAAGATGACCCGATGGGCAACAAGGACCGACTATCCGGGCTCGACTCCTCGTTTCTCCACATGGAGCGGGAGGGCGCCCACATGCACGTCGCCTCGACGATCATCTTCGAAGGCCCGGCTCCCTCGCATGAGGAATTCCGCGATCACATCGCCTCGCGCCTCCACCTCGTGCCGCGCTTCCGCCAGAAGCTGCGCACCGTGCCGTTCGGGCAGGGTCGGCCGGTCTGGGTCGACGACCCGCACCTGAACCTCGACTACCACGTCCGTCAGACCGCCCTTCCCGCGCCCGGCTCCGACGAGCAGCTGCGCAACCTGGCGGCGCGGATCTTCTCCCAGCAGCTCGACCGCTCGAAGCCGCTCTGGGAGCTGTGGCTGGTCGAGGGGATGGCCGACGGCCGCTTCGCGGTGATCGGCAAGAGCCACCACGCGCTGGTCGACGGCGTCTCCGGGGTCGACATCACCACCGTCCTCTACGACCTCGACCGCGAGCCGAAGGGCCCGCCCTCCACCCCGCCGCCGTGGCTGGCCCGGCCCGAGCCGACCGACACCCAGCTGCTCGGCGAGGCGCTGAAGGAGCGGCTGACCAGCCCGCGCGAGATCGTCCGCGGCTTCCGCGCCGCGCTGCGCGGCCCGCGCCAGGTGCTGCACGGAGTCACCGCGACGACGAAGATGGTCGGCGCCGGCCTCAGCGCCCCCGCCACCCCGTTCAACGTCGAGATCGGCCCGCACCGCCGCTTCGCCATGACCCAGGCCGAGCTGGCCGACCTGAAACGGGTCAAGGACGCCCACGGCGGCACCGTCAACGACGTCATCCTCTCGATCGTCGCCGGGGCGATCGGCCGCTATCTGGGCGCCCGCGGCCACGACACCGCGGGGCTCGAGCTGCGCGCGATGGTGCCGGTCTCGATCCGCGAGGCGGAAGAGCACGGCGCGCTCGGCAACCGCATCTCGGCGATGATGGCGCCGCTGCCGGTCTGGTGCGAGGACCCGGTCGAGCGCCTCCATCTCCTCACCGCGCAGATGGGCGACCTGAAGGCCTCCGGCCAGGCGGTCGGCGCCGAAATCCTCACCAAGCTCACCGACTTCGCGCCGACCACGATCGTCTCCCAGGCCGCCCGCCTGCAGCCCGCCCAGCGCTTCTTCAACCTCGTCGTCACCAACGTGCCGGGCCCGCAGTTCCCGCTCTACGTGCTGGGACGACAGATGGAGTCGATCTTCCCGATGGTGCCGCTGGCCCGCCGACAGGCGCTCTGCATCGGGATCATGTCCTACAACGGGCAGGTCAACTTCGGCCTGATCGGCGACTACGACGCGATGGCCGACCTCGACAGCTTCGCGCTCGACCTCGAGGCGTCCACCGCGGAGGCGGTCGCGACTGCGCCGCCGCCGGCGAAGGCGCCGAAGCTGAAGGCGGCCGCGAGCAACGGCGCCTCGGCCTCCGGCGCGCGTTCCGCGGGCTAACGCACGATCCGGCCGCCGACCCGGAACGGGGTCTGGTCGGTCAGGTAGCGCCAGTCGAGGTGACGGGCGCTGTAGCCGGCGGCGCGCGCGTCGGCGTTGACGAGGACCGCGGTGATCCGCTGGAAGCGGCCGGGGTCGGGCAGCGCCACGGTCAGCTCGCCGCCCGCCTCGCGGTAGGCGATCGCCTTCACCGTGCGTCCGTGGCGTTCGGACCCCAGCCGACCGACCAGCGCCAGCCCCGCCGCCACCCCTTCCGGCGCCTCGACGTGGACCTCGACCGCGCTGCCGGATCGGGCGTGGACGCGGATCAGGCTGAAGGTGGTGTGGTCGAGCCGGCGGGTCGCGGGCGACGCCCCGAGCGCCAGCGTCCCCTGTCGCGGCATGTCCGGGTAGAGGTAGCTCTCGCGGAATCCGATCCCGGTCCGCCACTCGGCGACGTCGGCGGCGAAGCGGGTGAGGTCACGGCCGAAGCTCGATCGGCCCGCGGCACGGATCGCCCGTTCGTAGGCGGCGACGGCGAAGCCGTCGGGGTGGGTGCGGTCGGCCCCGGCCCAGGCTTCGCGGACGATCGCCCGCCCGTAGTGATGCGCCAGCCACTGGTTCCAGACCGCCGACCCGTACTCCTTGATCGAGCTCGCGGTCAGCGGCGTTTCCCACAGCTTCACCCACTTGCGCACGTAGCGCAGGTAGTCGTCGATCCCGTTGTAGACCTGGTCCTCCATCCAGACCGCGCTCGACTCGGCGAACCAGGGGTCCTCATAGGCGTCGTAACCGAACTGGAGGATGTGGTCGTACTCGTGGGCGAGCGTGACCTTGAGGTCGTGGCCCGGTTCGGTGTGGGGGAACTCGAAGGGGCTGTAGTCGTTGTCGAGGACGAGGTAGCCGTGCAGCCGGCGCGGCTCGCGGCCGTGCACCGCCTGGCCGCGATCGGGAGCCGCGTAGCCGAACAGCTCGCCGCCGACCTCGGAGAGGTAGATGTCGGTCTTGCCGTGGCGGCCGCCGAGGGCGCCGTCGGAGAGCGGCTCGCGCCAGCCGAGCTTCTCGTTCTCGACGTGGTGGACGTGCGCGGCGACCGCGAGGACCCGTTCGACGTAGTCGGGGACGCCGTCGCCGTTGGAATCGTGGAGGTCCGGCGCGTCGAGCCCCTCGTCGACCCAATGGACGCAGAAGTCGGCGTCGCAGGCGGGAGACCGCGGCGCCTCGGGGACGCTGTAGGAGCTGCGGCTCGGCGTGATCCCCTCCCCCGGCCGTTCGAACGCCGCGGTCGGCCGCGGGCGGGGCTTGACGAAGGGCCCGGGCGAGGCCGAGGCGGCGGCGGGCAGCGTGGCGAAGAGCGCGACCGCGGCGATGACGACGAGGCGGGCGCGCATCAGGTGACCCTAGCGGCGGCCTTGCGGTGCGAGAAACCCGTCAGATGGACGGATAAGTCGCACCGCAAGCGACGCCACCGCGCGCCCGACGCGGTTTGAGCGGGCGCGGTCGGGATAATTGTGGTCCCGTCATGCGCGTAGCCCTCGTCCAGATCGATCCCACCGTCGGCGACGTCGACGGCAACGCGACCAAGATCACCGCCTGGATCGGGCGCGCCCGCGAGGCCGGCGCCGAGCTGGCGATCTTCCCCGAGCTCTGCATCCCCGGCTACCCGGCCGAGGACCTCTACCTGAAGCCACACTTCCTGGCCGCCAACGTGCGCGCGGTGGAGCGCCTCGCCGCCGCGCTCGAGCCGGGGATCACGGTGATGGTCGGCTTCGCCGAGCCCGTCGCGGGCGGCGGCGACCACCGCCACGCCCACAACTCGCTCGCCGTCCTCGCCGACGGCGCCGTCCAGGCCGTCTACCGCAAGAACCGGCTCCCCAACTACGCCGTCTTCGACGAGCAGCGCTATTTCATCCCTGGCGCCGCGGGCGACACCGTCGCGGTCGGCGACACGGAGATCGGCCTGACCATCTGTGAGGACACCTGGACGCCGGGCCCGCCCGGGCAGGCCGAGGCCGACGCGGGCGCGGCGCTGATCGCCAATCCCTCCGGGTCGCCCTATCACCGCGGCAAGGGGCACGAGCGCGAAGAGATGTTCGGCGAGCGGGCGCGCGAATACGGCGCCTACCTCGCCTTCGTCAACCTGGTCGGCGGCCAGGACGAGCTCGTCTTCGACGGCCAGAGCCTGCTGTTCGGCCCCGACGGCGCCGTGCTGGCCCGGGCCGCGCAGTTCGAGGAGGAGCTGCTGATCGCCGAGGTCCCCGCCGCCGCCGGCGCCCCGGCGCCGCTCGCCGAGCCGCTCTCCGACCTCGACGAGGTCTACGGGGCGCTCGTCCTCGGCCTCCGCGACTACGTCGAGAAGAACGGCTTCGGCCACGTCGGCCTCGGCATCTCGGGCGGCATCGACTCGGCCCTGGTCGCGATGCTCGCGGTCGACGCGCTCGGCCCCGACCGGGTCACGCTGGTGGTCATGCCCTCGCCCCATTCCAGCGATGAAACCCAGGCGGACGCCCGTCAGATCGCCCACAACCTGGGGACCGAGCTGATCGAGATCGGGATCGGGCCGATGATGGAGGGCTACCGCGAGGCGCTCGACCGCCATCTGCGACCCGCCGGCGAGGACGCCGACGCCTCCCCCACCGATCCCACCCGGCCCTCCGAGCCCGACCTCGCCGCCGAGAACATCCAGGCGCGGATCCGCGGCAACCTGATGATGGCGCTCTCCAACCGGCACGGCTGGCTGGTCCTGACGACCGGCAACAAGAGCGAGATGTCGGTCGGCTACGCCACCCTCTACGGCGACATGGCGGGCGGCTTCGCGGTGATCAAGGACGTGCCGAAGACGCTCGTCTACCGGCTGGTCGAACGGCGCAACGAACGGGCCGGGCGCGAGCTGGTCCCGGCCGCGGTGATCGAGCGGCCGCCCTCGGCCGAGCTTCGCCCCGATCAGCTCGACAGCGACTCGCTGCCCGACTACGACCTGCTCGACCGCATCCTCGAGGCCTACGTCGAGCGCGACGGGGGCCGCGACGAGATGATCGCGGCGGGACTCCCCGGCGACGTCGTCGACGAGGTGATCCGCCTGGTCGACCGCGCCGAGTACAAGCGCCGCCAGGCCGCTCCCGGCATCCGCATCACCCCGCGGGCCTTCGGCCGCGACCGGCGCCTGCCGATCACCAACCGCTTCGGCGGCTAAATGTTGATGGGCCGAAAAGTCCTGATATAGAGGACTTTTCGGCCCGTCAACCTGGCGCGGGGCGGACGGCCATGGTCA
This sequence comes from Solirubrobacterales bacterium, assembly GCA_035545115.1. Classification (GTDB taxonomy): domain Bacteria; phylum Actinomycetota; class Thermoleophilia; order Solirubrobacterales; family 70-9; genus VAYN01. The sequence continues at coordinate 2,227 of DASZZB010000182.1, read as the reverse complement.
TCTTTGCCAACGCGCAGAGGCGCTCCTCGTCGTCGACGATCTCGACCTGCCAGACCCAGGTGCTGCGGCCGCGGTGGCGGGCGACGGCGCGGGCTTCGGCGTGCCCGGCGGTCACCGGGCGCAGGAAGCTGACCTCGATCGACTGGCCCACCGCGATCATCCCCTGCTCGTAGACGGCGGCCGCGGTCGCGTATGAGCAGAGGCTCTCGATCAAGGTCGAGTAGACGCCGCCGTGCAGGAGCCCGTAGGGCTGGCGCAGCTCGTCGCGCAGCTCGACCCGGGCGCGGGCGTCGTCGGGGTCGAGCTTGATCCACTCGGTGCCGACATGGGTGTCGAAGTTCGACTGACCCTTAATCTGATCGTCGCTCGCCATCGCCGCTGACCCTATTAGGGTTCTCCCGCGTGGCGCTGAGCGACGAGCAGAATGCGATGCTGCGCCTGCTGGCCTCCGGCGAGCAGGGTTACGGGGACATCGCCGCCCTGGTCGGGCTGAGCGAGGAGGAGGTGCGGGCCAAGGTGGTCGGCGCCCTCGCCCAGCTGCAGGCCGAAGGCAAACCGGCGCCGGACATCCCGCCGCCGCTGCCGGGCGGGGCGAAGCCGGCGGCCGAAGCGACGGCCCCGGAGCCGGAGGCGCCGCAACCGGCCCCGGCGGCGAAAGAGGAGCCACCCGCCGAGCCGGTGATCGCCGAGCCGACCGCGCCCGGCAGGTCGGCCGCGCCGAAACCGGCCGCGGCCGCCCCTCCGGCCCCCTCCGGCGGCCGCACGCTCACGCTGCCCTCCGGGCGGGGCGCGTGGCTCCTCGGCGGCGGGATCCTCGCCGCGATCGTGGTGATCGTCGTCGTCGTCATCCTCGCCTCGGGCGGCGGCGGCGGATCCTCGACGACCCCGACCGCGGGGGGCTCGACGGCCGCCGCGGAAGGCAACGCCGAAAGCGGCTCGGGCGGGAAGGAAGCGACGCAGGCCGAGCTGACCGCGGTCGACGGCAGCGAAGCCGCCGGCCTCGCCACCTTCGGCCGGGTCAAGAACAAGCTCGCCCTGCAGATCGAAGCGACCGGGCTCGAACCGACCACCGAAGGGACCGACGCCTACACGATCTGGCTCGCCCAGTCGCCGCGGAAGATGCTGCCGCTCGCCTCCACCGCGGTGAAGGGCGGCGGCAAAGGCGCCAACCAGATCGCCGCCGAGTTCGAAGTGCCGGTCGAAGTGCTGGCCTACCTGGCGAAGGGGACCTTCGACCAGATCGCGATCACCAGGACCCGCACCGGGCCCTTGGAAGCGGCGCTGAAAGTGGCGACGAAAAGGAAGACGACGCCCGCCTACACCGGCGAAGCGGTCCTGCGCGGGCCGATCACCGGGCCGATCGTCGGCCTCGCCCAGCGCGAAGAAGAACGGGGCGAATGATCAGGCGCACGTCACGCAGTGACGTGCGGACAGCACATCAGGGGAGCAGCTTGCCGGGGTTCATGATCCCGGCCGGGTCGAGCCGCTCCTTCACCGCCCGCAGCGCCTCCAGCCCGGTCTCCCCCACCTCGGCCGCCATGTAGGGGGCGTGGTCGCGGCCGACCGCATGGTGGTGGGTGATCGTCGCGCCGTGGGCCACGATCGCCTCGCTCGCCGCCTTCTTCACCGCCGCCCACTGCTCCAGCTCGGCGCCCTGTCGGGCCCGCGCGATGAAGGTGAAGTAGAGCGAGGCGCCGTCGGCGTAGGCGTGGGAGAGGTGGCAGAAGACGAGGCCGGGCGTCCCCTGCGCCTCGAGCGCGCCGGAGATCGCCGCGCCGACCGCCCGGTGCAGCTCGCCCAGCCGGGTCCAGGTGTGCGAGGTCTCGAGCGTCTCGACCATCGCCCCCATCCCCATCAGCAGGTCGCGCTGGTAGGGCCCGGCATAGCGGCCGTGCTCCCAGGAGCGCCCGCCCGCAGCGACCGCACGGCCAAGGCGCGGCGGCGGGTGAGCGCCTCCTCGGTGCCCTCGTAGCCGACGATCATCAGCGCGCCCCCGGTCCGGCGCCGGGCTTTGAGGTAGGCGCCGAAGGCCTTTCCGGCGGCGCCACGCGGCCCCGACAGCGCCAACGAGCCGACCGTCTCCTCCTCGTCGGAGACGCGGATCACGGTCGGCAGGCCCGGCCCTTGAGCGAGGACGCGGACGATCTCGCAGCCGGCCTCGAAGCTCTCCGCCATCCAGGCCTCGTAGCGGCGCTGCGGCGGCGCCGGGCGCACCCGCACGGTGACG
>DASZZB010000181.1:0-1844 GCA_035545115.1 Solirubrobacterales bacterium | reverse complement strand
GCCCTCGTTACAAGCCGTTCGGAGGGGGTCAGGACTCCCGCTACCGGATCGCGGCTCAGGGTTCGAGTACTCGGCGGGCTCATCCCGCGGCGGCCCGGCGCAGCAGCCCAGCCAAAAGCGCTGGAGGAGAGCTGGCTCACGAGCCCCAGGCCGCCAAGCCCGGGCTGAGGCCAGCGGGCCGATCCCGGTCACCCTCCGAACGGCTTGTAACGAGGGCGCGGAGGCGATCTCGGACGGGCGGAGCGCAGTCTTCGCCCGAGTTTGAGAGAGGAGGGGGTCAGGACTCCCGCCCCCGCGCACCTCGTCCCTTCCCGGCCCGCCCCTTCCCCGGCTGGGGGCTGGTGTGGTACAACCATCTCGCTGTGAAGAGCACTGCCACCACCGTCTCCGAACCCGTCCGCGCCCTCGGCGCGACATCCGGTCGTGGCAGCTCCATCGCCTATTACTGGCGATTTAGCTAGGCGTCCGGCCCGGCGGCCGATGGCCGTCCCGAGACAGTCTCCGGCCGGGCGCCGCAGATGCGGGTGCGCCGCGACGCACCCCCGCAGGTCCGCGCCAGGACAAGGGGAAGTTACGATTGCAGCGTTTTGGAGAAGGAAGGCAAGATGATCATCGGGATGCAGGACGCCAACCGCGACGGTGTCCGTGAACAGCGGATCGCAAAAGTGGTCGAGCTGACGCCGCCCGGCAGCCTCCTCGGCGAGCTGCCGCTCGGCGAGGCGCGCACCGAGGCGGTCATCCGCGGGCGCCAGGAAGTCGTCGACGTCCTCCACGGCCGCGACCCGCGGCTGATGGTCGTGGTCGGCCCGTGCAGCGTGCACGACCCGAAGGCGGCCCTCGACTACGCCAACCGCCTCGCCGCCCAGGCGCGCACGCTGCGCGAGGATCTTCTCGTCGTGATGCGGGTCTACTTCGAGAAGCCGCGCACGACGACCGGCTGGAAGGGCCTGATCAACGACCCGCACCTCGACGGCTCCGCCGACGTCAACGCCGGCCTGCGGACGGCCCGCAAGCTGCTGCTCGAGGTGGTCGAGCTCGGCCTCCCGGTCGGCTGCGAGTTCCTCGACCCGATCACCCCGCAGTACATCGCCGACGCGGTCGCCTGGGGGGCGATCGGCGCCCGCACCTCGGAGAGCCAGACCCACCGTCAGCTCGGCTCCGGCCTCTCGATGCCGATCGGCTTCAAGAACCGCACCGACGGCAACGTCCAGGTCGCGGTCGACGCCGTCCGCGCCGCCGCCGCCCGGCACGCCTTCGCCGGGATCGACGACACCGGCGCCCCGGCGATCCTCCACACCACCGGCAACCCCGACTGCCACATCATCCTGCGCGGCGGCCACGGGATGCCGAACTACCACGTGCCGGAGGTCGAGGACGCGCTGGTCACGCTCGGGGTAGCCGGCCTGCCGGAGCGAGTGGTGATCGACGCCTCCCACGACAACAGCGGCAAGGACCCCGAAAAGCAGTTCTTCGCGGCCGGCGAAATCGCCGACCAGGTCGCCGACGGCAACAAGGCGATCGTCGGGGTGATGCTCGAGTCCTTCCTGGTCGAGGGCCGGCAGGACCTGGTGCCGGGCGGGTCGCTCGTCTACGGACAGTCGATCACCGATCCCTGCCTCGACTGGGAGGACACGGTCCAGGCGCTCGACCGGCTCGCCGCCGCGGTCCGGGCCCGGCGCGCCTGAGCGCGATGCGGGTCGCCGTCCTCGGCGTCGGGCTGATCGGCGGCTCGATCGGGCTGGCGGCGCGCCGGCGCCTCGGCGCCGAGGTGGCGGGCTTCGACCCCGATCCGGGGACCCGCGAGGCGGCGCTCGCGGCGGGCGCCGTGGACACCGCCACGGACT
>DASZZB010000180.1:0-2770 GCA_035545115.1 Solirubrobacterales bacterium | reverse complement strand
GCAGCGGCGCTTTCACGTTGCGGGACATCCGAAAACGGTAGCTCGGTCGCGCGGTCGGCCTTTGGCCCGGTACGCGGGCCGAAGGGCGACCGCTATAGGTGAGAGCGGAGGCGGTCGAAGCGGGCGGCGGCGGCGGTCGCGAGGACGTACTCGTCGATCCGGCAGAGCAGCCCCGCCTCGACCAGCGAGTCGATCGCGCGGGTCGCCAGGTCGGGTTCGCCGATCCGCGCCATCACCGCGACCGTCCGCAGTTCCGCGGGCCGTTCGGCGAGGACCAGGCGCAGGATGATCGCCTCCGCCTCGCGCTCCCGGTCGATGTCGTGCACCACCCGCAGCGGCACCACCCGGCGGGGCTCGATCCGATTCGTCTCCGCGACCGCGTCGCGAAGCTCCATTGCGTCTATTTCCTGAGTTTGTACGAACATATGTTCGTAGTGTGGCACCCTTCGCGGCGGAAACCCCAGCCGCAGCCCCGGAGTTCGCAGAAATAGTCGCTATGCGACGAGAACTGCGAACTCGCCGCCCGAGGGGCCCCGTCACGCCTCGGCGATGATCTCGGCGAGCGTCTTGCCGCTCTGCACCGACCGTGGCTCCTCGGCGACCACGTCGGAGCCCGGCCGGGCGGCGTCGTCCTTGCGCTTGATCAGCAGCCACTGCGGCTTCTCCCCTGGCCGCGTCCGCTGCAGGGCGAAGCCGCCCTCGAGCTTCTCCCCGTGCAGGACGAAGACCGCGTGGCCACGCTCGAGCGCCTCCGGCCAGGCGACCCGGCCGCCCTGCTCGTAGGTGCCGCTGTCCCAGACGATCACGCCGCCCTCCCCCGCCCTGCCCTCGAAGTCGTTATGGGACTTCCGGTGGTCGGGGACCTGGACCGCGAGCCGCTTCTGCGCCGGGTCCATCGAAGGTCCTTTCGGCACCGCCCAGGAGCGCATCACGCCGTCGACCTCGAGCCGCAGGTCCCAGTGGTGGGCGGTCGCTTCGTGCTCCTGGACGACGAAGACGCCGGCGCTCACCCCGCGCACCGCGAACTGCTCATGGCCTTCGACCTTGCCCCTCTCGACCTCGACCCCCTCGACCGCCGCGCCCCGCGGCCCTTTGCCGAGCCACTCGACCAACGCGTCGACCGCCTCGTCGGGGCCCTCGACGTGAAGGAGAACGGTGCCGTCCTCCTCGTTCCGCACCCAGCCCATCACGCCGAGCTCCCCGGCCTTGCCGACGGCCTCATAGCGGAAGCCGACGCCTTGGACCTGCCCGCGGACGACCGCCCGCACGCCCTTGCCCTTGGATTTGCCGCGCCCGGCCACGCTCCCGTTCTACCCGTCCCGCGGCGCCGGCGTCGCCGCCGAGCGCAGCGCACCCGCGCTCGCCGCCACGACCAGGGCGATCGCCACCGCTTCACTCCAGCTCAGCCCCTGTGAGAGGGCGAGGAAGCCGATCAGCGCGGCGACCGCCGGCTCGAGGCTCATCAGCACGCCGAAGACGGCGTTGGGAAGGCGGCGCAGGGCCTCGATCTCGAGCGCGTACGGGACCGCCGAGCTGAGCAGACCGATGCCGACGCCCGTCGCCAGGACGCCCGCCGAGCCGAACTCACCGCCGCCCTGGGCGATGCCGAAGGGCATCACCAGGAGCGCCGAGATCGTCATCGCGACGGCCAGCCCGCCGAGCCCCTCGGAACGACCGCCGACCCGCGCGCTGAGCAGGATGTAGCAGCCCCAGCAGGCGCCGGCGAAGAGCGCCAGGAGGGCACCGAAGAGGTCGATCGAGCCGCCGCCGAAGTCCCCTGACAGGAGGACGATGCCGAGCGCCGCCAGCGCCGCCCAGAGCAGGTCGCCCCGCCGGCGCGAGCCGAACACCGCCACCGCCAGCGGCCCGCTGAACTCGAAGGTCACCGCGACCCCCAGCGGCAGCCGATCGATCGCCGCGTAGAAGCTGAGGTTCATCGCCGCCAGGACGAGACCGAAGAGGAAGACGTCGCGGAGCACCCGGCCCCGCAGCGGCCCGATGTCGCGATGGGCGACGGCGAGCAGGATCAGCGCGCCGAAGCCGGAGCGCAGGAGCACCGCCCCGGCCGGCCCGACCCGGTCGAACAGCGTGGTCGCCAGCGCCGCCCCGCACTGCACCGAGCTGATCGACCCCAGCACCATCGCCACCGCCGTCGCCGGGGCGCCGCGGATGCCATCGCTGGTCTCGGTCCGGCTCGCCATCCGATCCACGCTAGATGGTCGATCCCACCAGCCGCACGGGCGGGCGGGTGGGGAAGGGACGGGAAGGGAAGGGATGGGCCTGTGCCGGCTGTCGCCCGGGGGTGAGGGACGCGGCCGTCCCGGCCACGACCCTGGCAGGCTGTGGCCGTGGCCGGGACGGCCGAGGGTGCGGGGAGTGGCGGAAGGCTCGAGGGAGTGTCACGGGGGAGCCACGGATCCGTCACCGATCCCGGGCCTGGTGACGAAGATGTCGGGAACGTCACTCTTCCTCCCGCCTTCTTCAGACGTTCGGATCACGTGACCACCCTTTGACCCTCCTATAGGAGGGTCAATGCACCCAGCGCGTCTCAGACCCCCGATCCCGGTCCCCGGGGGGCCGGAAAGTGTGACGTTCCCGGCATCGTCCTCAACGATCAAGGTTCCGTGGCGGTTATCCCGCACGGACCCTTCACGGAAGCGTGGACTTCCTCACGAGGCCCGGGATCCTCGACGGATCCGTGGCTCCCCCGTGGCACTCCCTCGAGCCTTCCGCCACTCCCCGCACCCTCGGCCGTCCCGGCCACGGCCCC
>DASZZB010000179.1:0-4068 GCA_035545115.1 Solirubrobacterales bacterium | reverse complement strand
CTACCGGACCGCGCCGCCGCCCTCGCGCGGGATCGCCACCGTCGGGTCGAGCCCGATCGACTCGGCGAAGGCGAAGGCGGCGCCCAGGTCGTTGACGGTGCCGGCCGGGACGCGGCGGGCGGTGAGCTCGGCGCTCCACTCGGCGGCAGGGCGGGCGGCCAGCGCGCGCTCCAACACGGCGCCCAGCGCGTCGCGGTTCTCGACCCGGACCGGGTTGGTGGCGAAACGTGGGTCGGCGGCGAGGTCGGGGACCGCGAGCGCCTCGCAGAGGGCGGCGAACTGACGGTCGTTGCCGACCGCGAGGACCAGCTCCCCGGCGGCCGTCGGGTAGACCTCATAGGGGGAGATGCTCGGGTGGCGGTTGCCGAGCCGCTCGGGGACGACGCCGGCGACGGTGTAGGCGGAGCCCTGGTTGACCAGCGCCGCGAGCAGCGCCGAGAGCAGGTCGACCTCGACCAGCTGGCCCTCGCCCGTCGCCTCGCGCCGGCGCAGCGCGACGAGGATCCCGACCGTGGCGAACAGCCCGGCGATCACGTCGACGAGGGCGACGCCGACCTTCATCGGTTCCCCCTCCGGCTCGCCGGTGACGCTCATCAGCCCGCCGAGCGCCTGGATCAGCAGGTCGTAGCCGGGCAGCTCCGCCCCGCCGCCCGAGCCGAAGCCGGTGATCGAGCAGTAGACGAGCCGCGGGTTCTCCGCTCGCAGGCTCTCGTGGCCGAGTCCCTTGGCGGCCATCAGGCCGGGGCGGAAGTTCTCCACCAGGACGTCGGCCTTGCGGGCGCGGCGGCGCAGCTCGGCGAGCCCCTCCTCGGTCCCCATGTCGATCGCCACGCTCGCCTTGTTGCGGTTGACCGACTGGAAGTAGGTCGATTCGCCGCGCTCGTCGTAGGGCGGTCCCCAGGCGCGCGTCTCGTCGCCGCTCCCCGGCCGCTCGACCTTGGTCACCTCGGCGCCGAAGTCGGCGAGCATCATCGTCGCGAACGGCCCGGCGAGGACGCGCGAGAAGTCGAGGATCCGCAGCGGCCCCAGGCCCGATTTCGGAGTTTCCCCCTCGATGAGCGCAACTCTACGTCCTCGTCCGAGTTCGACTTAGAATGGGACGCCGAATGACCAGTCGGTCAGTCAGTGTGCGGGGGCTCGCGGCGATCGCCGCCGTCTGCGCGCTCGCCTGCCTCGGCGCGGCGAGCGCGGGCGCGGCGCAGCTGGCGGTGGTGGCGACCGAGGAAGGCCACTCGGTATCCATCGTGAATACGGCCACGAATCAGGTCGTCGGCAGACCGATCGAAGTCGGCAAAGGGGCCGCTTCTGTCGCCGTCACCCCGAACGGGCGTTACGCCTACGTCGCCGATGCGCTCGGCGAATCGGTCTCGGTGGTCGATATCGCGGCGAGGCGGAACGTGGCGACGATCGAAGTCGGCAACACCCCGTTCGGGCTCGCGATCTCCCCGGACGGGAGCCACGTCTACGTCACCGATCGTGGGAGTGAAGAAGTGTCGGTGATCGACACGCAGACCAGGCAGGTGGTACGCGCGATAGACATTCCGCCCATCAGTCGTCCTACCGGCGTCGCGATCTCCCCTGACGGCAAGCGCGCCTACGTGACCGAGGCTGGTGCGGACTCGGTTCAGGCGATCGACGTCGCGAGCATGGAAACCTTGGGCAAACCGATCGAAGTCGGTGAAAGCCCGGCGGGTGTGGAGTTCACCCCCGACGGCAAGACCGCGTACGTGGTCGACCAGGGTGGCGACGAAGTGTCGGCGATCGACACCGCGACGCGGAAGGTCACCTCGATACCGCTGAACGGGGGCGAAGAACCGCGGGGGATCGTGGTTTCCCCCGACGGGCGGAAGGCCTTCGTCGTCAACCTGCTTTCCGATTCGGTCTCGGTCATCGACACCGCGACCAACAAGGCGATCAAGGAAATCCCGGTCGGCGCGGGGCCGCAGGAAGTCGGGATCACGGCGACCGGCAAGACGGTCTACGTGACCGAGAGGGGGCGCGGCCCGACGCTCACGCCGCAGGTCCAGAGGATCGACGTCGAAACCGGAGCGGTCGTCGGGTCGCCGATCGCCATCCCCGGAGAATTCCCTAGCGGGATCGCGCTGACGCCGGACCAGTCGCCGACCGCCGTCTTCACGCCGCCGACCGCCACGGTGGGGATCCCGGCGGCCTTCGACGGCGCCGGCTCGACCGATCCGGACGGCGCGATCGCCTCCTGGAAGTGGGCGTTCGGCGACGGCTGGATCGCCGAAGGCGCCAACGTCAGCCACACCTACAGCGGGCCCGGCACCTACAACGCCGAACTGTCGGTGGTCGACGACGAAGGGTGTGGCGAACGGCAGGTCTTCACCGGTCGGACCGCCTACTGCAGCGGCAATCCGCTGGCGAAGGCGGTGCATCCGGTCGAGGTCAAGGCGCCGATGCCGCCACCCCCCGCCTGCTCGGCCAAGTTCCACTTCGGCGGGCTGATCCACAAGCGCAAGAACGGCACCGCGCGCCTGCAGGTGAAGCTACCCGCCGCGGGCTCGGTCTTCCTCTTCGGCAAGAAGGTCCACGCGGTGAGGCGGAAGATCAAGAAGGCCGGGTCGCTGTGGCTGACGATCCACGCCCGGGTCGAGCTGAACAAGCGGCTGAAGAAGATCCACCGCGCCCGGGTGAGGGTCCGCGTCACCTTCACGCCGAACGCCGGTTGCGGCTCCAAGACGATGCACCGTTCGTTCGCCCTGCTGCGCGCGCGCAAGCACCGCCACCACCATCACCGCTGAGCCGGCGCTGAGACCTTGCCCGGCGGCGCGCCAACCGAAGCAGCGGTCCGGCGCGCGGTGGAGGCCGATCTGCCGGCGCTGGCCGGGATGCTGACCCGCGCCTTCGACGACGACCCGGTCGCCCGCTATGGCTGCCCGCGCGACGCCCTGCGGCCGTGGATGCTGGAGCGCTTCCACGCCGCCCGCAACCGCCAGATGCTGCGCGCCGGGGAGATCTGGATGAGCGCCGGCGGCGAGAGCGCCGCCGTCTGGGCGGCGCCCGACAACTGGCGGAGCAGCGTGCGCGACGATCTCGCCTTCTCGCGCGCGCTGCTCCATCCGCGCCTGCTGCGGCGGGCGCCGCTGGTCGGCTGGGGACTGCAGGGGATCGAACGCCACCATCCGCCGGCGCCGCCGCACTGGTACCTGGCGACGCTCGGCACCGAGCCCGCCGCCCAGGGCCGCGGCCTCGGCAGCGCCGTCCTCGCGCCGGTGCTGGAGGAATGCGACCGCGACGGGGTCGGCGCTTACCTGGAGTCCTCGAAGGAGCGCAACATCGACTACTACGCCCGCTTCGGCTTCCGCGTCACCCGCGAGCTGCGGCTGCCGCGCGGGCCGCGGGTCTGGCTCATGTGGCGGGACGCCAAAGGGACGCAGCCGGTCAGGCGGGACGGCAAGGGACGCTGAGGGGGACGTGGCCGTTCTGGCGGATGGACGAGGGACGTGGCCGTCCTGGGGGACGGATTGGGGACGGGCCGTCCCGGCGGGACGCTCAAAGGGACCCGGCCATCTCGGCGGCGACCCGGGCAGGCTGTGGCCGCCGCCGAGTTGGCAGGACGGTAGGGAACCGGGGGAGGGACGGGGTCCGGGAGGCGGACGGGGCCGCGGTCGACCCTTCCCTTCCCTTCCACTCATGACGCCGGAAGGACGAGCGCGCCGGACGGTCGATCCCGAGGCGCCTGGGGCGCGCCCCGAGCTGGTGTCCGTGACGGAGATGCCTGGAACCTCGCGGGTGACGCGAGGAAGGAGTCGTGAAGTCCACGACTCCTTCACGGTCACGGACGCGATGGGTGGGTTGACCCTGCTATAGCAAGGTCAACTCACCCATCGCGATCCTGGGGACCGCAGGCCCCTACGAAGGCGCACGTCTTCCCTGTGATCGCGGCATCTCCGTGACGGACGGGTCCTGTCCCTCGCCATCGCCGGGCCGACCGCCACACACGCGCCCGTCCCTCGTCGCACCGGCCTCGACCCTTCCCGGCCCCTTCCCAGCTCCCCGGCGTTCGCAGTTAGCTCCGCATACCGGAGCTTTCTGCGAACGCCA
>DASZZB010000178.1:0-3292 GCA_035545115.1 Solirubrobacterales bacterium | reverse complement strand
CCCCTTCGTCCCCTCGCACCCCTCGCTCGCCGGGCGCGCGCTCGCCCACCCTGTCGTCTCGCCCGGCGGCGGGCCGCCGCAGGCCTGGGTGGTGATCGTCCGCGACTCGGGCGGGCTCGGCGATTTCGAGCGGCTGATCTTGCAGCAGGCGGTGGCGATCGTCGCGCTCGAGCTGATGCGCCGGCGGGTCGCGCGGGAGACCGAGCGGCGGCTGGCGGGCGACGTGCTCGCCGGGGCGCTCGGCGGCCGGCTCGAGCCGAACGAGCTTCGCCGCCGCCTCGAGCCCTTCGGGATCGGCGAGGAGGCCGCGGTCCTGGTCTTCGCCCTCGACGACCCCGACGCCGCCGAGTCGGCGCTCGAGCGGGCGCTCGCCGCCGACGCCTGCCCCGCGGTGGTCGCGCCGCACACCGCCGGCGGCCGCGAGCTGCTCTGCGCGGTGGTCGACGCCGCCGACCACGACCCGCTCGAGGTCGCCGCGACGGCCCGCCAGGCCTTGCTCGCCGAGCGCGGCGCGGTCCGCGCGGCGGCCAGCCGCGCCGCCGCCCCGGAGGCGCTCCGCCACTCCTTCCACGAAGCGCGCTGCGCGCTCGAAGCGACCTCCTTCGCCAACGGCTCCGCCCCCGAGGTCGCCTCCTGGCGGGACCTCGGCGCCTTCACCCTGCTGCTCTCGATCCAGGACGACGACGCGCTCGGCCTCTACTGCGACAGCGTGCTCGGGCCGATCGAGGAGGGCGACGAGGAGTACGGCGGCGAGCTGCTGCGCTCACTGGAGGCCTTCATCGAGCAGAACGGGCAGTGGGAGCGCGCCGCGCGCCAGGTCTACTGCCACCGCCACACCCTGCGCTACCGGATGCGCAAGGTCGAAGAGCTGACCGGGCGCGACCTCTCGCGCGCCCACGACCGGATCGAGTTCTGGCTGGCGCTGCGCGCCCGGGAGCTGGTCGCCTCGTGAAGATCGGCGTCCCGACCGAGATCAAGGCGGACGAGTACCGCGTCGCGATCACCCCGGCGGGGGTGCGCGAAATGGTCGAGCACGGCCACGAGGTGATGATCGAGGCCGGCGCCGGCGAGGGCTCGGCGATCTCCGACGAGCGCTACGAGGCGCAGGGGGCGCAAATCGTCCCCGATGCCGCCGCGGTCTTCGCCGCGGCCGAGATGATCCTCCACGTCAAGGAGCTGCAGCCGGCGGAGATCGAGCTGCTGCGGCCTGAGCAGCTGCTCTTCACCTACCTCCACCTGGCGCCCGATCCCGAGCAGACCCGTGGCCTCGCCGCCTCCGGTGCGACGGCGGTCGCCTACGAGACGGTCGAGGACCGCGACGGCCGGCTGCCGCTGCTGGCGCCGATGAGCGAGGTGGCGGGGAAGATCGCCACCCAGGCGGGCGCCTACATGCTGCAGAAACCGGAGGGCGGCCGGGGGATCCTGCTCGGCGGCGTGCCCGGCGTCGCGGCCGCCACCGTGATGGTGATCGGCGGCGGCGTGGTCGGCATGAACGCCGCCTTCATCGCGATCGGGATGGAGGCCGACGTCTTCGTCTTCGATCGCTCGATCGACCGCCTGCGGGAGCTCGACGTGATCTTCAACGGGCGCTGCTCGACCGTCTACTCGACCACGCTGGCGGTCGAGGAGATGCTGGCGCGCGCCGACCTGATCGTCGGCGCGGTGCTGGTCCACGGGGCCCGCGCCCCCTACGTGATCACCCGCGACCAACTGAAGCTGATGAAACCGGGGGCGGTGATGGTCGACGTGGCGATCGACCAGGGCGGCTGCTTCGAGACCTCGCACCCGACCACCCACCGCGAGCCGACCTTCGAGGTCGACGGCATCACCCACTACTGCGTCGCCAACATGCCGGGGGCGGTGCCGATCACCTCGACCCAGGCGTTGACCAACGCGACCCTGCCCTACGCGATCGCGATCGCCGACGACGGCCTGCCGGGTGCGATCGAGCGCATCCCGGGATTGCGACCGGGCGTCAACGTCGCGGGGGGGAAGGTGACGCACCCGGCGGTCGCCGAGGGCGTCGGCATGGAGTACGTGTCGGTCGAGAGCGCCCTCGGTCTCGGATAGCGTCCCGGTGCATGGGACGGGGCGGGGGTAGGTCGAGGACGGCGGTGCTGCTGGTCGTCGCGCTGCTCGCGGCGGGTGCAACGCAGGCGGTGGCGGCCGAGGGCGGTAAGCCCGAAGAAGAAGTGCACCGCTGTCACGGGCGGCGGGCGACGATCGTCGGCACCACCGGCGACGACATCCTCCACGGCACGCCGGGCCGCGACGTGATCTGGGGCGGGCCGGGCGACGACACGATCTACGGCAGCCTCGGCAACGACCTGATCTGCGGCGGGGCCGGCGACGACGTCCTCCACGGCGGTCGCGGCAACGACGAAATCTACGCTGGGCGCGGCGCCGACCGGGTCTTCGGCGACCTCGGTGACGACAAGGTGGCCGGCGGCGCCGGCGACTACGACGACGTCGCCGGCGGGCTCGGCATCGACACCGTGAACGGCGGGCCGGGCGACTACGACCTGGTCCACGGCGACTACGGCTACGACCGCATGTCGGGCGGACCGGGCAAGCACGACATCGCCTCGTTCGCGACCGCGGTCGCGGGCGGCAAGGGGACCGGGATCTGGGCCTCGCTGCGCAAGCACGTCGCCCGCGGCGACGGCCACGACAAGCTCTACGAATTCGAGGACCTCGAAGGCTCCGCCTTCCGCGACACGTTGATCGGCGACGGCGGCCCGAACGAGATCAAGGGCGGCCCTGGCGACGACACGCTGATCGGCGGTGGCGGGCACGACACGCTCGACGGCGGCCAGGGGACCGACGGCTGCCGCGGCGCGCCTGGGCGGACGATCTCCTGCGGTCCCGAAGCGCCGCCCGCGGGGAGCGCCTACGTGCAGGTCGACGAGGCGCCGGACGGGGGCGGCGGGGTGCAGATCGTCGGCGGCGCGGGCCGCGACGACATCGCCGTCTCCTTCGACCAGGCGAGCGAAACCCTCGCGGTCGCCGCCGCGGCCCGACTCGCCGCCGGGCCGGGTTGTCTGCACCCGCTCGGGGAACCGAGGCGGGTCCTCTGCCCGCTCGACGGTCCGGCCCGCTGGCTGATGACCGATCTCGGCCCCGGCGACGACCGCTTCCGGGTCGAAAGCTCGCTGGTCGCGGTCGGCAGCGTGCGGGTGAACGGCGGCGAGGGGGACGACGTGATCCGCGGTGGCCCCGAGGACGACCTCTTCGAGGCCGGGCCGGGCGCCGACCGGGTCTTCGGCGACCTCGGTGACGACAAGGTGGCCGG
>DASZZB010000177.1:0-2373 GCA_035545115.1 Solirubrobacterales bacterium | reverse complement strand
GGCCGCCGGGGAGCGGGCCGGGCGGGCCGACGTGGCGCGCGCCGTGGTCGCCGACGCGAGCGACCGCGAGGCGCTGGCGGCGGTGGTCGAGGGGGCGGAAGCGTGGGGCGAGCTCGACGCTTTCGTCGCGGGCGCCGGGGTGATCGCCGGCGGCGTGCCCGCCTGGGAACTGCCCGCCGGGCAGCAGCGGGCGCTGCTCGAGGTGAACCTCGAGGCGGTGATCCTCGCCGCCCGCCTCGTCGTCCCGGCGTTGCTGGGACGCCCGCGCCCGCGCTCGGGCCGCTTCGTCGCCGTCACCTCCTCGGGCGCGACCCGCGGGATGCCGGGCCTCGCCGCCTACAGTGCCGCCAAGGCGGGCGTCGAGGGCTTCGTCCGCGGCCTCGCCGCCGACCTGCACGGCAGCGGCGTGACCGCCAACGCGGTGGCGCCCGGCTCGACCGACACGCCGCTCCTCGCCGAGTCGGCGCGCCTCTTCGAGCTGCCCTCGCCGCGCGACTTCGCCCCCCGCCAGCCCCTGGAGCGCCTGCTCGAGCCGGAGGAGGTCGCCGCCACCATCGCCTTCCTCCTCGGCCCGGGCGCCGCCGGCATCACCGGCGCCACCGTCCCCGTCGACGGCGGCCTCACGATCTGACGAATGTTGATGGGCCGAAAAGTCCTCTATATCAGGGGTTTTCGGCCCATCAACATTTAGTTGCCGCCGGTGAGCTCGGGTGCCGGGGTAGGCTCGCGGGGAGGGCGCAGGGTGGGGGCGCCGATGTCGCAGGTGTAGTCGCACTCTTCGGGCTCCTCGCCTTCCTCCTCGTGGAGGACGTCGGAGGAGATCGTCGTCCAGGCGATGATCGCGCCGAGCACCGCCAGCGCCGCGCAGACGGCCATGCCGACGTGGAAGCCGTGGGTCATGTGCGAGGGGTCGTAGAACTTGTCCCCGGTCAGCCCCGCGATCACCGGCACCACGGCGACCGCCAGGAGGCCCGCCACCCGCGCGACCGCGTTGTTGACGCCGGAGGCGATACCGGAGTTGGCCGAGTCGACCGCCGCCATCACCGTCGCCGTGACCGGCGCCACCACCAGCGTCAGGCCGAGCCCGAAGACGACCACCGCCGGCAGCACCGCGCCGATGTAGCCGTCGCCGGGGTCTATCCGCAGCATCAGCAGCAGGCCGGCGGCGATGATCAGCGGGCCGAGGGTGAGCGGGACGCGCGGGCCGATCCGCTGGGCCAGCTCACCGGCGCGCGCCGAGCCGAGCAGCATCAGCACCGTCACCGGCAACGATGCCGAGCCCGCCGCGATCGGCGAGTAGCCGAGCGAGATCTGCAGGAAGCTGACGAGCAGGAAGAAGACGACGGCGAGCGCCGCGTAGACGACGAAGGTGACCGCGTTGGCGGCGCTGAACTGGCGCGTGGAGAAGATGGAGAGCGGCAGCATCGGGTCGGCGGTGTGGCGCTCGCGGACGAAGAAGGCGACCAGCGCCGCGACGCCGACGACCGCGGCTCCGACAACCGCCGCCGTGCCGCCTTCGGGGGCCTCGATCAGCGCGTAGGTGGTGCCGCCGAGGCCGATCGCGGCCAGCGCCGCGCCCGCCGCGTCGAGCCTCCCGGCCGCGGCCGGGTCGCGCGACTCGGGCACGTGGCGGCTCGCCGCCCAGGCGACGAACAGGCCGATCGGCAGGTTGATCAGGAAGATCGCCCGCCAGGAGATCGCCCCGATCAGCCAGCCGCCGAGCAGCGGCCCGAAGGCCGTGGCGACGCCGCCGAGCCCCGACCAGGCGCCGATCGCCCGTGCCCGGTCGGCGGGGCGGAAGCTCGCCTCGATGATCGCCAGGCTGCCGGGCGTCAGCAGCGCCCCGCCGATCCCCTGGAGCAGCCGCGCGACGATCAGGAGCTCCACCGTCGGCGCCACCGCGCAGAGCAGCGAGGCGAGGGTGAAGAGCCCGATCCCGAACTGGAAGACCCGCCGCCGCCCGAGCCGGTCGCCGAGGCTGCCGCCGAGCAGGATCAGCGAGGCCAGGGTCAGTAGGTACCCGTTGAGGATCCACTGCAGCGCGCTGGTCGAAGCGTGCAGGTCCTCGCCGATCTTCGGCAGCGCCACGTTGACCACGGTGCCGTCGAGGAACGCCATCCCCGACCCGGCCACGGTGACCGCGACGAGCCAGCGCCCCGCAGCGCTCTGAAACGCGACGCCGGACGAGTTCGTCTCCACCGGACGAGCCTACCCGGCCCGTTCCGACCTCCCTCCCGGGCGTCTGGTCGGGGTGGCGGGGGTTCGAGGGCATCGCGGGGGTCCGAGGTGCGTCGCAGGGTCTGTGTAGGCGTCGCGGACGTCCGAGATGCGTCCCGGGCGTCTCGTGGCGGCCCGGGCAGGCTGTGGCCGCCA
>DASZZB010000176.1:0-8342 GCA_035545115.1 Solirubrobacterales bacterium | reverse complement strand
GCGCCTCGATCGCAGCGGCGAGAAAAACCTCAACCCCTTCGACACGCACGCCCTCGAGGCGGCCATGCAGATCAAGGAGGGTGGCGCGATCCCGGTCGAGGAGGTCGTCGCGGTGACCATGGGTCCCGAATCCGCCGTCCGTGCCCTGCACAAGGCCGTCGCCCTCGGCGCCGACCGCTCGGTACAGCTGACCGACGACGCCCTGGCGGGCTCCGACGTCTGCGCGACCGGCTACTCGCTGGCGAAAGTCCTCGAGTCCGAGAGCCCCGACCTGGTCCTGCTCGGCCAGCAGTCGGACGACGGCGAGTGCTACACGATCGGCGCCGTCGTCGCCGACCACCTGCAGATGCCCTCGCTGACCCAGGTGATCAAGATCGACGTCGCCGACGGCAAGCTCCGCTGTGAGCGCCAGGCCGAGTACGGCTACGACACGGTCGAGGTCGAGCTGCCGGCCGTGATCAGCGTCGGCGACGCGATCAACGAGCCCCGCTACCCGTCGCTGAAAGCGATCATGGGCGCGAAAAAGAAGCCGCTCGACAACAAGGCATCCGGCGACGTCGGGATCGACGCCGGGCAGGTCGGCGAGGCCGGCTCGAAGACGAAGGTCCTCGCGCTGAACCCGCCCCCCGCCAAGGAAGCCGGCGAGATCATCGAGGACGAGGACACGGGCGAGACGGTCGAAAAGATCGTCGCCTGGCTGGACGAGAGGAAATTGATCTAGATGGCAGGCATCCTGGTTTACGCCCTCCATGACGACGAGGGCAACTTCAACAAAAACAGCCTGGGAGCCATCTCCGAGGCCGCCAAGCTGGCCGGTCAGATCGGTGGCGAGGCGAGCGCGTTGGTGGTCGGCGACGTCGCCGACGACGCCGCGGCCGGGCTCGGCAAGTACGGCGCCGCCAAGGTCTACCGCGCGAAGAGCGTGCCGGAGGGCCTCGCCCAGCCGATCGTCGACGCGATGGCCAAGGTGATCGCCGACAACGGGATCAGCTACGCGCTGTTCGGCGGCGGCCTGCTCGGCTTCGAGATCGGGGCGGGCCTCACCGCCCGCCTCGGCGCCGGGGTGACGATGGAGGTCACCGCGGTCAAAGTCCAGGACGGCAAGCTGGTCGCCGAGCGACCGATCCTGCAGGACTCCGAGATCGCCGACGTCGGCTACGTCTCCGAGCCGGGGATCATCATCGGCCGGCTCAACGCCTTCGACGCGAACGAGAGCGGCGGCACCGCCGCGGTCGAGGACGTCGAGGTCGAGCTCTCGCCCTGGTCGACCAAGGCGACGATGGTCCAGCGCGGCGAGCAGCGCGGCGCCGACGTGAACATCGAGGACGCCGACATCCTGGTCGGCGGCGGCCGTGGTCTCGGCGCCGCGGAGGGCTTCAAGCTCGCCGAGGAACTCGCCGAGTCGATGGGCGGCGCCGTCGCCGCGACCCGCGCGGTCGTCGACGCCGGCTGGTACCCCTACGCGGCGCAGATCGGCCAGACCGGCAAGACGGTCGCGCCGAAGCTGTACCTCGCGGCGGGGATCTCCGGCGCGATCCAGCACAAGGTCGGTATGCAGAACTCGGAGAACATCCTGGCGATCAACAAGGACCCGAACGCGCCGATCTTCGAGTTCTCGGACCTCGGCGTGGTGGGCGATCTGCACAAGATCGTCCCCAAGCTGACCGAGGCGATCAAAGCCAAGAAGGGCGGCTGAGCTTCGGCTCAGCCCCCGCTTCCCCCTCAGGAGGAGCCCCAGATGCCGGCAGTGCCACCCAGTGAGTTCCCGCCGCCCTTCGACTCGAACTCGGTGATCGGTCGGCCGACCGACGCGCCGGAGGATCGGATCGAGGTCGGCGTCGCGATCGTCGGCGGCGGCCCCGCCGGTCTCGCCTGCGCCAACAAGCTGATGCAGCTGCTCGAGGACGAGCCGGAGCTGACCGAGAAGCTCGGCGAAGTCCCGGTCGCCGTGATCGAGAAGGGCAAAGTGGCCGGGGCGCACCTCCTGTCGGGGGCGAACATGAAGCCTTCGGCGATGGAAGAGCTCTTCCCCGACCTGCCGAAGGAGGAGTGGCCGGTCTACCAGGAGGTGAAGAAGGATGCCGTCTACCTCCTGACGCCGAAGAAAGCGTTCCCGATCAAGCCGCCGCCGCCGAACTTCCGTAACCACGGCAACTACGTCACCTCGGTGTCGAAACTCGGCCGCTTCCTCGCCGACAAAGCCGAAGAAGCCGGCGTCTACATCCTCAGCGAGACCGCCGCGACCAAACTGCTGGTCGAGGACCGGGTCGTGAAGGGCGTGCGCTCGGGCGACCGCGGCCGCGGCAAGGAGGGCGAAGAGCTGCCCAACTTCGAGCCCGGCTCCGACGTGATCGCCAAGGCGACCGTCCTCGCCGAGGGCACCGTCGGTCACCTGACCTACGCCGCCTACGACTACTTCGACATGCACGGCGCCGACCCGATGCGCTGGGAGCTCGGGGTGAAGGAGATCTGGGAGGTGCCGAAGCCGCTCGACCGGGTGATCCACACGATGGGCTGGCCGCTGCGCACCGGGGCCCGCCACAACGAGTTCGGCGGCAGCTTCATCTACCCGATGGGCGAGGACAAGCTCTGCATCGGCCTCGTCGTCGGACTCGACTACACCGACGCCACCTTCAGCGTCCACGCCGCGCTGCAGCGAATGAAGCTCCACCCGTTCATCAAGAAGCTGCTCGAGGGCGGCAAGCGGGTGGGTTGGGGCGCGAAGACGATCCCTTCCGGTGGCTACTACGCGATGCCGAAGCGCCTCGCGGTGCCGGGCATGATGGTCGCCGGCGACGCGGCGAGCATGGTCAACATCCCGACCCTGAAGGGCGTTCACTACGCGATGCACGCCGGGATGATGGCCGCGGAAACGATCGTCGAGTCGCTGAAGTCCGACCCCGACTCGGTCAACTTCGAGGCCTACGACGAGCGGGTGCACAAGTCGCTGATCGAGAAGGACCTCCACAAGTCGCGGAACGTGCGGCAGGCCTTCACGAGGGGTTTCTTCGTCGGCGGCGCGGTGGCGAACGCCTGGGCGATGACCAACGGGGCCCTGCCGCCCGGCCACTGGAAGGGCGAGGACGACGCCGAGAACGCGATGACGATCGGCAACGCGAGCTCGAAGTACCCGAAGCCGGACAACGAGCTGACCTTCGACAAGCTCGGCTCGGTGTTCCTCTCGGGCAACGCGACCCGCGACGACGCGCCCAACCACATCCGCATCCAGACCCACGTGCCGCGCGAGGTGGCTCAGACCTGGGTCTCGATGTGCCCGGCGCAGGTCTACGAGATCCCCGAGGACCAGCTGGAGAACGGCGAGGCGGAGGTAGACGTGCACGTCACCGCCTCCAACTGCGTCCAGTGCGGGGCGATCACCGCCAAGGGCGGCCGCCTCACCCTGCCCGAGGGTGGGGACGGACCGCTGTACCAGGAGACGTAGTCCGGTCTGAGCTCTGGGGAGCCCTTGAAACTCGGGCGGACCTCGTGTCCATAGCTTCAAGAAGCGACGCGTAGCCGAAGCTCGGGAGCACTGTCGTAGGCCATTCCGGCATCCCCTCAGCAGAAGCTCATGGGCCACGGCACGGGCCCTTTCGGCCACCCCAGCTGCGCGACGGCTTCTGAGGAGGGGATGCCGGAATGGCCTCCCCGGAGCACCCACCGAACTTCCGGCTAGGGTCGCCCAATGCTCGCCCTGGGAATCATCTGCGCGATCGGGGCATCGGCGCTCTACAACACCTCGGTGGCGCTGCAGGCGCTGGAGGCGCGGCAGGTGGGGCACGAGCACGCGCTGCGGGTGTCGTTGATCGGGCGGCTGATCCGCAACCCGCGCTGGCTGCTGGCGACGCTGATCGGGCTGCTCGGCTGGCCGCTGGAGATCGTCGCGCTGCTCCTGGCGCCGCTCACCGTCGTCCAGCCATGCCTCGCCAGCGGGCTGGTGCTGCTGCTCTGGCTCGGGGTGACCAAACTCGACGAGAGCCCGGGGCCGCGCGAGTACGGCGCCGTCGCCGCGATCGTCCTCGGCGTCGCCGGAGTCGCCTGGGCCGCTCCCGAACGCACCACCGCGAACGCCGGCGCGGTGCCGATCGCGATCGCCCTGGCGCTGATCACGATCCCCGTCCTCGCCCCCTACGTGGTGCGCGGCCGGCCGAGCGCGGCGGGGACGCTGGCCGTCGTCGCCGCCGGCTTCGGCTACGCCTGGACGGCGATCGCCTCGAAGCTCCTCACCGACGAACTCTCCTCCGGCTCGCTGCTCGTCGCGGCGATCTGGCTGGCCACCGCGGCCGCCTCGGAGGGCCTCGCCCTGCTCAGCGAGATGAGCGCGCTGGGGCGCCGTCCCGCGACCCAGGTGACCCCGGTGATGTTCGCCGTCCAGGTCGTCGTGCCGGTGATCCTGGCGCCGCTGATCTTCGAAGAGTCGTGGTCGGGCACGCCCGGAGGCGGCGCCGCGCTGGTCGCCTCGATCCTCGTCGCCGTCGTCGGGGTGATCGCCCTGGCGGGCTCGCCGGCGGTCGGCGCGGTGATCGAGTCGGCTCATGCCGAGGACTGAAACCCACTCGCGTTCCCCAAAATCGGGTTCTTTAAACGTCGTTTCCGATTTCGCTGCTAGCCTTGCGCCGCCCTTCGGCGACGGATGGACCCAGACTCCGCCGAACCCCCTGTGCCAGCCCACTAACAAGGAGCCACCCGTAGGCGCCGCCGAGACATCCCTGCCTGACGTGACGAAGTTCGCGATCGGCTTCGACCACCGCGACCGTCCCCGCCTCTTCGAGCTGTGGACCGAGGTGCTCGACTCCGAGCAGTGGTCGGAGGGCGCCAAGCTGGCCGCCTTCGAGGAGCGCTGGGCGGCGTGGAACAAGCTGCCCGCGGTCGGCCTCTCGAGCTGGGCGGGCGGGGCGCTCGCGGCGCTCGAGTTCGCCGGCGTCAGAGGCGAGACCGTGCTCTGCCCGTCGAACACCTTCATGGCGACGCCGCTCGCCGCGGTCGGCGCCGGCGCCGCGGTCGAGTTCGTCGACTGCCGTCGCGACGATCTCTGCATGTCGTTCGAGGACTTCGAGCGCCAGGCGGAGCGGCACAAGCCGCGCGCCGCGATCCTCGTCCACGTCGGCGGCCACATCGCCTTCGACACTTCACAAATAGCCGAGTACTGCCACTCGAACAACATTTTTCTGCTCGAGGACTGCGCCCACGCCCACGGCGCCGACTGGAACGGTGCCCGACCCGGCAGCTACGGCGACGCCGGCGTCTACTCGCTCTACGCGACCAAGACGGTCTCCAGCGGCGAGGGCGGCGTGCTGGTCTCCGCCGACGAGGATCTGCTCGAGTTCGCCCGCAAGTTCCGCAACTACGGCAAGTTCGACCACCAGGTCGACGGCCTCAACTTCCGGATGAACGAGTTCACCGCGGCGCTGGCCCTGGTCCAGGCCGAGCGGATGGAGGAGATCGTCGCCTGGAAGAACGACTACGCGCGCGAGCACCTCGACCCGATCCATCCGGCCCGCCTGGAGCTGCCGGAGGGGATGACCTCGGGCCTCTACAAGTACATCGTCTTCGAGCAGATCGAGAAGAGCACCGGCAAGGTCTACGACCAGCCTTGCCACCGCATCATGGGCCGCTCCGAGGAGCTGCCGAACACCGACTGGGTGGCCGAGAACCATTGGTGCGTGCCGCTCTATTACCGCCCGGAGAGCCGCGCCGCGGCGCTCGCGGGGAAGGAGGGCTGAAGGATGAGGGTCCTGGTGACCGGAGGCGGGGGCTTCATCGGCTCCCATGTGGTCGACAAGCTGATCGAGCGGGGTGACACGCCGCGCATCTTCGACCTCAGCGCCTCCCCGTACCACTCGCCGTTGGAGGTCGAGACCTTCACCGGCTCGATCACCGACCCGGCCAACCTCGACCTCGCGATGCGCGACTGCGACGCGGTGATCCACCTCGCCGCGGTGGCCGACGTCGGCCACGTGCTCGCCGACCCGGTGCTCGCCGAGGAGGTCAACACGCGCGGCACGCTGCAGGTGCTGGAGGCGGCCTGCCGGGCCAAGGTCGGCCGCGTCGTCTACGGCTCGACCACCTGGGTCTACAGCGACTGCCCCGAGCAGGAGGTCGACGAGGAAACCGCGATCCCGGCGCCGCGCCACCTCTACACCGCGACCAAGCTGGCGGGCGAGACCTACTGCGCCGGCTACGCCGAGCTTTACGACCTCGAGTACACGGTCCTGCGCTTCGGCATCCCCTATGGCCCGCGCGCCCGCGCCGCCGGCGTGGTCGCCAAGTTCACCGACCTCTCCTACGAAGGCACGGCGCTGACGATCGCCGGCGACGGCAGCACCACCCGCAGCTTCATCTACGTCGAGGACCTCGCCGACGGGATCGTCGCCGCGCTCGCCCCCGCCGCGGCCGGTCGCACCTACAACCTCTCCGGCGACGAGGTGACGACGATCCTCGAAATCGCCGAGCGGGTGCAGGAAAACGTCGACACCTGCGAGATCACCCACACGCCGCCGCGGCCGGGCGACTTCCCGGGCAAGACGATCTCCAACCAGCGCGCCCTCGACGAGCTCGGCTGGAAAGCCGAAACCAGCTTCAAAGACGGGGTCCGCCAGTACGTCGAATGGGTCAAGTGCACGACCCGGCCGCCGGACCCGATCCCCGGCACGACACCCTCGCTGAACGGCAACGGACATGCCGCCGGGGCGCTGCTCGCGGGCGCCTCGCGGCCCGGCGATCCGCGCGACCCGAAGGTCCTCATCCTCACCGCCGACATCGGCGAGGGGCACGACCTGCCGGCGCGGATGATCGCCGCCGACCTCGAGAAGGAGCTCCCCGACGCCGCGGTGACGGTCGACAACGGGCTCGAGGCGATGGGCAAGCTGACGTCGGGGGTGGTGCGCGGCGGCTCGCGCTTCACCTTCCGCCGCGCCCCCTGGCTCTTCGACGTCCAGTACTGGTTGATCGCCAAATTCGCCCCGACCCGCTGGCTGGCGATGCAGCTGATGTACCTGGTCGGGGCGCGCGGCCTGCTCCGGCAGGTCGCCGCGCACGAACCCGACGTGATCATCTCGACCTATCCCGGCGTCACCGTCGTGCTGGGGATGCTGCGCGAGAAGCGCCGGCTCGACATCCCGGTGCAGTCGGCGATCACCGACCTCGCCGGACTGCGCTACTGGGCGCACCCGGGGGTCGACCTCCACTACGTCACCCACCCCGAGTCGATCGAGGAAGTGGAGCGGCTGGTCGGGCCGGGGACCGTGGAGTGGACGCGGCCGCCGATCTCGCCCGAGTTCCTGATGCCGCGCACCCGCCGCGCCGCCCGCGAGGCGCTCGGCGTGGACGCGCACGCCCGCATGGTGCTGGTCTCCGGCGGTGGCTGGGGGGTCGGCGACCTGGAGCGGGCGATCGAGCTGGCGCTGGCCGACGGCGAGACCGAGGTGGTCTGCATCGCCGGTCGCAACGAGGCCGCCCGCCAGCGACTTGAGGCCCGCTTCGCCGCCAACGAGCGGGTGCGGGTGCTCGGGTTCACCGACCAGATGAGCGACTGGATGGCGGCCGCCGACGCGATGGTCCACGCGACCGCGGGCCTGACCGTGCTGGAGGCCCATATCCGCGGCTGCCCGGTGATCTCCTACGGCTTCTCGGCCGGCCACCTGCGCGCCAACAACGCCGCCTTCGAACGGTTCGGCATCGCCGAGGTGGCGCGCTCCGACCACGAGCTCGAGTCGACCCTGCGGCACGTCGCCACCGAACGCCGCTCGCCCGACTCCTCCTTCGCCTCGCTGCCCTCGATCGCCTCGCGGGCGCTGGCGGTGCGACCGCGGGTGCGCCAGGAGCCGGTCTGGCGGTTGCGCGCGGCCCGTGCCGTCACCGTCACCTGCCTGGCGATCATCGCCGTGGTGCTGGTGATCTCGGCGGTCCATCGCGAGAGCCCGCTGAAGCCGCTGCGCCCGGTCACCAGCCGCATCCACATCGGCAGCGACAACGACACGCCGGCGACCCAGGCGGCCAAGCAGCTCGGCCCGACCGGCTCCTCACAGGCTGCCGCGACCGAAACCGCCGAAGCCGAAGCCGCTCCTTGAGCGATCCGGGCGAGGCGCCGAGGGCGCGTCGTCTGGCGGGCGCCGGGGCGCTCGCCCTCACCGTGGCGGTGCCGCACGCGGGCCCGGCGTTGGCCCCGATCGTGCCGCCGGTCGGCCGGCGGCTCGGCGTCGTCCTGCGCGAGGAGGGGGCCGACGGCGTCGCGCTCACCTTCGATGACGGTCCCCACCCGCAGGGCACCCCGGCGGTGCTGGAGATCCTCCGCGAGGCCGATCAGCGGGCCACCTTCTTCCTCGCCGGCGAGCAGGTCGAGC
>DASZZB010000175.1:0-7684 GCA_035545115.1 Solirubrobacterales bacterium | reverse complement strand
AGCACCTGCTGGGTGCGCAGGGCGATCCGGGCGGAGCGCTCGGTCGGCAGCGCCAGCGCCTCGTCGAAGCCGTTGGTGTGCAGGGACTGGGTGCCACCGGCGACCGCGGCGAAGCCCTGCAGCGCCACCCGCACGATGTTGACCTCGGGCTGCTGCGCCTGCAGCGTCACCCCGCCGGTCTGCGTGTGGAAGCGGATCTGCATCGATTTCGGGTTCTCGGCGCCGAACCGCTCGGCGACGATCTTCGCCCACATCCGCCGCACGGCGCGGAACTTGGCGATCTCCTGGAACACGTTGTTGTGGCAGTTGAAGAAGAAGGCGAGACGGGGCGCGAACTCGTCGATCGCGAGACCGCGCTCGAGCGCCGCCTCGACGTAGGCGATCGCGTTGGAGAGGGTGAAGGCGACCTCCTGCACGGCCGAGCAGCCCTTCTCGCGGATGTGGTAGCCGGAGATCGAGATCGTGTTCCATTTCGGCACGTTCTCGCGGCAGTACTCGAAGATGTCGGTGGTCAGGCGCATCGTCGGCTCGGGCGGGAAGATGTAGTTGCCGCGCGCCATGTACTCCTTCAGCACGTCGTTCTGGACCGTGCCGCGCAGCTTCTCGGAGGGCACGCCCTGCTCCTCGCCGACCAGCTCGTAGAGCAAGAGCAGGCAGGCAGCGGGGGCGTTGATCGTCATCGAGGTGGAGACGCCGTCGAGCGGGATCTGGTCGAAGCAGATCCGCATGTCCTCGATCGTGTCGATCGGCACCCCGGTCCGCCCCACCTCGCCGAAGCAGAGCGGGTCGTCGGAGTCGCGGCCCAGCTGGGTCGGCAGGTCGAAGGCCATCGAGAGCCCGGTCGAGCCGTTCTCGATCAGGTAGCGGTAGCGCTCGTTGGTGTCCTCGGGCGAGGCGAAGCCCGCGTACTGGCGCATCGTCCAGAGCCGGTCCCGGTACATCCCCTCGTGGATGCCGCGGGTGAAGGGCGGCGAGCCGGGCTCGCCGAGGCGCTCCGCCAGGCCGGGGGCGACGTCGCCTTCCTCGTAGAGCGGTTCGATCTCGATGCCGGAGTCGGTGAACACCCGCTCGTCGTCGGGCCCGACCACGGGGGCGATCGTGCGGTGCGTCTCCTCCGAGCTGTCGGGGGTCGTCGCCATCGGGCGGCGCCCTCAGTCGCCGGCGCCGACCAGGCGCTCGACGCCGGACTGGTCGATCGTCCGACGCAGGCCCTCGTCGAGCTTGATCGCCGGTTCCCAGCCGAGCAGGTCACGGGCACGCCCGATGTCGGGGCGGCGCTGCTGAGGATCGTCGGTGGGCAGCGCCTCGTAGACGATCTCCGAGCGGGAGTCGGTCACCTCGATCACCGTCTTCGCCAGTTCGAGCAAGGTGAACTCGTCCGGGTTGCCGATGTTGACCGGGGTGTGGACGTCGGACTCGGCCAGCGCGACGATGCCGCGGATCAGGTCGTCGACGTAACAGAAGCTGCGCGTCTGGCTGCCTTCACCGAAGACGGTGAGCGGCCGGTCCTGCAGCGCCTGGCGCAGGAAGGTCGGGATCGCGCGGCCGTCGTGGGGCCGCATGCGGGGTCCGTAGGTGTTGAAGATGCGGACGATCGCGGTGTCGACGCCCTGCTGGCGGTGATACGCCATCGTCAGCGCCTCGGCGTAGCGCTTCGCCTCGTCGTAGACGCCACGCGGGCCGATCGGGTTGACGTGGCCCCAGTAGTCCTCGCGCTGCGGGTGGACCTTGGGGTCGCCGTAGACCTCGCTGGTCGAGGCGATCAGGAAGCGGGCGCGCTTCCACTTGGCGACGCCGAGCATGTTGTGGGTGCCCTGCGAGCCGACCTTCAGCGTGTGCAGCGGCAGCCGCAGGTAGTCGATCGGGCTGGCCGGCGAGGCGAGGTGGTAGACGAAGTCGACCGGCTCCGCGATCTCGACGTACTCGGTGATGTCGGTGTGGCGGAACTCGAACTTCTCGTCGCGGATATGCGCGATGTTCTCGAGCGAGCCCGTCTCCAGGTTGTCGAGGCAGAGCACCCGGTGCCCTTTGCCGAGCAGGTGCTCGCAGAGGTGGGAACCAAGGAAGCCGGCGCCGCCGGTGACCACACAGGTCGTCATCGTTCCCGATGCTATCGGCTCGATGCCTGGCGGCCTGTCCTGCCCCGGACGAGGCCCGGGGCGCCGCGAGGAGCCGGACGGTGAGAACGACACACTTCCCCATCAGGGTTCCGGCGTTGTGGAATACGCACGACCCCGGGGAGAGAGTCACGGAAGGCGCGAGGGAGTGACGCTTGCGTGCACGGATCCGTCCCTGGACACAGGCCTCTTCCCGGCGCGGCGGCTTCCCCTGCGCGGGCGCCTCCGCTGACACACGCTCTGCGCAAATTGCGCGAGTTCCGCCACAAAGTGGACGGATTGGGGGAAGAGATCGGCCCACTTCAGACCTTTGCGCCGGCATGTTTGGTCTAGCCAACTAGAACGGACGGGGAGAGTCGTACAGTGAGTCCGAGCAGGGAGACGAAGGCGCGCGACCATGCGCCGGTCGACACCACGGCGCCCAAAGGGGCGCCGGCCGACACCATGGCGCCCAAGGGCGCGCCGATCGATGCCGCGGCGCGCAAGCGGGCCGCGGTCGAGACGTTCGCCCGCCACGAGGCGAGCCTGCGCCGCACCGCGGGCCGCTACTCGATCTGCGCCGACGACGCCGACGAAGCCCTGCAGCGCGGGCTGGAGATCCTGCTCCAGAAGGCTCCCTCGGCCGACCCGCGCGAACTCGTCCGCTGGACCCAGACGGTGGTCAAGCACGAGGCGCTCGCGGTGCGGGCCGAGCGCGAGCGGATCCTCGCCGGACCGGCCGCCTCGACCCCCGAGCCGGGTCGCGAGGACTGGGTCGCGATGCTGCCCGCCGACAGCGACGGGCCGGCCGAACGGGCCGAGCGGCACGAGGCGATCGAGCGCAGCCGCGAGGCGCTGGCGACGCTGAAGCCGCAGGAGCTGCGCGCCCTCACCCTGCTCGCCGAGGGCTACTCCTACCGCGAGATCGGTGAGCTGACGGGCTTCTCCGCGACCAAGGTGAACCGCTGCCTGGCGGAGGGTCGCGAGCGGTTCCGCCACTTCCTCGTCCGCCGCGAGGGCGGCGCCCGCTGTGCCGAGCTGGCGCCGCTGCTCTCGGCCTTCGCCGACGGCGAGGCCGACGCGGGCGACGCGACGACCCTGCGCGAGCACCTGCGCTCCTGCCCCCACTGCCGCGCCACCCTGCGCGCCTACCGGGCCGCCCCGCGGGCCGCGGCCGCGCTGGCCCCGGTGCTGCCCGTGCACGGGCATCTGGTCGGCCGCCTGCACGATGCCTATGCGGCGCTGGCGACGCGGGTCGGCGGCGGGCCGGGCGCCTCGGACTCCGCCCTCGGGGGCTTCGCCGCGGCGGGTGGCACGCGCGGGGCCGGGATGGCGGCGCTCGCCAAGGTCCTGGCGATCTGCGCCGGCACCGTCGGGGGAGCGGCGGCGTGCGTGGCGAGCGGGGTCGTCCCGGCCCCGCTGCTCGATCCGCCCGACCACCAGGCACGGCCCGCGGCCAAGGTCTCCCGCCAGCCGCGACATCTGGCCGAGGAGGCCGAAACGGTGCCCACGGTCGAATACCAGCCGGCGTCCCCGGCCGAAGCCGAACCCGAACCGGCGCCCGCCGAGGACCACCACCCGGCCGACCGCGATAAGCCGAAGGCGAAGCGGGAAGAACCGGGGGCGGCCGCGGCCGAGGAAGCCGCCGCCTCGCTCCCACCGCCGAGCGAAAGCGGCGCGGTGGAATACACCGAACCGCCGCCCGCGCCGGCGCCCGTCGAGACCACGAGCTCCACCTCGTCGTCGGCAGCGGGCAGCTCGTCCGGATCGTCGTCTGCGGCGTCGAGTGGCAGTGCCGTTGGGGAGTTCGGGCCGTGAGCCGGGCGAGGCCGCGGGCGCGCCGGTCGACCGCCTCGCTCTTCGCCGCGCTGCTGGTCGCGCTGATCGCGGCGCCGCCGGACGCGGCGCTCGCCTCCGGCGCCGGGGGACTGACCGGGCTCCACGTGGTCGGCGGCGAATCCTGGCAGGCCGAGAATCACTTCCAGGTCGAATGGGACCCGCTGCCCCCGCGCGACGGCCTGGTCCACTACGCGATCCGGACCGCGGCGGGAGAGCCGATCCCGGGCTATGGAGAGCAGGAAACCGAAGCGTCGGTCGCCGCCGACCTGCGGGTGCCGCCGACCCCCGGCACGTACCTCTTCGAAGCCTGGCCGCCGCGGGGGGCGCGATCGCGGGTGTCGCTGCGCTTCGACGACGTCCACCCGGCGCCGGTCTCGATCGCCGCGCCCGCCTGGGCCGCGGCGGGCGAAGACATCCGGGTCCGACTTGCGCGCCGGGACCCGCCGCCGGCGTCGGGGATCGCGGGCTTCGCGATGACGCTCGACGACCGGCCCGAGGGGCGGCCGTGCGCCGTCGCCGGGCGCTGCGACGCCGGTGAGCTGACCCTCCGCGGCGGCCTCGACGAAGTCGGCCACGTGTTCCGCTCGCCGCCGGAAGGGATCAGCTTCGTCCACGCCGTCGCCGTCTCGGGGTCGGGGATGGCCTCGACCGTCGTCGCCACCGCCCGGATCGCGATCGACGGGACGCCACCCCAGGTGCGCCTCGAAGGGGTGCCGGCCGGCTGGTCGGCGAACCCGGTGCGGGTGACGGCGGTGGCGGTCGATCCGCTCTCCGGGATGGCCGCGACGGGTCCGGGCGGCCCGATCACCGCGCTCGCCCTCGACGGCGGGGCGCCGCTGATCGCGCCCGGCGCCGGAGCGGGCACGCTGGTGACCGGCGAGGGCGTGCACACGATCGAGTTCTACGGGCGCGATGCGGTCGGCAACAGCGGCGACGGCAGCCTCCCCTTCGCCGCGCCCGGCACGGCGAGGGTCCGGATCGACGAAAGCGGTCCCACCGTGCGGTTCGCCGCCGCGGACCCCGCCGATCCGGAGCGGATCGAGGCGACGATCGCCGATCCTCTCTCCGGTCCCGACCCCGACCGCGGCTCGATCGAGGTCCGCCGGGTCGGCTCCTCGCGTCGGTTCGAGCCACTGCCGACCGAGGTCCGCCGCGGCGGGCTCACCGCCCGCTGGAGCTCCGACGACTACCCCCGCGGCGCCTACGAATTCCGCGCGATCGGCTTCGACGCCGCGGGCAACTCGACCGCCTCGACCGGCGGCGAGGGGGGCGCGCCGTTCGTCCTGCAGAACCCGGTCAAGCGCGAAGCCCGCCTCGCCTTCGGCTTCGGCGCCGGCAGGCTCGTCTTCCAGCGCTGCGCGCGTGCCGACGGCCGTCGGCGCTGCCATCGCGCCGTGGTCAGCTCGTTCGAGCGCCGCCCGGCCGCCCGCACCGTGCCCTGCTGCCACGGCGCCTTGGTCGGCGGCCGCCTCGTCGACGCCGCCGGCCGGCCGCTGCCCGGGCAGACCGTCGAGGTGGTCGAGGCCTTCGCCGACGGTGCGCGCAACGACCTCCGCCGCACCGCCCTCGCCACCGACGCCGACGGTCGCTTCAGCACGCGACTGGCGCCGGGACCGAGCCGTGAGGTCACCGCCGAGTTCCCCGGCACCCGCCGGCTGACGCGGGTCGGCGGCCGCGTGCTGCGCCTGCGGGTCCGCGCCGCCGTCCACCTCCGTGTCTCCACCGCGCGGGCGCAGGTCGGCGGTGCGCCGGTCGTCTTCAGCGGCCGTATCGCCCACCCGGAAGCGCGGCTGCCGGCGAGCGGGCTGCCGGTCGAGCTCGAGTTCCGGCTGCCGGGCATGGCCTGGACCGAGTTCCGGACCGTCCAGAGCGACGCCCTCGGCCGCTTCCGCTACCCGTATTCCTTCAACGACGACGACAGCGCCGGGGTCCGCTTCCTCTTCCGCGCCCTCGTCCCGGCGGCAGGCGACTGGCCGTTCGCGCCCGCCGCCTCCCGTCCGCTGGCGGTCACCGGCTGAGCCCACGAAAAAGGCCGCCCCGGGAACCCCGGGGCGGCCTTTTAGATGCCGATCGCGGCGCCGGGACCTAGCGGAGCGCGGCGAGCTGGTCGGAGACCTGCTTGACGCGGCGCTCGACTTCGCTGCGGCTGCTCTTGATCGTCGAGGTCGCGGTCTCGGTCACCGCCTTCTGGTGCTTGCGCGCTTCCCGCTCGACCCGTTTACGCGTCTTGCGGGCTTCGGTGGTGGCGCGCTTGCGGGCGGTGGTGCCGCGGCGCTCGGTGCGCTTCGCCGCTTTCTCGATCTGGCGGCGGTAGGCCTTCAGCTCTTTTTCGGCCTTGGTGCGGCTGGTCCAGGGCTCGACGATGTCGCCCAGCCTGTCGCTCACCGAGAGCACCGCGCCGACCGGGAAGTCGACGGCGCTCTCGAGCAGCACCTGCGCCTGGTTCTTCTCCGCGACGGCGGTCTTGGTCGCCGCCTTCTTGGTCGCGCTCGCGGTCTTGGTCGCCGATTTCTTCGCTTCGGTCGTGGCGCGTCTGGCCTGGGTCTTGGACTTGCTGGTTCCGTTGCTGGTGCTCTCAGTTGCCATTGAAAGACATACCCCTTGATCTGGTCGGAGGGCTCGGGCGGCACCCGAGTCTAGCGAACATATGTTCTTTGCGAACAGACGTTCTTAAACGTTTTTGGGACTTCGGTTACACCTAAATTCGGGAGGAGCCGATCAGGCGTCCTGGGCGGCCCGCGCCGCGGCGAGCGCCGCCTCGTCCCGGCCCGCGGCCATCGGGTAGCGAGCCTCGAGGTCGAGCGGCGCCGCCTCCAGGGGCCCGGCGCCGAAGGCGACCGCGCCGCCCGCCTCGCGGACGATCAGCTGCGCCGCGGCGGCGTCGACCGAGCGGCAGGGCCGCAGGCTGAGGAAGGCGTCGAAGCGGCCGGCGGCGACGTAGGCGGCGGTGATCGCGATCGAGCCGACCACCCGCAGCCGGTAGGCGTCGCCGGCCAGCGAGCGCAGCGCCGGCACCGTCCAGTCGGGCTCGGCCGACTCCAGGCCGACCACTTCCAGCCTGCCGTCGCCGGCCGCGACCCGCGCCGCGGCGCCGTTCACCGTCGCCCCCTCGCCGAGCGACGCGACGAACTCCTCCTCGGCGCCGAAGTCGTGGACGAAGCCGAAGCGGACGTCGGCCATCGAGTCGCCGGCGGCGACCGCGATGCTGAGACTGTGGGAGGGGATCGTGCGACGCGCGTTCAACGAGCCGTCGATCGGGTCGATCACCACCCGCGCCGCGCCGCCCGCGCCGAAGACGACCTCGCCGCGCTCCTCGGAGACGGCGACGAAGGAGGCACCTTCGCCGGCGAGCCGCTCGAGCTCGGCGAAGACCTCGTCCTCGCAGCGGCGGTCGATCACCAGGGTGCGGTCGCCGCCCTCGCCGACCCCCTCGTAGACGGTGCGTTCCTCGCTCGTCACCACCGCGGCGAAGATGCGGCGCTGGGCGGCGACGATGCGGCGGCAGATTCCCGGCCAGTCTGCGGAGAAAACGTCCAAGGGCCGGACTCTATGTCGCGCTAGCGTTGGGCGATGCGTCAGACCGATCCGATCGCGGCGGGGGAGGCGGACGGACGGCGGCACGCCGCCGCTCATCTCGGCCCCCTGCTCGTCCTCGGCGGCGCCGGGACCGGCAAGAGCGAGGTCCTCGCACAGCGCCTCGCCGATCTGGCCGCGGCCGGGACGGCGCCCGAGCGGGTGCTGGTGATCGG
>DASZZB010000174.1:0-4496 GCA_035545115.1 Solirubrobacterales bacterium | reverse complement strand
CGCTCCGGCCCGAAGGGCCAGGGCTGCGACCCTCAGGCGATGATCGTCAGCGCCGCCGGCTCGATGCCGAGCTCGACCCGGGTGCGCTCGCCGATGTAGTCGCCGTCGACCTGCAGCTGGAAGGTGCGCGGGGCGCCCGACCGGTCCTCGCTGATCGACTCGACCACGGCGCCGGTGACGTCCTCGAAGCCGACGATCCGGCGGTGGTGGACGGCGGGGCGTCGCTCCGAGAAGAGACGCGGGATCAAGGTCGGCATGTCGCGCTGGGCGGCGCGCTTCAGCACCGCCATCGAGAGGGTGCCGTCGTCGATCGCGACCCCCTCGCAGACATAGATCGGCTTGGAGGAGAAGTAGGTGAAGGGATCGGAGTTCTGGCTGATCGCGGTGACCCCCTCGACCGTCTCGCCGCCGACCGTCACCCGCAGTCGCACCGGGTTCACGAGATAGCGCCTGTAGAAGGCCGAGACGCTCGCCCAGCTGTAGTACCAAGGGCCCGCCGTCGCCTTCAGCCTCGGGTGCGCGTCGACCCGTTTGACCACCGTGGCATCGATCCCGGCGCCGCAGGCGAAGACGAAATGGCGGTCGTCGACCCGTCCGAGGTCGACCTTGCGCGGCGCCCATTCGTCGGCGAGCGAGAGCAGGTGCTCGGTCGCGTCGACCACGTCGTCGGGGATGCCGAGGCTGCGGGCGACGACGTTGGCCGAGCCGCCCGGCAGGATCGCCATCGGCATGTCGGTCCCGGCCAGCCCGTTGGCGACCTCGTTCAGCGTGCCGTCGCCGCCGAAGGAGACGACCACGTCGTAGCCGCCGTCGCGCGCCTCGCGCCCGATCTCGGTCGCGTGGTTCTGCGCCTCGGTCGCCACCGCCTCGACCTCGTAGCGTCCCTGCAGCGCGTAGACGACCAGGTTCCGCAGGCGGTCCGACACCGTCGTCGCGTACGGGTTGACGATGATCAGCATCCGTTTCTTCGCCGGTTTTCCCGACCTGCGCGCGCCGAACGAGACCATCTGGCGGAGAGCCTACGCGAGAGCTTCGAAGCGGATCACGCCGCCGTCGTCGAGCTCGCGGACGCGGCCTTCGGCCTCGAGCAGGTCCATGTGGCCGATCACCTCGGAGAGGGTGAGGAAGGCCTGGGTGACGGCGATGTTGCCCCACATCGACTGGGCCAGCTCGTAGCCGCTGCGCGGTCCCTCGCCGAGCAGGCGCAGCAGCTTCTCCTTGCGCCGCTCGGTCGAGGCGAAGCGGGTGTCGATCAGCTGCCGGTGATCGTCGATCGGCTCGCCGTGGCCGGGAAGGAAGACCGCCCCGGACGGCAGCTCGCGCGTCTTCGCCAGCGAGTCGAGGTAGGCGGCGAGGGAGTGGGTGCGGCCGGGCGAGCCGTCGAGCGGCCGGGAGATGATCGGGTTGGAGGAGATGTGGGGGAGGAGGTGGTCGCCGACGAATCCGATCCGCCGCTCGGCGTCCCAGAAGACGGTGTCCATCGGGCTGTGGCCGGGGCGGAAGAGGACCTCGAGCCGGCGCCCGGCGAGCTCGATCGTCTCGCCGTCGGCGAGCGGGCGCGTGACCTCGACCGCGCCGCCCCAGCCGCGGAAGCTCGAGGAGACGCTCTGCAGGGCCAGCGCGATCTCATCCGGGATCCCGCTGCTCAGCATCAGCTCGACCGCGAGCTCGTCGTCGCGCTCGGATTCGGCCTTGTAGTCGGCGAGCCGCCGGGCGGCCGCGTCGAGCGCCGCGACCGCGGCGCCCGAGTGCTCGACCACGATCTGGGTCAGGCCGACGTGGTCGGCGTGGTTGTGGGTGATCAGCACGAGCTCGATGTCCTCGATCGCGTGACCGTGCGCGGCGAGCGACTCGCCGAGCACGTCGAGCGAACGGCCCGAGTTGGGGCCGGTGTCGACCAGGGTCAGCGGCTCGTCCTCGATCAGGTAGCAGTTGATCCGACCGACCGCGAACGGGGTCGGGATCGGCAGTCGGTGGATGCCCGCCAGCGCGGCCTGCTCGAGCGCCTCCTCGGGGGTCGGCGTCACCCCCGGATCAACCCCAGGACCTCGTCGCGGCGGCGCTCCATGTCCTCGCGCGAGACCAGCGACTCGAGGTTCAGCCGCAGCAGCGGCTCGGTGTTCGAGGGCCGCACGTTGAAGTGCCAGTCCTCGTAGTCGACCGAGATGCCGTCGAGCTCGGCGATCTCACCGTCGCCGTAGCGCGCGCGGATCTCCTCCAGCTTGGCCGCCTGGTCGGCGACCTCGGAGTTGATCTCGCCGGAGATGAAGTACTGGGAGCGGAACTCGGACATCAGCTCGCCGATCGTCCGCCCGTCCTTGGAGATCAGCTCCAGCATCAGGAGCGCCGGGATCGTCCCCGAGTCGGCGTTCCAGAAGTCGCGGAAGTAGTAGTGGCCGGAGACCTCGCCGCCGAACGCCGCGTCCTCCTCGCGCATCCGTGCCTTGAAGAAGGCGTGGCCGACGCGCGAGAGGTCGGAGCGGCCGCCCTCGGCGGCGACCAGGTCGGGGACGGCGCGGCTCGAGCGCGGGTCGTAGAGGATCGTCGCGCCGGGGTTCTTGGCGAGGACCGAGCGGGCCAGCAGCGCGCAGACGAAGTCGCCGTCGCAGAACTCGCCGGAGCCGTCGATGAAGAAGCAGCGGTCGGCGTCGCCGTCCCAGGCGATGCCGAGGTCTGCGCCGGTCGAGCGCACCCGGTCGATGATCATCTGCCGGTTCTCGGGCAGCAGCGGGTTCGGCTCGTGGTCGGGGAACTCGCCGTCCGGCTCGAAGTACATCTCCTCCAGCTCGAGCGGCAGCTTCTCGAGGATCGGCCCGATCATCGGCCCGCCCATCCCGTTGCCGCCGTCGACCACCACCTTCATCGGCCTGACCGCCGCCGGATCGATGAAGCCGAGCGCCTGGGCGTGGTACTCGTCCCAGATGTCGACCTCCTCCGACCCGCCGCCGCCCGGCGCGTCGCCGAGGCCCGCCTCGATCTCGGCCTTCACTTCGCCGATCCCGGCGTCGCCGGAGAGCGGCAGCGCCCCCTCGCGGACCAGCTTCACGCCGGTGTAGGCCTTCGGGTTGTGCGAGGCGGTGACCATCGCGCCGCCGTCGAGCCCGCGCGAGCCGACCAGGTGGTAGAGCATCTCGGTGGCGACCATCCCGGCGTCGAGCACGGTCGCGCCCTCGGCGATCATCCCTTCGCGCAGCTCCGCCGCCATCGTCGGCGCGGTCAGCCGCATGTCGCGGCCGAGGCCGATCCGCAGCTCGCCCGCCGGCTTCTCGCGCAGCCGCGCCAGGACGCGGGCGAAGGCGCGCCCGATGTCGTGGGCGGTGCCCTCGTCCATCTCCTCGCCGTGGATGCCACGGATGTCGTAGGCCTTGAAGATCCCCGGGTTCAGCTCCATGTCGCCCCTTTCAGCACGGAGTAGCTCTGCTCGATCGTCTGCGGCATCACTTTGGTGTCGGCGATCACCGGCATGAAGTTGTTGTCGCCCGACCAGCGCGGCACCACGTGCATGTGGATGTGGTGCTCGACCCCGGCGCCGGCGATCCGCCCCTGGTTGAAGCCGACGTTGTAGCCGTGCGGCGAGTAGACGCCCTCGAGCCGGCGGATCGCGGTCTGGGCGAGCGCCATCATCTCGGCCGTCGTCTCGGCCGGGATCTCCTGGATCGCGCCGATGTGCTCGTAGGGCGCCACCATCAGGTGCCCGTTCGTGTACGGGTAGAGGTTGAGGATCACGAAGGCGCGCTCGCCGCGGTGGACGATCAGGTTGCCCTCGTCGTCGTCCTGCGCGGGCTTCGCGCAGAAGATGCACTCCTCCTCGATGTCCTTGGCGGCGTCCGACACGTAGGCGAGGCGCCAGGGCGCCCAGATCCTGAAATTGGCCACTGCGCTGATCCTATGAGAAGGATCGTGGTCAACCGATGCCGACCGCCGACGCGAAAGGCCGAGGCTGTTCCTTATGCCGGAATACCGGGGATAAGGAACAGCTGGGCGAGGGGTCCTGGCCGGGAGCGTCACGAGAGGTGTGCAGAGCTGGGCCGACCGGCGCCTCTGACCGCGACGCCTGACCTTCAGAGCCAGCCGCGCCGTTTGAACCAGAGGACCATGCCGATCAGGATCAGCAGCATGCAGCCGATCACCACGTAGAAGTCGGTGATGTTGTCCTGCCCCGGAACCCGGACGTTCATCCCCCAGATGCTCGCGATCAGGGTGAGCGGCAGGATCACGACGCTGATCGAGGTGAGCACGCGGAGGATGTCGTTGAGGCGGTGCGAGATCACCGACTCGTTGGTCTCCTCGAGCGCCTCGACCACCTCCTTGTAGTTCTCCAGCATGTCCCAGATCCGCTCGTGCGAGTCGACGATGTCGTCGAAGTAGATCTCGAGGTCGAAGTCGGGGGAGAGGTAGCGCGATTTGACCTTCTCGAGGTCGCGCAGGACCGGCCGCTGCGGGCGGATCACCTTGCGGAAGTTGATGATCTCCTGCTTGACGTTGGAGATGTCGCG
>DASZZB010000173.1:0-24298 GCA_035545115.1 Solirubrobacterales bacterium | reverse complement strand
AGGGCCGCGATCCCGAACGACGGGCTGAAGGCGTGGGTCGCCCCGGCGTTCAGCTGCTCCTGCAGTTCTTCGCGCAGATCCACCACTTCGCTCCGTTCGGCTTCGTCTTCCGGCAAGGGATCAAACACATGGCCAAGGTTCGGCACCTTGCCGTCCTCCAGTTCCAGATGATCACTGATCTTCTTCGCCAGGCCCAGCTTGACGGTCGGCCGGATCGGCGAGTCGAGGATCACCGAGGTGCCGGCGTTGATCGCCTGCTGCTGCTGGACCGCGATGTCGTGGGTGAAGACCGGGGTCAGCGCCAGCAGGCCGATACATACGCCGGCATGACGGGCGGAGATCGTCCAGCCGCCGTGGATCGCCTGCGGGGCGCGGCCGGAAAGCGCCGTCTCGGTCAGCGCCGAGAGCACCAGCGAGAGGCCGATCCCGACCAAGATCTGCGGCGGGACGGTCAGCGCCACCTCCGAGCTCGGCAGCAGCGCCAGGCCGCCGAGCCCGCCCGCCAAGAGCAGCGCCCCCGCCGCGGCCCTCGCCCGCTCGTCCTCGACCCAGCCGGAGACCCGGGCGCCGAACACCGCCGCCAGCGGCATCACCGAGACGACGATCGCGGCGCCGATCGGGCTGAGCCGCCAGCCTTCGATCAGCAGCAGGACGAGGAGGAAGAGCGCCGCGGCGATCGAGGCGGAGACCATCGCCAGCGCCACGTTCGCCCAGAGGTGCGGCCTGCCGGTCCGGCTGACCTCGCGCTCGACCACCCGGGTCGACATCTCGTGGCGGGCCACGGAGAGGATCGGCACCGCGGCCGCAAGCGCGAGCGGCACCTGGATCAGGAAGATCGACTGCCAGGAGACGAGCTGGGTGAGGATGCCGCCGAGCGCCGGGCCGAGGGCGGCGCCGGTCGCCCCGGCGCTCGCCCAGATCGCCGTCGCGCGCCGCTCCGAGCCGACCGTCGCCGGCAGCCGCTCGAGCGCCGCGGTCACCGCCAGCGCGCCGCCCAGCGCCTGCACCGCACGGGCGATCAGGAGGGTCGAGAGCTGGTCGGAGACGCCGCAGGCGAGCCCCGCCCCGGCGAAGATCGCGAGCCCGACCGCGGCCGCCCGCCCCGGCCCGACCCGGCGCGCCACCATCGCCGCCGGCACCGCGCCGAGCGCCATCACCAGGTTGAAGGAGACGAGGACCCAGGTGACGCCGAAGACCGAGGTGTCGAGGTCCCGGTAGATGTCGGGGAGGGCGAGGACGACGACCGAGGAGTCGGCGAGCACGACGCCCACCGCCAGCGCCAATGCCCAGACCCGCGGGTCCGCCGGACGTGCGCGGGGATTCCCGGATGGACTCTTGCCCCTATCCCCCTCCATAGCCCAGCTCCGAAGCGTACTTTTCGCGGTACTCCCGCTGCCGTTCGAGCACCGCTTCGACGTAGGCGCGGGTTTCGGGGAACTCGATGTCGTCGATCGTCAGTTCGCTGCCCCCCCACTTTTCGACCGGCCCCGGGCCGGCGTTGTAGGAGGCGAGGGCGGCGACCACGTTGCCTTCGTAGTACCTGATCCGTTCGGCCAACAGGTAGGTCCCGTACTTGATGTTGATTTCCGGGTTCGAGAGGTCGCTGGTGTGGAAGGTGGTGGCGCCGCTGTGGCGGGCGATGTCCTTCGCCGCCTGCGGGGTGATCTGCATCAGGCCGCGGGCGCCGGCGCCGGACCGGGCGCCCTCGGAGAACTTCGACTCGGTGTCGATCACCGCCGCGATCAAGGCCGCGTCGACGTCCTTTTCCTGCGCCTGCTGGCGGATGATGTCCTCATGTTGGAGGGGAAGCGTCAGCTCTTTGATCGCCTTGTCGAAGGTGCCGTTCGCGACCAGCACTCCGACCACCAGGCCGATCACGACGGCGATCCCGCCCCAGATCTGCAGGCGGCGACGCCGTCGGCGCCGAGATCCTCCACTCATCCCCGCAGCTTCGCGAGCAGCGCGGACAGGGCCGCCTCGAGGTCCTCGACGGTGCCGTCGTTGACGATCACGTGGTCGGCCCGCTCGGCCTTCTCCTCCTGGGTCAGCTGGCGCGCCTCGCGGGCGTCGACGAGGGCGTGCCCACGGGCGGCGGCGCGCTCACGCCGCACCTCCTCGGCGGCGACGATCGAGACGGTGGTGTCGAAGACGCCCTCGCGGCCGCCCTCGAAGAGCAGCGGCACCTCGATCACGGCGACCTCGGTGTCCGCCGGGAGGGCGGCTATCCAGGCGGCGGTCGCGGCGCCGACCGCGGGGTGGATCTTCGACTCCAGCCAGCCCAGCTCGTCGAGGTCGGCGAAGACGACCTGGCCGATCCGGCCGCGGTCGGTGGGAGCGCCGGGCGGGGCGACCTCGGTGCCCCAGCGCGCGACCAGCTCGCTCCGCAGCGGCTCGCCTTCGAGCAGGTCGTGGACCACCGCGTCGCTGGAGAGCGTCGCCGCGCCCAGCCTGCCGAACGCGGCCAGCGCCTCCGACTTCCCCGCGGCGATGCCGCCGGTCAGTCCGATCGTCAGCGGCGGCGCCACCCGGCAGGCACTCTAGCCCTGCTCAGGCTCGCTGCCGTCGTCGGTGCCGGAGGACGCCTCGTCGGTGTCGTCCGGGGAGTCGGGTCGCTCGGTGGCCGATTCGCCCTCGTGCGCCTCGCCCGCGTCGCCCTGCTCGCCGCCCTCGGTGCCCGGCTCGGGCTCCTCCTGGGACTCGGCGACCGGCGCCTCGGCGGCGACGGTCTCGGTCTCGACCGCGGGCGACTCGACTTCCTGCTCGGAGACCGCGGAGTCCTCGGCGAGGTCGATCGCGGCCTCTTCGGCATCCGCATCGATGGCGGGTTCCTCGGCGGCGGGCGCCTCCTCGGCGGGGACGTCGGCGCCCTGGGCGGCGGCGATCTGCTCGCCGAGATCCTGCATCGGCATGTTCTGACCCTCGACCCGCTTGATCGAGAGCGAGAGGCGACGCCGCTCTTCGTCGATCTCGAGGATCTTGACGTTCAGCTTGGCGCCCGGCTCGACCACTTCGGAGGGGTTCTCGACATGGTGGTCGGCAAGCTCGGAGATGTGGACCAGCCCCTCGACCCCGGGCAGGATTTCGACGAAGGCGCCGAAGGCGACGACCTTGGTGACGGTGCCCTCGAGCACGTCGCCGGGCCGGTGGGTCGAGATCACCCGCTGCCACGGGTCCTCCTGGGTCTGCTTCAGGCCGAGGCTGATGCGCTGGCGGTCGCGGTCGATGTCGAGGACTTTGATCCGCACCGTGTCGCCGATCGCCACCACTTCGGAGGGGTGGTTGACGTGGCTCCAGGAAAGCTCGGAGATGTGGATCAGGCCGTCGATCCCGTCGAGGTCGACGAAGGCGCCGAAATCGACGATGTTGGAGATCTTCCCTTCGACCACCTGGCCCGGCTCGAGCCGGCCGAGGATCTGCTCGCGGACCTCCTTGCGCTCCTCCTCCAGCACCGCGCGGCGGGAGAGGACGACGTTGTTGCGCGAGCGGTTCAGCTCGATCACCTTGCACTCGAGCGTCTGCCCCATGAACTCGTCGAGGTTGTGGACGCGGCGGATGTCGACCAGCGAGGCGGGCAGGAAGCCGCGCACCCCGAGGTCGAGGATCAGGCCGCCCTTGACGACCTCGATCACGCCGCCTTCGACCGGTTCGCCGGAGTCGGCGGCGACCTCGATGCGGCGCCACGCTTTCTCGAAGCGGGCGCGCTTCTTGGAGAGGATCAGGCGGCCCTCGGCGTCCTCCTTGGTGAGGACCAGCGCGTCGACCTCCTCGCCGAGCTCGACCTCTTCGGCCGGGTCGACCGACTTGCGGATCGAGAGCTCGTTGCTGGGGATGACGCCCTCGGCCTTGTAGCCGATGTCGACCAGGACCTCGTCCTTGTCGATGCGGACGACCTTACCGTTGACGACGTCGCCCTCGTCGAACGA
Organism: Solirubrobacterales bacterium; assembly: GCA_035545115.1. Classification (GTDB taxonomy): domain Bacteria; phylum Actinomycetota; class Thermoleophilia; order Solirubrobacterales; family 70-9; genus VAYN01. The sequence continues at coordinate 20,375 of DASZZB010000173.1, read as the reverse complement.
CACCATCGTCGCCGCGTAGTTGGGGACGACCTTGCCGTCGATGTTGAGCAGCAGGCCGCCGCTGCCCTCGACGGGGGTCGCGCTGGGCGCAGGGGTCATGGTCTCGGTCGCAGCCACGGGCAGAGCATGATGGCAGAAACGACCCGGCAACCGGGCGCCGATACCCTGCGGGGCGATGCCCACCCGAGCGACCAAACGCGGCGACGAGCGGACCTCCCTCGCGGGGAACCACGACGTGCTGATCTGCGGCGCCAGCTTCGCCGGGCTGGCGGTGGCGCGGGAGCTGGCCGGATCCGGCGCGGACGTGCTGATCCTCGACCGCTACGAGATCGGCGAGCGGCAGACGTCGGCCTGCGGCATCCCGACGCTGTGGCTCGAGCAGCTGGGGCTGATCGAGGCGGAGCGGCAGCGCTTCGACACGCTGGTCGTCCACACCCCGCACGGGGACTCGCGCTACCGCCTGCCCTGGACCTTCTCCACCTTCGACTACCGGACGCTCTGCGCGCTGCTGTGGGCGGACTGCGATGCGCGCTTCGAGACCGCCAAGGTCGAGGGGCTGGCCGGCGGCGGCGCGAACGGGTCCGACGCGATCGGGGTCGAGACCGACCGCGGCGTGATCGCCGCGCCGTTGGTCGTCGACGCGCTCGGCTGGCGGCGGGTGCTGGCCGGCCCGGCGGGATACCAGCCGCCGGAAGCGCCGCTGTCGCGGGGGCTCGAGGTGCACCCGGAGGGCGGCGCCGAGGACCTGGAGATCTGGATCGACCGCCGCTACGTCCCGGCCGGGTACGGCTGGTCGTTCCCGGCGGGCGAGGAGACGCGGATCGGGGTCGGCTCGTTCGACCCCCGCTTCCACGTCCGCGAGACGACCGAGCTGCTCGCCGCCGACCTGCGCCGCGACCAGGTCCGCTACCAGGGCAACTGGATCCCCCACAAGCTGCGCGCGGCGACCGGGCGCGGGGTCTTCTTCGTCGGCGACTCGGCGGGGCACTGCCTGCCGCTGACCGCCGAGGGGATCCGCACCGCGCTCTACTTCGGGATCGCCCTGGGGCGCGAGCTGCGCGGCGTCGTCGAGGGGCGCCAGGGCCGCGAGGAGGCCGCCGCGGCGTACGCCGAGTTCAGCGACTCCCACGAGTGGAAGTTCCGCTGGATGCTGCGGACCCAGAAGATCGTGCCGCGCATCCCGCCCTGGCTGCTCGGGCCGCTGATCCGGCTGTGCGGCACCAGGCGCTTCGTCGACTGGTCGTTCGGCCACTACCTGGCGATCGCCGCGCCGGAGCTGACCGACGCGAATTGTCAGCGTGCTGACAATCGGGCGCTCCAGACCGAGACATCGGCCGGTTCGGCAGTTGGCTAGGTAAGGCCGCGACATGGCGGGGGCCATGTTCGCGGCCGCCACCAACAACCGAGGGAGGTAATCGTGCGTCGAATCGCGGCGTGTTTCATCCTGTCCTGTGTGGCGATGGCGGTGCCCGGGGCGTTCGCCCTGGCCGCCTCCCACGACGAAAGCAAGTACGTCGGCAAGACCAGGCAGCATCGCGCCATCCGCCTCAAGGCGAACGCCAAGCGCGTGCGGATGCAGGGCTTCTCGATCGAACTGCACTGTCGCGACGGAAGCCTGCTGATCGACCAGGAGAGCGGTTTCGAACCGTCGACGCTGAAGCGGGGCAAGTTCAACGACACGCAATATGGCTCGACCGACACGGTCATCTACAAGGGCAAGGTCCAGGGGAAGAAGATCACCGGCACGTTGAAGGTGCGCGACCGGGTCGGCAAGGTGAAGTGCTCATCGCCGACGGTCAAGTTCACCGCGCGCCGTCGCGGCCACTGAGCGGTGCGGCGCGAGAAGGGCCGCCGCCCTTCTCGCGCCGGCGCCCGGTGACTACTTGGCGTTCAGCCAGTCGGTGCCGACGCCGGCCTCGACCTCGAGCGCCGGGTCGAGGTCGTAGGCCAGCGTCATCTCGCGCCTGACCAGCTCGAGCGCCGCGTCCATCTCCTCCGGCGGGCCCTCGAAGAGCAGCTCGTCGTGGATCTGCAGGACGAGCCGCGTCGCCATCCGCTCCTCGCGCAGGCGCCCCCAGCAGCGCACCATCGCCACCTTGATGATGTCGGCGGCGGTGCCCTGGATCACCGTGTTGACCGCGAGCCGCTCGCCGAGGCGACGGGTGTTGGGGTTGCCGGAGCGCAGCTCGGGGATCGGCCGGCGGCGCCCCATCAGGGTCGTCACGTAGCCCTCCTCCTGGGCGCGCTCGATCACCTCCTCACGGAAGCGGCGCACCGCCGGGAAGCGCTCGAGATAGCGGGCGACGAATTCCTCGCCCTCCTTGCGCGGGATGTTGAGGCGGTCGGCCAGCCCGAAGCCGGTCAGCCCGTAGACGATCCCGAAGTTGACCATCTTCGCTTTCGAGCGCTGGCCGATGTCGACCTCGTCGGGCGGGATCTCGAAGACCTCGGCGGCGGTCGCGGAGTGGACGTCCTCGCCCGCGTGGAAGACGTCCTTCAGCACCTGCTCGTCGGCGACGTGGGCGAGGACGCGGAGCTCCACCTGGCTGTAGTCGGCGGAGAGCAGGCGGGCGCCCTCCTCGGCGACGAAGCAGGCGCGGACGGGACGGCCGAGGTCGGTGCGGATCGGGATGTTCTGCAGGTTCGGGTTGGTGCTGGAGAGGCGGCCGGTGGTCGTCGCCGCCTGGTTGAAGGTGGTGTGGACGCGGCCGGTCTCGGGGTCGATCAGGTCGGGCAGCGAGTCGAGGTAGGTGTTCTTCAGCTTGGTCAGCTCGCGCCAGGACTCGATCTTCTCGACGATCGGGTGCTCGTCGCGGATCTGCGCGAGGACGCGGGCGTCGGTCGAGTAGCCGGTCTTGCCGCGGCGCTTTTTGGTCAGCTCGAGCTTCTCGAAGAGGATGCGCCCGACCTGCTGCGGCGAGCCGATCGTGAACTCCTCCTCGGCGAGCTCGAAGATCTCCTCTTCGAGCCGGTCGATCCGCTCGCCGAAGCCGTGGCCGACCTCGGCGAGCCGCGCGGCGTCGAGCTTCAGCCCCTCGCGTTCCATCGCCGCGAGGACGGCGATCAAGGGGAGCTCGACCTCGCGCATCAGCGTCTCCAGGCCGAGCCCCAGGATGCGCGGCAGCTGGTCGTCGGCGAGGGCGGCGACGAGGCGCGCCTCCTCGGCCGGGTCGAGCCCCGCCTCGACCTCCTCGTCGAGCGACAGCTGGCCGTCGTCCTCCGTGTCGTCGGGGGCGGGGGCGGCCGCGGCGATGCCGATCCCGGCGTCGGCGGCGAGCTCGGTCAGCTCGTAGGTGCGGCGCTGCGGCTCGAGCAGGTAGGCGGCGAGCATCGTGTCGTGCTCGAGGCGGAGCTCGACCGCCTCGCGGGCGGCGGCGGCGAGCAGGCCGTGGCGGCCGCCGCCAAGCGACTTCAGGTCGTGGCCGGCGAGCGGCTTGTCGGCGAGGGCGACGGCGAGCTCGTCGTGGGAGGCGGTGCCGGTGAGGATGCGCTCGCCTTCGGCGGCCGCCCAGCGCTCGCCGTCGAGCGCCATGGCGATGCGGGGCGCGTCGCCGATCTCGGCGGGCGTCGCCTCGACGGTCTCGATCTCCAGCTCTTTCTCCACCTTGCGACCGGGGACCGCGTCGCCCTCCGGCAGCGCTTCTTCGAGCCGCTCCATCACGGCGCGGAGCTCGAACTCGCGCATGAAGTCGCGGAGCGCGCCGCGATCGGGCTCGCTCTCCAGCGCCGCGGCGAGGTCGACTCCCGTCTCGATGTCGTACTGCAGCGTCGCCAGCTCCTTCGAGAGGCGCGCGTCGTCGGCGTGGACGGTGAGGTTTTCCTTGCGTTTGGCGCCGGAGATCTCGTCGACGCTCTCCAGCACCTTCTCCAGCGTGCCGAACTTCTGCAGCAGCTGGGTGGCGGTCTTCTCGCCGATCCCGGGGACGCCGGGGATGTTGTCGGAGGTGTCGCCGCGCAGGCCCATCAGGTCGGTGATCAGCTCCGGCGGCACGCCGTAGCGCTCCTCGACCGCGGCGGCGTCGTAGATCTTCGTCTCGGTGATCCCGCGTGAGGTGCTCATCACGCGGATCCCCTCGCCGACCAGCTGGTAGGCGTCGCGGTCGCCGGTCACCACCATCACCTCGATCCCCTGCTCGCGGGCCTGCCGGGCGAGCGAGGCGATCACGTCGTCGGCCTCGAAGCCTTCGACCTTGACGTTGGTGTAGCCGAAGGCCTCGACCAAGGGCATCAGGTGCGGCCACTGCTCGCGGAGCAGGTCGGGGCGCGGTTTGCGCTGCGCCTTGTAGAGGTCGTAGGTCTTCTCGCGGCCGCTCCAGCCGGCGTCCCAGGCGACGATCACCCCCTGCGGATGGTGCTCGTCGATGATTTTCACCAGCATCGAGGCGAGGCCGAAGATCGCGTTGGTCGGCCGCCCGTCGCTGGTGCCGATCGACTCGGGCAGGGCGAAGAAGGCGCGGTAGGCGAGGCTGTTGCCGTCGATCAGGAAGAGCTCGGGCGGGTCGGTGGTCTCGGCCATCGCCGCAACTCTACGAGGAGACGCCGAGCGCCTCGCGCAGGTCGGCGGCGACGAGGTCGGCGGAGGCTTCGAGTTGGTCGCCGGTGTAGCGGCGCGTGGCGATGCGCCGGGTCCGCAGCGCGAGGTCGCGGTCGTGGTCGTCCTCGAAGGCGACCGAGCCGCGCGCTCGACGAGGCCGAGGTGCGGGACGCGATGCCCGGCGAGCTCCGCCTGCCGGAGCGCGCGGCGGAAGAGGTGGGGGTCGACTTCGGAGCGGATATCCTCGATCGTCCGCGCCGGCGCGGTGACCGCGATGCCGTGGCGACGGGTGACGTGCCGCGGGGCGAGGGTGCGCGAGCGATGGAAGCGAAGCTCCGGCCGCGATATGCGATGCACCGGCGCGGGGACGGTGACGTGGACCGGACCCTGGATCGGCCGCAGGAACCCCCACAGAGCCGCGGCACTCGAGTGGCTCAGCACCGCCCCCTCCCCCGCCGCGAGCACCGCCGCCAACCATCGTCCCCGCCACGAGAGACTCCGATGCCCGACCGCGTAGACACCTCGATGGAGGCGATGCAACCTTCCCGCGTGCACGCGACGCGTCACCGCACTCTTGTCGAGCCCACACACCGCGAGCTGCTCCCGCGTGATCAGACCGTGCTGTCGCGCCGCGATCATCGCGACCTTCGCGTCGGGCGTGGAGGATTGCTCTCGCATGACGAGAGCAAGGCTCCACGCCCCCCAATCTCGCCCCCCGGGTTAAAAGGGGTGCGACGGATTGAGCACGGCGCGCACGAGACTCGCGCGGGTAATGCCCGGACCGAGGAGCGGGACGTCGGCACGACCAGGGAAGTCGAGCTTGAGATCGCCCTTGACCGCCGGCGGGGCGCCGAGGCGACGGGTGAGTTCGAGCGAGCCGGAGAGTGGTCCCGATGGCTCGACGGTCGCGCGTCCAGGAGGGATCTCGAACTTGAAGGCCCGACTCGGCCCGGTCATGGAGACGCTCCGCGCGATGGCGATCTTGCCCCGCCGTTCGGAAACTTCGGCGGCGATCCGGGTCGGGCCGACGCGCCTGTTCTTGCGCACCGTGAGTTCGAGCTTTTCGCCGCCGTGGCGGCGCCTCACCGTGAGCAGGGCGCCGGGCGAATGACCGCCGGTGCCTTCATCGACGTCTGCCGCGCAGACGAGGCGGAGGATGGGACGGGCGGTCGCCTTGGCGCGCGAGGCCTGGACGGACGTGAACCCTTCCTCGCCATGGAAGGCGAACGTCCCTTCCCATCGTCCGGCGGCGAAGCCCGCCGACCTGTCGCTGCACGGTCCGCTTTCGGTCGATATGCCCGCGGTGCGCACCGCATGGACATCGACCTCGCCCAGCGCGCCGAAATCCGCCTCGATTCCCGTTTCGCTCACCGTCGCCGCACGGGTCGCGTAGATCGCACCCCCGCCATGGCCGCGAAGCCGGACGATCACGGCGCTCTCGTCGGCTTTGGGATCGAAACCGGCGATCACTTCAGCCGTGTAGCCGTTCGTGGCGGGCACGATGAAAGCCAACGGGATCGCATTCGTCGCCGAGGGTTCGTCGGCGGCGGCCGGGGGCACGGCCGACACGACGGCAACCGCGAACACACCGATCAGCAGTCTCGTGAGCACTCGGTGCACCCTAGGGCAAACCGCCGCGTCGCCTGCCGGCAGCGGGAATCTGATTCGATTGCGCACATGCCGGTCAGCGCCCAGTACAGCGTCACCATCCGGGTCGAGCTCGATGCGCGGCAGGAGCCGCTGGGGAAGCTGACCGCGGCGATCGCCGAGGCGGGTGGGCATCTGCAGGGGGTCGACCTGGTGCCGGGGGCCGGGCCGGAGGGCAAGCGGGTGCGCGAGTTCACGATCGACGCTTCCGATCGCGAGCACTGGGAGCGGATCCTGCGGGCGATCGGGTCGACGCGCGGCGCGCGGGTACTCGACTACATCGACCGGACGATGCAGATGCACCGCGGCGGCAAGATCGACATGCACAACAAGTATCCGGTGAAAACGCGCGACGACCTCTCGATGGCCTACACGCCGGGGGTCGCCCGCGTCTGCATGGACATCCACGCCGACCGCGCCAAAGCCTTCGAGTACACGATCAAGAAGAACACCGTGGCGGTCGTCTCCGACGGCTCGGCGGTGCTCGGGCTCGGCAACATCGGGCCGGAGGCGGCGATGCCGGTGATGGAGGGCAAGTGCATGCTGTTCAAAGAGTTCGCCGAGGTCGACGCCTTCCCGATCTGCCTCGACACCCAGGACGCCGACGAGATCGTCCAGGCGGTGGAGCTGATGGCCCCCACCTTCGGCGGCGTCAACCTCGAGGACATCTCCGCCCCGCGCTGCTTCGAGATCGAGGAGCGGCTCAAGGCGAGCCTCGACATCCCGGTCTTCCACGACGACCAGCACGGCACCGCGGTGGTGACGATGGCGGCGCTCTTCAACGCGCTGAAGATCGTCGACAAGCCGATCGAGGACCTGCGCGTCCTCGTCGTCGGCCTCGGCGCGGCCGGCGTCGCGGTGACGAAGATGATGCTGGCGGCGGGGATCACCGACGTGATCGGCGTCGACCGCCAGGGCGCCCTCTCGACCGAGCGCGCCGACTACGCCTCCGGCGAGATGAACTCGACCAAGCGCTGGTACGCGGAGAACTCCAACCCCGAGCACATCCACGGCCGGCCCGACGACGTGATCGACGGCATGGACCTCTTCATCGGCCTCTCCGGCCCCGGAATCATCCAGGCCGACTCGCTGGCGAAGATGAACGACGACGCGATCGTCTTCGCGATGGCCAACCCGACCCCCGAGGTGATGCCGGAGGAGGCCGCCCCGCACGTACGGATCATGGCGACCGGCCGCTCCGACTACCCCAACCAGATCAACAACGTCCTCGCCTTCCCCGGCATCTTCCGCGGCGCCCTCGACGCGGGCTCCGCCCAGATCACCGAGGCGATGAAGCTCGCCGCCGCCAAGGGGATCGCCGCGACGGTCGCCGAGGACGACCTCTCCGAGGACTACATCATCCCCAGCGTCTTCAACCGCGAAGTCGCGCCGAAGGTCGCCGAAGCGGTGGTCGAGGAGGCCAAACGCGACGGCGTCGCCCGGCGCAGCGAGGAGACCGGGACCTTCGCCACGGTCGAGGCGACCTGATGCGGGTCCTCGTCACGGGCGCCAGCGGCCGGATCGGCAAGGCGCTCTGCGAGGACCTGCTCGGACGCGGCGACGAGGTCGTCGGCCTCACCCGCGACCCCGACAAGGCGCGCGCGGCGCAGCCGCGGATGACCTGGCACGCCTGGGAGCCGACCCTGGAACGGCCGACCGACGCCGCCTTCGAGGGGGTCGACGGGGTCGTCAACCTGGTCGGCGAGCCGATCGCCCAGCGCTGGTCGGACGACGCGAAGAAGAAGATCATGGACTCGCGCAAAGTCGCCACCCACAACCTGGTCGGCGCGATCGAGGGCCTGGCGAGGAAGCCGAAGGTGCTGGTCAGCCAGTCGGCGGTCGGCTACTACGGCGACCGCGGCGACGAGGTCCTCGACGAGTCGAGCGCGCCGGGCACGGGCTTCGACGCCGAGGTCTGCATCGAGTGGGAGCGGGCGGCGCACGAGGTCGACGCGGCCGGCGTGCGGCTGGCGATCGTCCGTACCGGTCAGGTGATGGAGACCGGCGGCGGCATCCTCGGCGAGCTCCTCCTCCCCTTCAGGCTGGGCCTCGGCGGGCCGTTGGCGGGCGGCCGGCAGTGGGTGCCGTGGATCCACCTCTCCGACGAGGTCGGGATCCTCGCCTGGGCGCTCGACAGCGAGCGGGTGAGCGGCGTCGTCAACGGCGCCGCACCGAACCCGGTGACCAACAAGGAGTGGTCGCAGGCGCTGGGGCGGGCCCTGCACCGGCCCGCCGTGCTGCCGATCCCGGGCCTCGCGGTGGAGGTCAAATTCGGCCGCGAGTTCGGCAAGGTCGCCCAGGGTGGCCAGCGGGTGCTGCCGCGGAGGACCGAGGAGCTCGGCTACGCGTTCAAGTACCCGGAGATCGACGGGGCGCTGCGAAATCTCGTCGGTTAGCCGGGTTCGAAGCCTTCGCGGACCGAGTCGCGGACGCTGGATGAACCCGCGCCTTCGACGACCTTGATGATTCGGGACATGCCCTGGCGGCCGGATGCGGCGAGGACCAGCGGCACCCCGGCGGATTCGAGGATGGGACGGGCGAACTTGTCGCCGGGGCCAGGCGCTTCGAGGGTCGCGATCGCGCTGGTGTCCTCGGTGGCGCGGCGCGAGTTGGCGCCGACCGTCGCCAGATCCACCCCTCCCCCGGCCCGCGCGCTCGGCGCCAGGCAGCGCGCCGCGACACGGTAGTGCCCCGCCGCCACCCCGTGCGAGGCAAGCTCCGCCTTCGCCGCCGGGCAGAGCGGCGCCGCGACGTAGACGCTCACCGTCGCCCCCGGCGCGTCCCCGCCGCCGCAGCCGGCCACGCCGACGCCGACGACGCCGACGACGATCGCCGACGCGATCAGCGCCACCGCCCAGCTGTTCCTTTTCACCACTATTCCGGCATAAGGAACAGCTGGCGGGGGGTGCTCAGCCAAAGAACACCTCGGACTCGGCGTAGAGCGACTCGGGGACCGTCTTCAGTGCGCCGGTCGCCGCGGTGAGATCCACCAGCTCGATCTCGGTGCCGCGCAGCGCCGCCATCGTCCCCCAGCGGCCCGCGTCCGCGGCGTCGATCGCGTGCAGGCCGAAGCGCGTCGCCAGCACCCGGTCGAAGGCGGTCGGCGTGCCGCCGCGCTGGACGTGGCCGAGGACCGTCGCCCGCGTCTCTTTGCCGGTGCGCCGCTCGATCTCGCCCTCCAGCCAGTGGCCGACCCCGCCCAGGCGCGCGTGGCCGAAGGCATCGGTCTTCGCCTCGTCGGCGTCCGGCACGCCGCCGACCGGCCGCGCCCCCTCGGCGACGACGATGATCGGCGCGAAGTGGCTGGCGAAGCGGCGGCCGACCAGCTCGCAGACCGCGTCGACGTCGAACTCGCGCTCCGGGATGAGGATCGCGTTGGCGCCGCCGGCGAGCCCCGCGTGCACCGCGATCCAGCCCGCCTGGCGCCCCATCACCTCGACGATCAGCACCCGGTGGTGGCTGTCGGCGGTGGTGTGGAGGCGGTCGATCGCCTCCATCGCGATGTTCACCGCGGTGTCGAAGCCGAAGGTGTAGTCGGTCGCCGAGAGGTCGTTGTCGATCGTCTTCGGCACGCCGACCACGTTCAGCCCGTGCTCGGCGTGGAGGCGCGAGGCGGCGCCCAGCGTGTCCTCGCCGCCGATCGCGATCAGCCCGTCGACGCCGGCCGCCTCGAGGTTGGCGGTGATCCGCTCCGGGCCGTCGTCGAGCGCGAAGGGGTTGGTGCGCGAGGAGCCGAGGATGGTGCCGCCGCGGGGCAGGATGCCGCGCACCTCGGGCACGCCGAGCGGCCGACGGTCGTCCTCGAGCGGCCCCCGCCAACCGTCCCGGTAGCCGACGAACTCGTGCCCCTGGGCGCCGACCCCTTTGCGGACGACGGCGCGGAGCACCGCGTTCAGCCCGGGGCAGTCCCCGCCTCCGGTCAGCACGCCGATCCGCATCGGGCTACTTTAGACAGCGATGACCGAGACTCCGGACCTGAGCGCGATCACCGCGGCCCAGCAGCGGACCTGGTCCGAGGGCGACTTCTCGATGGTCGCGGCGATGATCACGGTGGTCGCCGAGAACCTCGCCGAAGCGCTCCGGATCCTCCCCGACGAACGCGTCCTCGACGTCGCCTGCGGCAGCGGCAACGGGGCGATCGCGGCGGCGCGACGCTCCTGGGGCGGCGCGGTCGGCTGCGACTTCGTCCCGGCGCTGCTCGAGCGGGGACGCGAACGGGCGGCGGCGGAGCGGCTCGACGTCGAGTTCGTCGAGGCCGACGCCCAGAACCTTCCCTTCGAGGACGGGAGCTTCGACGTCGCGATGTCGATCTTCGGCGCGATGTTCGCCCTCGACCAGGAGCGCACCGCGGCCGAGCTGCTGCGGGTGGTCAGGCCGGGCGGGCGGATCGGGATGGCGAACTGGACCCCGGACGGCAAGCTGGCCGACTTCTTCGGGCTGCTCGCCAAGCACACCGGCGGGCCGCCGCCGGGCACCACGCCACCGGTGCTCTGGGGCAAGGAGGAGCACGTGCGCGAGCTGTTCGGCGACGGGATCGCCGAGCTGCGGGTCGAACGCCTCGTCAATCGCCAGGCGTTCCGCTCCCCCGACCACTACGTCGAATTCTTCCGTTCCTATTTCGGCCCGATGAAGGCCGCCTTCGAGAAGGTCGGCCCGCAGGGCGCCCCGGCGCTGGAAGCCGACCTGCGCGCCTATCTCGAGGCGATCAACGACGACGAGCGGGCGCTGGTGCTCGAACCGGACTACCTGCAGATCGTCGCGGTCCGCGCCTGAGCGAGGCGCGGCACCGCCGGCTCAGGAGTCCGGGGTGCCGCGGCTCGGGGCGAGCACCATGTTGATGATGACGCCGAACAGCATCGAGCCGAAGAAGATCAGCCCGGAGACGCCGCCGCCCTGACCGAGCCAGGCGTAGATGATCGTGGTGGCGGCGAGGGCGAGGAAGGTCCAGACGGCCAAGAACATGGGCGGCATCCTATCCGGCGAGGGCGACGCGCGTCTCGGCGAGGAAGGCGGCGACCGCGTCGGCCGATCCGGCCGGATCGGCGCCCTCGCCGGCGGCGCGCACCAGCCGGCTGCCGATGATCACCCCGTCGGCGATCCTGCCGACCTCGGCGGCCTGCGCCGCGGTGCCGATCCCGAACCCGACCGCGACCGGCGTCTCCCCCGCGTCGGCCTTGGTCGCCGTGACCAGATCGGCCAGCGCGACGGGGACCTCGGCCCGCTCGCCGGTAGTGCCGACGGTCGAGACCAGATAGACGAAGCCGGTCGCGACCTCGCAGATCTGCCGGCGGCGCTCCGGCGAGGTGGTCGGCGCGACCAGCGGCACCATCGCCAGGCCGGCCGCCCCGAAGGCTTCGCGCACGTCCTCGGCCTCCCCCAGCGGCAGATCCGGCACGATCGCCCCGGCGGCGCCGGCGGCGCTCGCCAGGCGCGCGAACTCCTTCGCCCCCCCGTGCGCCAGCACCATGTTCACGTAGACCATCAACACCACCGGCACCTGCCCGCCGACCGCCTCACAGATCTCCAGCGCGGTCCGCAGCGTCGCTCCCTTTTCGAGCGCCACCGTGTCGGCCTCGTGGATCGTGGGACCGTCCGCCAGCGGATCGGAGAACGGGACTCCCAGCTCGATCAGATCGGCGCCCGCGTCCACGTAGGCGCGCGCGACGGCCAGCCCGCTCTCCCGGTCGGGGTACCCGGCCATCATGTACGGCATCAATGCGGCGCGCCCTTCGTCCCTCGCCGCTTGAAAGGCGGCGGCGACACGCGCCGGACCGTCAGCCATGGGCCTCCCCCACTCGGCGCACGTACTCGGCAAGGTCCTTGTCGCCCCTCCCCGAGAGGCAGAGCACGTCGAAGCCGTCCCCTTCGAGCGGGTTCTCGAGCAGCCAGGCGATCGCGTGCGAGCTCTCCAGCGCCGGGATGATCCCCTCGAGCCGGGCCAGCTCCCGCAAGGCCGCCAGCGCCCCGTCGTCGGTCACCGAGAAATAGGACGCGCGGCCGGTGTCGCGCAGGTAGGCATGCTCCGGTCCCGTCCCCGGATAGTCGAGGCCCGCCGAGACCGAGTGGGCCTCGAGGATCTGCCCCTCCTCGTCGGCGATCACCGCCGAGAGCGAGCCGTGCAACACGCCGGTCGTCCCGGCGCCCAGCGAGGCTCCATGCCGACCGCTGTCGATCCCGGCACCGCCGGCCTCGACGCCGACCAACTCGACCGCCTCGTCCTCGACGAACGGCGCGAAGATGCCGATCGCGTTGGAGCCGCCGCCGACACAGGCGATCACCCGGCGCGGCAGCGTCCCCGCGGCGGCGAGCGACTGCGCGCGCGCCTCCTCGCCGATCACCCGCTGCAGGTCGCGCACCAGCGCCGGGTAGGGAGCCGGCCCGACCGCCGAGCCGATCACGTAATGGGTCGTCTCGACGTTGGCGACCCAGTCGCGGATCGCCGCCGAGACCGCCTCCTTCAGCGTCCGCGCCCCCGCCTCGACCGGCGCCACCTCGGCGCCGAGCAGCTTCATCCGCTCGACGTTGGGCGCCTGGCGGCGGATGTCCTCGGTGCCCATGTAGACGACGCACTCAAGGCCGAGCAGGGCGCAGGCGGTCGCGGTGGCGACGCCGTGCTGGCCCGCCCCGGTCTCGGCGATGATCCGCCGCTTGCCCATCCGCTGCGCCAGGAGCGTCTGCCCGAGCGCGTTGTTGATCTTGTGGGCGCCGGTGTGGGCGAGGTCCTCGCGCTTCAGGTACACCCGCGAGCCGACCCGCTCGGAGAGGCGCTCGGCAAGATAGAGCGGCGTCGGCCGGCCGACGAAGTCGCGCCGCAGGGCATCCTGGCGCTCCTCGAAGGCGGGGTCGTCGCGCGCCTCCTCCCAGGCGGCGGTCAGCTCGTCGAGCGCCGCGATCAGCGTCTCCGGCACGTAGCGGCCCCCGTAGGGGCCGAAGCGCTGCTCGACCGCGCTCATGCCTGGGGGATGCCGGACTCGGCGACCTCGGGCCGCGCCGCCTCGAAGAACGCCGCCATCGCGGCGTGGTCCTTGCGCCCCGGCTCGGCCTCGACGCCGCTGGCGACGTCGACCGCGTAAGGGTGGACGACCTCGATCGCCGCGGCGACGTTGTCGGGACGCAGCCCGCCCGCCAGGATCGCCGGCACCGCGGAGCGCCGGTCGCGCAGCAGCTCCCAGTCGAAGCTCTCGCCGGACCCGCCCCAGAGGCCCTTGGCGCGGCGGTCGAAGAGGTGGAGATCGGTCCGGTAGGCCTCGGCGGCGTGGACGTCGGCGGCGGAGGCGACGTGGATCGCCTTGATCACCTTGACGCCGGTGCGCCGCGCCACCTCGCCGCAGAAGGATGCTCCCTCCGCGCCGTTCAGCTGCACGATCGAGAGCTGCTCGTCCTCGACCGCCCGCGCGACCTCGGCCAGGGTCGGGTTGACGAACACCCCGACCACCTCGCACTTGCGGCGGAAGGCGGCGGCGATCTGCGCGGCGGTCGCGCCGTCGACGTGGCGCGGCGACTCCTCGTGGTGGATCAGCCCGATCGCCCAGGCGCCGAGCCGCACCGCCTCGGCCGCGTCGTCCAGGTTGGTGATCCCGCAGAACTTGACCCGCATCGGTCCAGCCTACGGGAATGAAAGAGCCGCCCGGGGGGCCGGACTCCCCCCGGGCGGCGGTGTGCTTCCCTCAGCCTTGCGGCGAGGCTTCTTCGACCTTGGCGGGGCGCTTGCCCAGGGTCACGGTCGCAGACTTTTCGTGGCCGTCGCGGAGCAGCTTCAGCGTGACTTCGTCGCCCGGTTTCTTTCCGTTGACGAGTTCGATGATCTGTTCCATGTTGTCGATCTTCTTGCCGTCGGCTTCGACGATGATGTCGCCGCCGAGGGTGATTTCGGCGCCGTCGATCGTCGCCTGGGTCGAGCCGCCTTCGACTCCGGCCTTGTCCGCCGGCCCACCCTGTTCGACCGACTGGATCAGCACGCCTTCTTCGACCGGCAGGTTGAGCGCCTTGGCCAGCTGCGGGATGATCGAGCCGCCCTTGATCCCGAGGTAGGCGTGTTCGACGCTGCCCTTGGTTTCCAGTTCGTGGATCACTTCCTTGGCGGTGTCGATCGGGATCGCGAAGCCGATGCCGACGTTGCCGTCGGAGCCGGAGCCGCCGGTCTCGATCTGCGAGTTGATGCCGATCACTTCGCCCTCCGAGTCGATCAGCGGGCCGCCCGAGTTGCCGGGGTTGATCGCCGCGTCGGTCTGGATGACGTTGTCGATCGAGAAGCCGTTGGGCGCCTGGATCTGCCGCTGCAGCGCCGAGACGATGCCGGTGGTCACGGTCCGGTCGAGCCCGAACGGGTTGCCGATCGCGACCACGGGGTCGCCGACTTCGACCTTCGAGGAATCGCCCAGCGGCAGCGCGTCGAGCTCCTTCGTCGGCGCGCTCACCTGCAACAGCGCCAGGTCGGAGGCGGGGTCGGCGCCGACCACTTCGGCGGTGTACTCGTGGTCGGATTCGCCGAGTTTGACCTCGATCTTGCTCGCCCCTTCGATCACGTGGTTGTTGGTGAGGATGTGCCCCTTGTCGTCGAGCACGATGCCCGAGCCGGTCGCGGTGCCGCCGCCTTGCGATTCCGGTTCGATGAAGGGGTTGAAGCTTTCCGTTTCCTCGGGTTCGATCTGCGATTCCACGTAGGCGACCCCGTCGCCGTCGACTTTGTAGATGTCGTCGACGGTGTTGCCGTCTTCTTCGCCGGACTTGGAGACGATCGGCGCGGCGCTCTGCTCCTCGACCGTGGTGGTGCCGCCGCCACTCGACTTGACCGCGCCGGTGAGGAGCAGGACGGCGCCGACCACGGCCACCACGGCTCCCCCCAGCAGCGCCGAGCCGAACGAGGAACGGAAGAAGCCGTTCCTCTCCGATGCCTGCTTGTCCGGTTTCTCGTCCATGTGCGTGCAGCTTGCCCCAGGCCTTTGACGCGCCCCTAAAGCAAGTCCAAAAGTTTCCTAAAGAAGCTTAGGACCTAATAACGGTGTTCGCGCGTCTCGTCGGCCCCGGTCAGCTCGCGGGCCTTCGCCTCGGGGTCGGCGGCGAGCATCAACGCGCCGCCGATCAGCACCGCGTCGACCCCGACCCGGTCGAGCTCCATCAGCTCCTCGCGCCCCGAGATGCCGCTCTCGGCGACCACGGTCTTGCCCGCCGGGACGTCGGGCATCAGCTCGTAGGTCGTCTGGATGTCGACCCGCTGCTCGTCGAGATCGCGGTTGTTGATCCCGATCACCTCGGCGTCGGCCTCGAGCGCCCGCTCCAGCTCCTCGCCGTCGTGGACCTCGACCAGGCAGTCGAGGTCGAGCGCCCGCGCCTCCTCGTAGAGAGCCCGCAGCTCGCGGTCGGAGAGCGCCCGGACGATCAGCAGCACCGCGTCGGCCCCGTTCACCGCCGCCTCGTAGAGCTGGTAGGGATCGACGATGAAGTCCTTGCGGATGATCGGCAGCGTCGCCGCCGCGCGGGCGGCGCGCAGATCCTCGAGCGACCCGCCGAAGTGCGGCGCGTCGGTCAGCACCGAGAGCGCCGCGGCGCCGCCCCGCTCGTAGGCCCCGACCCGGGCGCCGATGTCGGCGTCGGGGGCGATGTCGCCGGCGCTCGGCGAGCGCCGCTTGAACTCGGCGATCAGCGAGAGCCCGGGGCGCACCAGCGCCTCCTGGAAGGGACGGTCCTCGCCGCGGCCGGCGAGCTGCGCCTCCAGCGCGGCCTGCGGCACTTCGCGCCTGCGGGCGTCCACCCCCTCCCGGGCGCCGTCGATCAGCTCGTCGATGATTCCCACTTGAACGAGGACAGGCTACCCGGCCGCGGCGACCGTTGCCGCGATCAGCCTCTCCAGCAGGGCGGCGGCCTCGCCCGAGTCGAGCGCCGCGGCGGCTTTGCCGACGCCGTCCTCGAGGTCGGCGGCGAGCCCGCCGACGTAGATCGCGGCGGCCGCGTTCAGCAGCACGATGTCGCGTCGCGGGCCCGGCTCGCCGGCCAGCACGGCGCGGGTCGCGGCGGCGTTCTCGGTCGGCGTCCCCCCCGCGATTTCCGACAGCTCGAGCGGCGCCAGCCCGTACTGGCCCGGCTCGACGAACCACTCCGCGGTGCGGCCCTCGAAGACCTCGATCACCCGGGTCGGCGCCGAGAGGGAGAGCTCGTCGACGCCGTCCTCGGCGCTCACCACCAGCGCCCGTTCGGTGCCCAGCCCGATCAGCGCCTCGGCGATCGTCTCCTGGTAGTGGCGGTCGGCGACCCCGACCAGCTGCCGGGTCGCCCCGGCCGGGTTGGTCAGCGGGCCGAGGAAGTTGAACGCGGTGCGCACCCCGAGCCCGGCGCGGGCGGGACCGACGTGGGCCATCGCCGCGTGGTGGCGCGGCGCGAACATGAAGCCGAAGCCGATCTCGTCGATGCAGCGGCCGACCGCCTCCGGGTCGAGGTCGACGTCGACGCCGAGCGCCTCGAGCAGGTCGGCGGAGCCCGACTTGGAGGTGTTGGAGCGGTTGCCGTGCTTGGCGACCGGCGCCCCGGCGGCGGCGGCGACCAGCGCCGCGGTGGTGGAGACGTTGAAGGTCGAGGGGCCGCCGCCGGTGCCGGCCGTGTCGACCAGGTCGGTGCGCCGCGTCCGCACCGGCGCGGCGAGCGAGCGCATCGTCCGCGCCAGGCCGACCAGCTCGGAGACCGTCTCCCCCTTCGCCCGCAGGGCGATCAGGAAGGCGCCGGTCTGGATCGGCTCGGCGCGTCCCTCCATGATCTCGGCAAGCACGCTCGAGGCGTGGTCGACGGTCAGGTTCTCGCCCGCGCAGACCGCGTCGATCGCACGGCTGACGACGTCGTTGGGCACCGTCTGATCCTCCCCGATCCCTAGCCGGCCACGCCGAGGAAGTTGGCGAGCAGGTGCTTGCCGTGTGGGGTGAGCACCGACTCGGGGTGGAACTGGACGCCCTCGGCGGGCAGCTCGCGGTGGCGGGCGCCCATCACGACGTCGCCGAGATGGGCGGTCAGCTCGAGCTCGTCGGGCAGATCGGGGTCGGCGACCAGCGAGTGGTAGCGGCCGGCGACCATCGGGGTCGGCAGCCCGGCGTAGATCGCGCGGCCGTCGTGCTCGATCTCGGCGTCCTTGCCGTGGATCGGCTCGCCCTGGACGACCTTGCCGCCGAAGGCCTCGACCATCGCCTGGTGGCCGAGGCAGACGCCGAGCACCGGCGTCCCCGCGGCGGCGAAGGCGCGGATCGCCTCGCCCGAGATCCCCGCCTCGGCGGGCGTGCAGGGGCCGGGCGAGACGACCAGGCGGTCGGCGCCGCGCTCCAGCAGCTCGCCGACCGCGGCCTTGTCGTTGCGGACCACCTCGAGCTCGGCGCCGAGCTCGCCCAGGTACTGGACCAGGTTGTAGGTGAAGGAGTCGTAGTTGTCGATCACGAGGACGCGCATGATGTGTCGGTGACCTTAAGCCCAGTCCGGCTGGGCGCAGGCCACCTCGACCGCGCGGAAGACGGCCCGCGCCTTGTTCACCGACTCGTTGTACTCGTAGCTCGGCTTCGCGTCGGCGACCGTGCCGCCGCCCGCCTGGACGTGGAGGCGGCCGTCCTTGACGACGACGGTGCGGATGTGGATCGCGGTGTCGAGGTCGCCGTTCCAGCTGAGGTAGCCGATCGCGCCGCCGTAGGAGCAGCGCTTCACCCGCTCGAGCTCGTCGATGATCTGCATCGCGCGGACCTTGGGGGCGCCGGAGAGCGTCCCGGCCGGCAGCGCCGAGCGCAGCACGTCCATCGCCGTCACCCCGTCGCGCAGCTTCCCTGACACCTGGGAGACGATGTGGAGGACGTGCGAGTAGGTCTCGATCACCATCAGCTCGTCGACCGCGACCGAGCCGTACTCGCAGACCCGCCCGAGGTCGTTGCGGCCGAGGTCGACCAGCATCACGTGCTCGGCCCGCTCCTTCGGGTCGTTGATCAGGCACTCGGCGAGGCGGCGGTCCTCCTCGGCCGACTTGCCGCGCGGTGAGGTGCCGGCGATCGGGCGCGTCTCGACGATCCCGTCGTGGACCTTGACCAGCGGCTCGGGCGAGGCGCCGGCGATCTGGAAGTCGCCGAACTCCAGGTAGTACATGTAGGGCGACGGGTTGACCGCGCGCAGGCCACGGTAGACCGAGAAGGCCTCGACCGGGGCATCGGCGCTGAAGCGCTGCGAGGGCACCACCTGGAAGGCGTCGCCGGCGTGGACGTAGTCGACGATCCGCGAGACCGCCGCTTCGAACTCCTCGCGCTCGAAGTTGGAGGTGAACTCGGGCGGGGCGACCACGCTCGGCGCGGCGGGCTGCGGGACGGCGCCGCGGAGGCGCTCGCGCATCTCGGCGATCGTCGCGGCGGCGCGGGCGTAGGCGGCGTCGATGTCTTCGTCGGGGTCGGCGATCGCACAGGCGAGGATCGTCAGCTCGTGGCGCAGGTGGTCGAAGATGAGCATCGCGTCGGTGACCATCAGGGCCATGTCGGGGAGGCCGAGCTCGTCGGGGTTGGGCTCGCCGAGCGGCTCGACCGTGCGCACCAGGTCGTAGCCGAAGAAGCCGACGGCGCCGCCGGTGAAGGGCGGCAGACCCTCGACCGGGGCGGGTGTGTAGGCGGCGAAGCGGGCGGCGACGGCGCCGTAGGGATCGGGCTCGGGCTCGACCTTGGTCGGGGCGCCGCCGGAGAGCGCCGCCTCGCCGCTCCACTCCCGCAGCTCGCCGTCCGCCCAGCGCAGCACCGCGCGCGGGCGCAGGCCGACGAAGGAGTAGCGGCCGACCTGGCCCTGCTCGGCCGACTCGAGCAGGAAGCAGGGCGCGCCCTCGGGCTCCCCGGCGCGCAGCTTGAGGAAGGCCGAGACGGGGGTCTCGGTGTCCTCGACGAAGCGGGCGCGGACCGGCACCACGTTGCCCTCGCGGGCCAGCTCACGGGCGCGCTCGAGGCTCGGCTCGAGGCGCAGCTCGGAATCGGCCGCGACCGGCATCAGCGCGCCTCCCCTACGAAGGACGGCGGCGGGCCCGGCGCGGGGTCAGCGACTGCGCGCATTCAGCACCTCGAAGACGGCGGCGGGCGGGACCTGGCGCGCGGCCAACAGCACCCACAGGTGATAGAGCACGTCGGCGGCCTCTTCGGCGACCCGCTCGTCGGTCTCTTCGCGGGCGGCGCGGACGACCTCCTCGGCCTCCTCCTCGACCTTTTCCCCGACCAGCTTCGGGTCGTCGAGCAGCTGGACGGTGTAGCTGCCCTCGGGGCGCTCGGCGGCGCGACTCCTCAGCGTGCGCTCCAGTGCGGGGAGCGCCTCGTGGACGGCGCGGCGGGGCTCGCCGGAGGCGGGCGGCGCGTCTTTGTCGGGCGACGCCGAACCGCCGACCTCGCGGTAGAAGCAGCTGCGCTCGCCGGTGTGGCAGGCGGCGCCGGTCGGCGCCACGATCGCCAGCACCGCGTCGCCGTCGCAGTCGTAGCGAAGTTGGCGCACCGCCATCGTCGCCCCCGAGGTTTCGCCTTTGCGCCAGATCTCCCCGCGGGAGCGACTGTAGAAATGCATCTCCCCCGTGTCGACCGTCAATTGCAGCGCCTCTTCGTCGACGTAGCCGAGCATCAGGACCTCGGCACTCGCCTCGTCCTGCACCACGCACGGCACCAGGCCGCGCTCGTCGAAGTCGATTTCCGCAAACACGCAGCAATCGTAGGTGCTCAGCGAGGGGGCGGTCGGGATGGGGCCGTCCTGGCGGGGACGGGAAAGGGACGAAGAAGGGACCCGGCCATCTCGGCGGCAACCCGGGCAGGCTGTGGCCGCCGCCGAGATGGCCGGGTCTCGGGAGGACGGCGGGGTCCGGGGGAACGCCGGGGTCCGGGGACGACCCGGGACGCGGTCGTCCCCTCCCGGTCATGGCGCGGAAAGGACGACCGCGCCGGACGGGCGCCCCCGGGGCCGGTGGTCGTGACGGAGATGCCGGGAACCTCGCGGATGACGTGAGGGAGAGATCGTGAAGTCCACGCTTCTTCCACGGTCACGAAGACGCAACCGACTTTGACCACACCATGGTGTGGTCAAGGTCGACAGGGCGATCCCGGGGACCGCGGATCCCCACGAAGGCGCACGTCTTCCCTGCGGTTCGCGGCATCTCCGCGACGGATGGGACGACGCTCCCCGCCGCGTCCCGTTGCGGTCCGACTTGGCCGTCCCATGGACGGCCAAG
>DASZZB010000172.1:0-14373 GCA_035545115.1 Solirubrobacterales bacterium | reverse complement strand
CGCAGTTAGCTCCGCATAGCGCAGCTAACTGCGAACGCCACCAGGGGCGGGGGCGGGATGGAGCCGGGGCCCGCCCGGGGCCGATCGGCTATCCGCCCAGCTCTCGCAGTGCCTGCTCGGCGGCGACCTGCTCGGCGGCCTTTTTGCTGCGCCCTTCGCCTGCGCCGACCTGCTCGGAGTCGACGATCGCCGCCACCGCGAAGGTTCTCCGGTGTGGCGGGCCGGTGGCGGCGGTCACCTCGTAGCTGACGCGCGCGCCGCGTCGCGCCAGGAGCTCCTGCAGGGCGGACTTGAAGTCGATCCGCGTCTCCGAGGCGAGCTCGATCCGCGGTCCGAACGCGACTGCCACCGCGGTTGCCGTGCGCTCGAAGCCGAAGGCGACGTGACAGGCGCCGATCAGCGCCTCGGTCGCCTCCGGCAACGGCCGCTCGCCGTCCAGCAACACCTCGGCGGGGATCGCCGCGACGATGTCGGAGGGCTCGTTGGCGCGCAGCATCTCGGGCACGCCGAGCAACCGTCCCACTGCCGCGCAGGAGACCCCGGAGACGGTCTGGTTGTGGATCTTGGTCAGGCCGCCGGCGGCGACGTCGGGGAGGCGGCGGTAGAGCTCGCCCGCGACCGAGAGGCCGAGCACGCTGTCGCCGAGGAAGGCGAGCCGCTCGTAGGAGTCGACGCGGCGCTCGGTCCAGGAGGAGTGGGTGAGCGCCTGGCGGCGCAGCTCCGCCGGCAGGTCCTCGATCAGCGTCGCGAGGGCGGCGACGGCCTCGCGCTCGTCCATCTCAGGCGGGGGCCCGCTCGAGGACGAAGGCGACCGCATCGCCGACCGTCGAGATCCGCGTCGCCTCCTCCTCGGTGACCTTGATCCCGTAGCGGTCTTCGAGCTCCATCACCAGCTCGTAGAGGTCGAGCGAGTCGGCCTCGAGGTCCTCGCGGAAGCGGGTCCCCTCCTCGATCCGGCCGGGGTCGACTTCGAGCTCCTCGGCGAGGTGCTCGCGGACCAGGGTCATGACTTCGTCGCGCTCCATCCGCGTGATTATCCCGCAGCCTCGTCGACGGCCAAGGCGGCGCGGCCGGCGCGGCCCTCGCGCAGCAGCGCCGCGGTGCGCCCGACCGCGTCGACTGTCGCGGTGCGGGCGGCGAGGCGGACCGCGTTGGCGACCCCCTCGGGGCCGGAGGAGCCGTGGCCGACGATCGCGATCGAGCGCAGCCCGAGCAGGATCGCGCCGCCGGTCGTGTCGGGGTCGAACTCCTGCCGCAGGCCGCCCAACGCCGGTTTCAGCAAGAGGCCGCCGGCCGCGGCGAGGACGTTGCGGTGGGCGAGGTCGGAGATCGCCCCGGCCAGGGTCCGCGCCGAGCCCTCCATCACCTTCAGGGCGACGTTGCCGGTGAAGCCGTCGGTGACGACGACGTCGACCTTCGCTTCCGGCAGATCGCCGCCCTCGACGTTGCCGGCGAAGTTGATTCCCGGCGCCGCGGCGAGGATGCGGTGCGCCTCGACGATCTCGCCGCGGCCCTTGCCCGCCTCCTCGCCGACCGTCAGCAGGCCGACTGTCGGCTCGCGCACCTCGAGCACGGCGGCGCTGAAGGCGGCGCCGAGGAAGGCGAACTGGACCAGGTGCTGGGGCCGGACCTCGACATTGGCGCCGACGTCGAGGAAGAGGACCGGTTTGACCGGCGAGGGGAGGCGGACGGCGAGCGCCGGTCGCTGCACGCCCCTCAATCGGCGCAGGCCGAAGGTGGCGGCGGCCATCGTCGCGCCGGTCGAGCCGAGGCTGACCATCGCCGCCGCGTTGCCCGCGGCGACGTCGGCGGCGGCCCGCACCACCGACGCCTCCTTGCGCTCGCGCACCGAGTGGACGGCGTCGTCGTCGTTGCCGATCCACTCGGTGGTCGGGATCACCTCGACTCCGGCGACGCGGTCGAGGCCGAGCGCACGCTGCGGACCGAAGACCCGCACCCCGATCCCGTCGGCGGCGGCGCGACGAGCCCCCTCGGCGAGGACGTCGAAACCCTGCTCGGCCCCGAACCCGTCGAGGGCGATCGTCACCGGGCGGCTCTGCGCCACGGGAGGGTTAGCTGTCGGCGCTGGTCACCGTCGGGTCGGTGACTTTGTGGTCGACGACCTCACGGCCCGCATAGGTGCCGCAGGTCGGGCAGACCCGATGGGGCAGCGCCGGGCTGTGGCAGCGCGGGCAGCGCCGCAGCGAGGGCTTGCCGGCTTTGTGCTGGGCGCGGCGCTTGTCGCGTCGGGCGCTCGAGGTTCGCTTCTTCGGGACGGCCATCGGTCGCGGAATGCTACAGGTCGATGGAGGACGGCGCGCCGGAGATCAGTAGACCGCCCGCACGACCGCCAGGTCGTCGGCCGCCCAGGTGACCTCACCGCCGCTCCAGGCGGCGAGATCGGCGGCGGTCTCGGGAAAGTCGTAATCGGGCGTCACCTCGCAGACCTGGACATCGGCCTTCACCACGTCGCCGAGCACCAGCGCCCGCGACTGCTCGCGCACGCGGCGGAAGAGTTCGCGCTTCTGCTCGGCGCGCAGGTGGTGGATCGAGAGGACGCCGATCACCAGGTCCCAGGGGCCGTCCGGCAGCGGGTCCTCGATTCGCGCCAGCTGCACGTCGTCGTACATCTCGCGGGCGCGGTAGACCATGTCGGGGGACGAGTCGAGCCCGATCACCCAGGATTCCGGATAGGCCTCGATCAGCCGGCGGGTCGTCTCCCCCGTCCCCATCCCCAGCTCCAGCACCCGCTGCGGGGCGAAGGGGATCGCCGCGATCGCCTGCTCCTGCAGCTCCTCGTAGCGCGGGACCTCCCCCCGGATCATCTCCAGGTAGCCGTCGGGTTTCCAGGCGAAATCGGACATTCCGTAACCTCGAAGTATGCCCCCAGTACTCGAGACCGTCGTCGACCTCTCCCGCCTCAACCTCTCCACCGGCGAGGGCAGGCGGATCGAGCTGGCGGTCGAGCCGGCGCCCTTCGAGCTTGGCGGTCAGACCTATCTCGCCGACCCGCCCAAGCCGCCCGTCCGCCTCGAGGCCTCCCGCCACTCCAGCGGCTTCGCCTTCAAGCTGACCTTCCCGGTCCACATCGAGGGACCGTGCATTCGCTGCCTCGGCCCCGCCGCGCTCGACCTCGAGGTCGAGGCGCGCGAGGTCGACCAGACGAGCGCCGCCGACCCCGAGCTACGCAGCCCCTACGTCGCCGACGACGAGCTCGACATCGGCCGCTGGGCCCACGACGCCGTGATGCTCGCCCTCCCCACCCGGATCCTCTGCCGCCCCGACTGCCTCGGCCTCTGCCCCGTCTGCGGCGAGCCCCTGAACGACGCCGATCCGACCGCCCACGAACACGAGAAGCCGGTCGACCCCCGCTGGTCAGCCCTCAAGGACCTGAAGCTGGAGTAGCCCACCGCCTGGCGTTCGCAGTTCTGGTCGCTATCCGGCCATTTCTGCGAACTCCGCAGCTGGACGCCCCGAGAGCAGGCTCGGGACCGGGACCGGCTCCCCTCCGAGCCACGCCCCCTAAGGAGCCTGGTCGAGCTCGGGCGCCGGTTCTTCCTCACGCCCCGCCAGCCGATCGCGCCCGCGCTGGACGGCGGCGAGGAACTTCTGCAGGTTGACTTCGAGCGTGTTGAGGATCTCGTCGGCGTAGTCCTCGGCGCCGAGTCGGATTTCGCGCTCGCGGTTGCGGGCGTCCTCGACGATCTCGTCGGCGGCGCGCTCGGCCTGTTTGGTGACCTCCTCGTCGGAGATCAGGCGGGCCTGCTGCTCGCGCGCCTCGCGGACGATCCGCTCGGCCTCGCGTTTGGCCTCGGCCAGCATCTCCTGGCGCTCCTTGACGATCCAGCGCGCCTGCTTGATCTCCTCGGGGATCGTCGCGCGCATCTGGTCGAGGAGGTCGTAGATCTCCTCGCGGTCGACACGCACCTGGTCGGTCAACGGGACCGGCCGCGCGTTGTGAACTACGTCGTCAAGTTTGTCTATGAGGACCAGGACGTCCATGAACGGTGGATAAGCCTACGTGTATGCGGGGGTTTTAGCCAAGAAAGAGTCGGCCTGGGCAAATTTGCAAGGAGATGCCCAGGAGGGGGCGAGCCGGATAACCCTACCTTGCCGGGCGGCTCATCTGTCCGCGAGGCGCTCGGCGAGGGCGGTCGCGACCGCCGGCGGGACCAGGTCGCCGACGTCACCGCCGAAGGTCGCCATTTCCTTCACCCCGGTCGAGGAGAGGAAGCTGTAGTGGGGCGAGGCGATCACGTAGATGCTCTCGATCCCCGGGTCGAGCTTGCGATTCAGCTGCGCCATCTCGAACTCGTACTCGAAGTCGGAGATCGCCCGCATGCCCTTGACGATCGCGTGGGCGTCGTTCTCGCGGGCGAACTCGACCAGCAGGGTCGAGAAGACCTGCACCTCGACGTTGCCGAGCCCGGCGGTCGCGGTCTCGATGAACGCCTTGCGCTCCTCCGCGGTGAAGAGGGTCCGGTTCTTGCGCAGCGGGTTGTTGACGACGCCGACGACGACCTTGTCGAAGACCCTCGAGGTCCGCGTGATGATGTCGAGGTGGCCGTTGGTGACCGGGTCGTAGGTCCCCGGGCAGACGACGGTGCCGTTGCGATGGTCGCCCGTCATCGCTCGCCCACCCGATAGATCGAGATGTCGGCGGCGCCGTAGCGGCGCTGCCGCAGGCGCTCCAGCGAGCCGATCGCCAGGGGCCGCCGGGCGCCGCTCTCGACTACCGCGCGCCCGTCGGGAGCCAGCACCCCGGGCAGATGCGTGTCCAGTTGCTCGGCCACGAGGTCGGCGAGTCTATAGGGGGCATCGACGAAGACGAGGTCGTAGCGGAGGGCGTCCGGGCGGCCGGAGGCGGCCCCCAGCCAGGCACCGGCCTCGGCGCGGATCAGCTCGGCGCGATCGCCCAGACCGAGCCGCCGGACGTTGCCGAGCGCCGGCCGGGTGTCGCGGTCGACCAGGGTGGCGCGGGCGGCGCCGCGCGAGAGCGCCTCGATCGCCAGCGCCCCGGTGCCGCAGTAGAGATCGAGCACAGTGGCGCCCGGGATCCGGTCGGCGAGGGTCGAGACCACCGCCTCCCGTACCCGCTCGGAGGTCGGCCGCACCTTCCACCCTCGCGGCGCGACCAGCTTCTGCCCCTTCAGCTCGCCCGCTATTACGCGCATCGCCTCGACGCCTGTCCTCGCCTGGATGACAAGCGTCGGATTCTCACAGCGGGATCGGGTCGGCGGCGCCGGCGCCGAAGCGGCGGCGGGCGGCCTCGAGCAGGGGGCCGAGCGAGGGATCGTCGAGCGAGTCGTGCTCGCGCAGCAGCGCCAGCACCTCCTCGCGGGCCTCGACCAGGGCGCGGCCGTCCTCGGGCAGCGAGGCGACGGCGAAGCGCGGCAGGCCGCTCTGGCGGGTGCCGAGGATCTCGCCCTCGCCGCGCAGTTCGAGGTCGACCTCGGCCAGCTCGAAGCCGTCGCGGGTGCGCTCGACCGCGGCGAGCCGGCGCCGCGCCATCCCCCCCATCTCGGCCGCGAAGAGGAGGCACTGCGACGGGTGCTCCCCCCGCCCGACCCGGTCGCGCAGCTGGTGGAGCTGGGAGACGCCGAAGCGCTCGGCCCCCTCGATCACCATCACGGTCGCGTTCGGCACGTCGATCCCGACCTCGATCACCGTCGTCGCCACCAGCACGTCGGTCTCCCCGGCGGCGAAGGCGCGCATCGCCTCCGCCTTGACGGCCGAGGGCATCTGCCCGTGCAGGAGCCCGACCCGGAAATCCCGCAGCGGCCCGCGCCGCAGCCGCTCGGCCTCCTCCCCCGCCGCCTTGCCGGGCAGCTTCTCGGAGGCCTCGACCAGCGGGCAGACGACGAAGGCCTGGCGCCCCTCGCGCAGTCGCTTCCGCATGAACTCGTAGACCACCTCGCGATCCTCCTCGCCCACCACTTTCGTCGTCACCGGCTTGCGCCCGGCCGGGAGCTGGTGGAGCGCGGTCGTGTCGAGGTCGCCGTAGGCGGTCAGGGACAGGGTGCGTGGGATCGGCGTCGCGGTCATGTGGAGGACGTGCGGGGCCATCCCCGCGACCCCCTTCGAGTCGAGCGCCCGCCGCTGCTCGACCCCGAAGCGGTGCTGCTCGTCGACCACGCAGAGGCCGAGGCGGGCGAAGCGGACGGTCGGCTCGATCAGCGCATGGGTGCCGAGGATCAGTCCCAGCTCGCCGGAGGCGAGCTGGTTCAGGGCCTGGCGGCGGACCGGCGCCGGCGTGGCGCCGGTCAGCAACGCGAACGGGACGGCCTCCTCGGCCAACAGCCGGCCGAGCGTGATCGCGTGCTGCTCGGCGAGCGTCTCGGTCGGCGCCATCAGCGCCGCCTGGTGGCCCGCCTCGAGCGCCCGCAGCATCGCGTAGACGGCGACCACCGTCTTGCCCGATCCCACCTCCCCCATCAGCAGGCGCTGCATCGGCTCGCCCGCGTCGAGGTCGCGGTCGACGTCGGCGAAGGCGGTGCGCTGGTCGGCGGTCGGGACGAAGGGCAGCGACCCGAGCCAACGCTCGACGCTCGGGCCGGGAGGTCCGAAGCGGGGCGCCGGACGCGAGAGACGATGGCTGCGCTTACGGGTCGCCAGGAGTGCCTGATGCAAGAACAGCTCTTCGAAGCCAAGGCGACTGCGGGCTTCCTCCAACTCCTCGGCCGATTCAGGGAAGTGAGCAGCCTTGATCGCTGCCGAGACGGACCCGAGCCGGCGCTTCGCCCGCAGAGATGCCGGGAGCCCCTCGATCGCGTTCGGCGCCAACTCCACCGCCTGCTCCGCCCACTCACGGATGCGCTTCGGTGGAAGATCCTCGGTCGCCGGGTGGACAGGGACAAAGGACGATGGTGCTCCGGCCGGCGGGTCCTGTCCCCGATCATGAGGACTGCGCGCGAGGTATACGTGCTCGCCCTCATGATCGGCGCCACCCACCGGAGGGGCGTTTTCGGCAGCGGGACTGACCAGCTCCCATTCTTGGACCGCCAATCCTTTCGCGGATCGTTTCCCCGTCAGTAGCAGGGTCGAACCTTTTTCGAGCTTCCCGGAGACCCATGGCTGGTTGAACCAGGTGGCTCGTACAGAGTCGGATTCGTCGCCTACTTTGACGCCGACCATGGTGAGTTTTCCGCGGCGGAAAGGGCGCGGGGGGTTGCCGAGTACTTGCACCTGGATCGTCCCGGTTTCGCCGGGCTCCAAGGTCGCCAGCTGACGGATCTGACGGTCGCGGTGGCTGCGCGGGAAGCGGTAGAGGACGTCGCCGACGGTGGCGATGCCGGCCCGCCTCGCGGCATCGGCGAGCTTCGGGCCGACCCCGTCAAGGACCTCGATGCCGGCTTCCAGGACGCTCGGGCGTGGCCAATGGACGGGAGCGCCGAGCAATTCGGCACGGCTCGGCTCGCCGATCCCGGCGAAGCCGCGCATCGCTACTGCGCCGCGAGCAGCCACCACCAGCTGGGCTGGCCCCCCTCGTGCTTCTCCAGCTCGACCCCGTCGGGCACGTGGGCGTCGACCTGGTCGAGCGGGATCGGCGCCGCGGCGCCTCCGATCACGGTGACGATCTCGGCCTCGGCGGCGAGCACCTCGATCGTCGTCAGCAGAGTCGACCCGGCACCGCCCCAGGCGACGATCTCACCGTCCGAGAAGCCGACCGCGTCGCCGCGCTTGAAGCGGCCCTGGGCGTCGTCGCGGGCCGCCGGGGCGACGCCACCGGTGGCGATCTCCGCCAGCGCCGCCTCCAGCCGCGCCGCGTTCTCGTCGAGCGTCGCCGCCGGATCGAGCTCGACCAGCGCCAGCAGGCTCGCCTGCTGCGATGTCGCCGCCACCACCCGGGCGGGCTTCTCGGAGAGCTCGCAGGCGCGCTCCGCCGCCATGATCACGTTCGAGGAGCTGGGCAGGACGAGGACTTCCTCGGCGCTCGCCCCGTGGATCCCGGCGAGCAGCTCGGAGGTCGAGGGGTTGAGCGTCTCGCCGCCGGGGACGACGTCCGCACCGAGCTCGGCGAAGAGCCGTTCCAGCCCCTCCCCCGCCGCCACGGCGACCACCCCGGTCCGCCCGCCCGCCAGGCGGGCGTCGCGTTCGGCGACCTGCTGGCGCATGTCGGCGACGTCGACGTTGGTCACCTCGCCCGCCCCCTCGAAGAGCGCCATCGCCGCCTCCGGACGGTCGGTGTGGACGTGGACCTTGAGGGTCGCTTCGTCGCCGACCACGAGGACCGAGTCGCCGAGCGCCTCGAGCCGCGGCAGCACCGCGCGGTCGTCGAGCCCCGCGCCGGAGACGATGAAGTTCGTGCAGTAGCGGAAGCGGCTGTCCTCGTGGTGCGGGCGGGTCAGCCGCGGCGGCTCGCGGTGGGCGACCTCGGGCAGCGCCGCGCCGTCGCCGCGCAGGCCGGCGACGATCCCGGCCATGATCAGCACCAGGCCGTGGCCGCCCGCGTCGACGACGCCGGATTCGCGCAGCACCTCGAGCTGCTCCGGCGTCCGCGCCACCGCCCGCTCGCCGTCGGCGATCGCCCGCTCCAGCACCTCGGCCAGGATCGCGTCCTGCTGGGCTTCGGAGACGTCGGCGCCGAGCCGCTGCTTGTCGGCCGAGAGGTGGGCGAGCTGGCGGGTCAACGAGTGGGCCATCTCGCGGAAGACGGTCAGCATCGTCCCCTCGGCCGGTTCGCGGACCGAGTCGTAGGCGGCATCGGCGGCGGAGGCGAAGGCGGCGGCGACCAGCAGCGGGTCGACCAGCTCGCCGGGGCGCGAGGCGAGCTCTTCGGCGGCGCCGCGGACGATCTGGGAGAGGATCACGCCGGAGTTGCCGCGGGCCCCCATCAGCGCCGCCCGCGCCAGCGCCTGGACCAGCGTCGTGCGGCCGACCTCGTCGACCGCCTGGCCGTCGACCCGGTCGAGTTCCTCGATCACCGCGCGCAGCGTCATCGCCATGTTGTCGCCGGTGTCGCCGTCGGCGACCGGGAACACGTTGAGGTCGTTCACCTCCTGGCGCCGCGCCTCGAGGGAGGCCAACGCAGAGCTGACGACCCGCCTGAAGCGGGCAATCGACGGATCGGGCATCTGGGGCCTAAACCTAGTGGCCTGGCGCGACGGCAGGCTGCGGGCGGCGGTCCGCGATTACCGCTACCTTCATTCTCTCCACCCTCGGGTGGACGACCATTCCACCCGATTTCCCCCCAGGGGCCGATGCAGGCTCCCGTGGACCGCCCTAGTCTCGTCAAGGCCGGGCGACCACCAGCACCCAGCCACGGAAGGAGAACGATGCGCCGCTTCGCCACCTGGACCACCGGTCACCGCAAGACGGTGATCTTCGGCTGGATCGTCGCCTTGATCGCGCTCGGGATGCTCGCCGGCAAGAAGGGCGCCGACTACTCCGAAGAATTCAAACTTCCCGCCTCGGACTCGACCGAAGCCTACGAACTGCTGGAAGACAACTTCCCGCAGCAGTCCGGCGGCACCGCGCAGATCGTCTTCAAGGCCGAAGGGCCCGGCGGCGTCGAATCGCCCCAGGTCAGGAAGAAGATGGAAGGCGTCTTCAGGCAGGTGGAAGAAGAGCCCCACGTCACCGAAGTGGCCAGCCCCTACGGTGGCATCGGCGGCGCCGGCGCGGTTGCCGCGGACGGCAAGATCGCCTACGCGACGATCCAGTACGACGTCGCCCCCAACAAGCTCGCCAAGTCGAGCACCGAACACATCATCAAGACCGCCCAGGGGGTCGCGGGCAACGGGCTCGAGGTGCAGCTGGGCGGCCAGCCGATCGAAGAAGCGAAAGAAGAAGGCGGCGACTCCTCGTTCGGGATCGGCCTGCTGGCGGCGATCATCATCCTGCTGATCGCCTTCGGCTCGGTGGTGGCGATGGGGCTGCCGATCATCACCGCGCTGTTCGCGCTCGGGGTCGGGTTGAGCCTGGTGACGCTCTCCACCTACGTCCTGAAGACGGCGAGCTTCGCCCCGATCCTGGCGGCGATGATCGGCCTCGGCGTCGGGATCGACTACGCGCTCTTCATCGTCACCCGCTTCCGCAACAACCTCGACGAAGGGCTGGCGCCGCGCGACGCGGCGATCAGCGCGGTGGACACCGCGGGGCGCGCCGTGCTCTTCGCGGGCACCACGGTGATCATCGCCCTGATGGGGATGTTCCTGCTGAACATCACCTTCCTCTACGGCGTCGCCGTCGCCGCCGCGCTCTCGGTGCTGCTGACGATGATCGGCGCGCTGACCCTGCTGCCGGCCCTGCTCGCCTGGGTCGGCCACCGGGTCAACAAGTGGAAGATCCCGGGGCTCTCCGGCGGGCGCAACACGATGCGCGAAGACACCCATTGGTACGCCTGGAGCCGCTGGATCCAGCAGCGGCCATGGACCGCCGCGATCGTCTCCGGCGTCTTCCTGCTCATCCTCTGCATCCCGGCCCTGTCGCTGCGCCTCGGCGTCAACGACGCGGGCACCAATCCGAAGGGACAGACGACCCGCGAAGCGTACGACCTGCTCGCCGAAGGCTTCGGCCCCGGCTTCAACGGCCCGCTGACGATGGTCGCCAAGCTGCCGCAGAAGGGCGACGGGGCGGGCATCGAACAGCTCTGCTCGACGCTCGGCGGCGAAGCGGGTGTCGCCTCGGTCACCGACGTGACCTACAACTCGGCGAAGACGGTGGGGATCTGCCAGGTCTACCCGACCACCTCACCGCAGAGCGCCGACACGACCAGCCTGCTCGACCACATCCGCGGCGAGGTGATCCCGCCGATCGAGGCGAAGACCGGCACGATCCTGCACGTCGGCGGCATCACCGCGATCTTCGAGGACTTCGGCGACGCGATCTCGGAAAAGCTGCCGCTCTTCATCGGCGTCGTGATCCTGCTCTCGGCGATCCTGCTGATGGCCGTCTTCCGCTCGGTCCTGGTGCCGCTGAAGGCGATCCTGATGAACCTGCTGAGCATCGGCGCCGCCTTCGGCATCGTCGTCGCCGTCTTCCAGTTCGGCTGGGGGGCGAGCGTGATCGGGGTCGACAACACCGGCCCGATCATCGCCTTCTTCCCGATCTTCCTGTTCTCGATCGTCTTCGGGCTCTCGATGGACTACGAGGTGTTCCTGATGTCCCGCATCCACGAGGAGTGGGAGCACAAACAGGATGCCTCGGAGGCGGTCACCCGCGGCCTCGCCCTGACCGGGCGGGTGATCACCGCGGCGGCGGCGATCATGATCACGGTCTTCGCCTCCTTCCTGCTCGGCGACGAACGGATCGTGAAACTGTTCGGCCTCGGCCTCGCCTCGGCGGTCCTGGTCGACGCGGTGATCATCCGCTCGGTCCTCGTCCCGGCGATCATGCAGCTGTTCGGCCGCCGCGCCTGGTGGATGCCCGAGTGGCTGGCCCGGATCCTGCCGAACCTCGCCGTCGAGCCCGCCGAGACCCCCGCCGACGGCGCCCCGAAACCGGCCGTCGCCACCGAGAGCGAGTAGCCCCTGAGGCGGCGTGGGCCAGCCTCGCAAGGACGCAGGAAGCGACGCGAGGGGAGCGCACTCCAGTGCGTGACCCGAGCGTCGCGACCGAGGACGCCGCGAGGCGCACCCACGCCGCCTCAGGCGGCCTTGGTGACCTTGTTGCTCTTGAGGCAGCGGGTGCAGACGTAGGCGCGGACGGGGCGGCCGTTCTCCTCGATCCGGACCTTCTGCAGGTTGGGGTCGAAGCGGCGCTTCGTCGCGACCATCGAGTGGCTGCGGGACTGCCCGAATCCGGGCTTCTTGCCGCAGCTGTGACATACCTTTGCCATCGGACGCGAGATGGTAGCCGGTCAGGCCACGCGGCGCTTCAGCAAGGCCATCCGGGCGACGGTGAGCGCCGCGTTGCGCCCCTGGTCGCGCTTGTCGCCACCCGCCCGCGCCAGCGCCTGGGCCATGTCGTCGCAGGTGATCACGCCGAAGGCGCAGGGGACGCCGGTCGCCAGCTGGACGTCCTGGATCCCCCGCGCCGACTCGGCGCAGACGAAGTCGAAGTGCTCGGTCTCGCCGCGGATCACGACGCCGAGGCAGGCGACCCCGGCGAAGTCGCCGGTCTCGGCGAGCAGCTTCGCCGCGAAGGGCAGCTCGTAGGCGCCCGGCACCGAGAGGTGCTCGATCCGGCCGCTCCGCACCCCGGCCAGCTCGAAGCCCGCGTCGGCGCCCGCTTCGAGCCGCTGCGCGAGCTCCTCGTAGAAGCGGCCGATGACGACCGCGAAGCGGAGCGTCGCCAGCGCCTCGCGCTCGGCCGGGTCGAACCGCTCGAGGAAGGCGCCCCCCTCAGCCATCGCCGTCGCGGCCCCCATGCCCACCGCCGTCGCGCCTCCGCTCGGAGTCGCGTTCGCCCTCTTCGTGGAGCATTTCCTCGTCGAGGTCGAGTCCCTGGTGGTGGAGGATGTGGCCCATCTTGTCGCGCTTCGTGCGCAGGTAGGCCTCGTTGTGGACGTTGGGGGCCGACTCGATCGGCACCTGCTCGGTGACCGAGAGCCCGTACCCCTCCATGCCGACGATCTTTTTCGGGTTGTTGGTGATGATCCGGATACTCGAGAGCCCGAGGTCGCCGAGGATCTGGGCGCCGATCCCGTAGTCGCGCAGGTCGGCGGGCAGCCCCAGCTTCAGGTTCGCCTCGACCGTGTCGGCGCCCTCCTCCTGCAGCTTGTAGGCGCGCAGCTTGTTCAAGAGCCCGATTCCCCGCCCCTCCTGCGAGAGGTAGAGGAGGACGCCGCGGCCCTCGCGCTCGATCATCGCCAGCGCCGCCTCCAGCTGCTCGCCGCAGTCGCAGCGCATGCTGTGGAAGACGTCGCCGGTGAGGCACTCGCTGTGCACCCGGACCAGCACGTCCTTCGCCCCGTCGACCTCCCCTTTGACCATCGCCACGTGGTGTTTGTCGTCGACCAGCGAGCGGTAGCCGACCGCGGTGAAGTCGCCGAAGGCGGTCGGCAGCGCCGTCGCCACCACCCGTTCGACCAGCTTCTCGGTGCGCCGCCGGTAGGCGATCAGGTCGGCGACGGTGATCATCTTCAGCCCGTGCTTCTCGCAGTAGGGGATCAGGTCGGGGACCCGCGCCATCGAGCCGTCGTCGTTCATCACCTCGCAGATCACCCCGGCCGGGATCAGCCCGGCGAGGCGGGCGAGGTCGACGCTGGCCTCGGTGTGGCCGGTGCGCTCGAGGACGCCGCCCTCTTTCGCCTGCAGGGGGAACATGTGGCCGGGGACGACGAGGTCGCGCGGCCCCGAGTCGGGGTCGATCGCGACCTGGATCGTGTGGGCGCGATCGTGGGCGGAGATGCCGGTGCTGACCCCGCCCGCCGCCTCGATCGTCACCGTGAAGGCGGTCTGCAGCGGCGCCTCGTTCTTCGCCGCCATCAGGTTGAGGCCGAGCTTGCGGCAGCGCTCCGGGGTCAGCGCCAGGCAGATCAGCCCGCGCGCCTCCTTGGCCATGAAGTTGACCGCCTCCGGCGTCGCGAACTGCGCCGCCATCACCAGGTCGCCCTCGTTCTCGCGATCTTCGCCGTCGCAGACGACGACCATCCGGCCGCGGCGGATGTCTTCGATCGCCTCCTCGATCGTCGCGAAGGCGCTCTCGCCGTCTGCGCCGCCGGTCTGCTCGTCGGTGGTCATGTCGGTCCCGTCGGTGATCTCGGTCTCCTGGCTCACGCTTGCTCCTTTCCCGCGAATGGTGACAGCAGCCGCTCCACGTACTTGGCGACGACGTCGACCTCGACGTTCCAGGTGTCGCCGGGGGCGGCGTCGCCGAGGTTGGTCCGCTCCAGCGTCTCCGGGATCAGCGAGACCTCGACCCAGCCCTCGCCGAGCGCCGCCACGGTGAGGCTGACCCCGTTCAGGGCGACCGAGCCCTTGTCGACGACGTAGCGGAGCAGCTCGGGCGGCAGCTCGACCCGGACGCGACGGGCGAAGCCGTCCTCGGTCGCCTCGACCACGCGGCCGGAGCCGTCGGCGTGGCCCTGGACGATGTGGCCGCCGAGGCGCTCGTCGGCTCGCGTCGCCAACTCGAGGTTGACGCGGGCGCCGGGGACCAGAGCGCCGATCACCGTGACCTCGAGCGTCTGGTTCATCGCCTCGGTGGCGAAGCCGGCGGCGTCGGCCGCGGTCGCGGTCAGGCAGACGCCGTTGACGGCGATCGAGTCGCCGAGGCCGATCTGCGGCCCCAGCCGGGTCGCGATCCGCAGCCGTGCCCCCTCGGCGCCGCCCTCGACGCTCTCGACGCTGCCGATGTCCTGCACCAGTCCGGTGAACATCACCACTCCTTGAATCGGGTCCGGATCAAAGTGTCCTCCCCCACGGTCTCGGCCTCCGTGGGGCCGCCCTGAAGGGCCGCAACGGGTACTTCCTGCAGCGTGCCGCCGAG